>JAACDB010000016.1 GCA_009937095.1 Verrucomicrobiota bacterium
CCGGCTCCATCTGCACCACTCGCGTGGTCGCAGGCGTTGGCATCCCTCAAATGACGGCCCTCTATACCGCTTCCCTTGCCGCCAAAAAACAAGGTGTCTCGATTCTCGCAGACGGCGGCATCACTAAATCCGGTGACATCGTCAAAGCCCTCACCCTCGCGGATGGCGTGATGTGCGGTAGCCTACTTGCCGGATGCAACGAAGCTCCCGGCCAAATCATCGAAATCAACGGCAAGCTTTACAAACAATACCGTGGCATGGGAAGTTCCGCCGCCATGAAAGACGGTTCTGCCGCGCGTTACGGGCATGACCGCAAAGACATCGCAACCAAAGCCGCCCCCGAAGGCATCGAGGCCCTCAAAGAAGCTGCTGGTTCCCTCTCGGGTGTCCTCAGCGAACTCGTGGGTGGCATCCAATCCGGCATGGGCTACCTCGGCGCCGCCAACCTCTCCGAATTGCGCGAGAAAGCCCGATACATCCGCGTTAGCCCCGCCGGACAACGCGAATCCGCCCCTCACGACGTCATTACTGTCAAAACCAGCGACACCGAATCCAGTAAGTAAAACGCATGCTCACTCCATTCCAGAGTCAACTCATTGCCGACACCGGCATCTCAACTGGCGACGAGGGCAAAGGTCGCGTCATCCTTGAAATTGTCAACGAGCTCCGTGAATCCACAGGCCGCGCGGATGCGGTTGGTGCGGTCATGAAAGTCAACGGAGGTTCAAACTCCGGACATACCGTTGCCGGTCTGAAGCTGAACCTGCTCCCCGGTGGTGTCGCCGACCCTGAAGTGCCACACTTGCCGATTGGTTGTGGCGTGGTAGCGGATCCGCGAAAATTCCTTTGGGAATGTACCTACGCCGAACTCCACGGTCACCCTGCCCTTATACGCCTGGCTATTGACGAACGTTGCCTCCTTTCCGACCTCAGTCACCGCCTCCTCGACCTTGCATGGGAAGACTATCGCCAACGCCTCCCGGGAGGCGAAGCCCGAGGCTCCACCGGTCGCGGCATCACCCCCGCGTATCTAGATGAAGTCGGGCAGTTTCAGATTTATTACGCCGACTTGCTCGGCTCCAAAGATGCCTTTGCCGAAAAATTACGTGAGCGTATTGACCGCACCTGCCGCATCATTGAACACGTCTGCCAAGTCGCGCCCGAGCGCTGGCCCACCTTCTTTGCAACCCTCAGCGAGGCCGAATCACGCGCCAATACAGAAATCATCCAAGCCGGAAAAGCGCCCGCCGCTGATTTCGATTTTTCATCCTTTGCAGGCGCCGAACCCTTCGCTCTCGAAACCGAGGCCCTTATCGAAACCTACTGGAATGCCGGACAAGTACTCGCTCCGCAAATCACAGACGTGCGCGAACTCATCCTGCGCGAAATGGATCAGGGACGCTACATCATCGGGGAATTCGGACAGGCGTACTGGCTCGACAAACGTCATGGCTTCCCGCCCAACGTCACCGCTTCCCATACCTTTACCCCTGAATTTTTCCAGTCTGCTGGTATTCCTGCCCAACCGATCCACAACGTTGGTTGCTGCAAAGCCTACGATACCAAGGTCGGTACCCATGCCTTTATTTCTGAAATGGAGCTGGATCACCCCCTTAGCCAGAAATTGCGTCAAATTGAATTTGGTGCCACTACCGGACGACAGCGCATGGTTGGTTGGTATGACGCAGTTGAAAAAGGTGATGCCCTCCGTTACGGCGGCTACCAAGATCTCGTTCTGAACAAACTCGACGCCCTCTCCTATTCCGGCGACTGGAAGGGTGATCTTCGTATTTGCACCGCCTATCGCGACAACGAGGGTCAGACCGTTTACCACGTCCCTCGCGACGACAACTACCGCCGCACCCTCCAGGCAGTCTACAAAGAACTGCCCGGTTGGAGCGAAGACATCGCATCCGTGCGGCATTTTGCAGACCTTCCTGCTACGGCTCAAAGCTACGTTGCCTGGATGCTCAAGGCCCTTGTTGACGTTGCTAACCACGGCGACCAAGGTCCCGCAAAACTCCCTAATCTCCGCTATATTGGTGTCGGCCCGGAACCCAGTCAGATCATCAAGGATGTGCCCGCGATTGAGGAACTTCTCAAACTGGCACGCTAGGCTTCACGATACTCCCTGATAACTCAGGACGATGCGGCGCGTTTGGCTTCGCGCACGGTGTTCCCATAGAAAAACGCCCTGCCAGGTTCCCAGACACAACTGCCCGTCCACAAAGGGAATAACCTCCACCGTGCGCGTGAGCGCCATCTTGATGTGGCTAGGCATATCATCCGGCCCCTCAAAAGTGTGGGTAAAATCGGGATCGTTCTCCGGCACTAAACGATCAATAAAACCCTCCAGATCACGTCGCGCAGAGGGATCCGCATTTTCCATAATCACTAAACTGCAACTCGTATGGCAGCAAAAGACGGTCACCGTACCCGCACGGAGACCGCTCTTATTGAGTCCGGATACAACCGCATCGGTGATTTCAACCGTAGATTTTCCCGGCGCACGCGCCTCTATTTGTTAGCTGTATACCTCCATCCTCAAAAACTAATTAGAAATAATTATCAGGTGAAGCACGAAAGCCGCTTCCTTCATTCTTGCCAGCTATGAATTGGAGCGGCATTTTCGCCTATTCGTAAGATGCATTCTATTTCTAAAATTTTATCGATTTTCACCTGCCTGACCCTTTGGGCAGGCCAAGGCCAAGCGGAAGTCGCTATAAAATGGAATCAGACTGAAGCGCGTGCCGAGCTAAAACCCAACGAGGAACAAGCTCGCCTACATTTTATGGTGACTAACAGCGGCAAAGAACTCGTTCGTATCGATCGCATTGAAACCTCCGCCGGCAACGTCAGTGCCCTTATCGATCGCCGTATCATTCGACCGAATGGGCAAAGTAAAGTCACCGCCATTTTCAACAAAGGTAAACGCATCGGGAAACACTACGAACGCCTCTTTGTTTACCTCGACGGCGAATCCAAGCCTATTTCCACCCTTCGTATTACCGTCCAGATTCCGGTCCTTATTGAGGCGCGCCCTCAAATCCTCTACTGGGCTCCCAACAGCCTTAAAACTCCCGAGACCGTCAATGTCGATCTGGATGAGCGCTTCATTGAATCGATTGATAGCATCCAATATGACCCCATGCGTCTCGATGTCACCCGTGAGGCCGACCCCAAAAACCGCGTCGACTTTCTCCTGCGCGTGGTTCCGCTTAACTTTAATCTTCCTTTGCGCGACGTAATTATAATTCGCGGCAAAGATAAATTCGGCGTTCCCACCGAAGCACGGATTCAAGTTACCATTCGCCCCTTTTAGGCAGTAAGCCAATCAAGCTCCCAAGTCGTTTTGCTTGATGCGCTTGCGAAGCGTTGCCGGTGTCATTCCCAAAATCTGCGCCGCCGCACCAAGCTCGCCTTCTGTTTCCTTGAGGGCCAGGGCGATCATTTTGCACTCCGCCGCCTGTAATAAATCCTTATCGTTTTCTGCTCGCAGTTGCGTGTAAGCCGCGTCCAAAGCGTCGCCATCTCCCGCATCATCGTCCAATACCACCGCATCTGAATTATTCTCCGGGGCTACGCCTGAAGACCGGACGACTTCCTCTGGCAAATCCTTGACCAGGATAGACTCACCCTGCGCCATAACCGCACTGCGGTAGATCAAATTTTCCAACTCGCGTACATTGCCCGGCCATTTATAGGCCTGCAAAACCGTCAACGCTTCCGATGAGATCTGCTTTAATTCCACCTTACTATCCTGCGCCAATCGTTTCAGCATAAAATCAACCAGCGAGGGGACATCCTCCATCCGTTCCCGCAAGGCCGGCAAGGGTACCCGTACCACGTTTAAGCGATAATACAAATCCTCACGGAAGGTCTTTTCCTCTACCATTTTTTCCAACGGCTTATTCGTCGCCGCCAACATCCGAACATTCACCTTGATGGTTTCCGATCCGCCGACCCGTTGAATCTCACCCTCCTGCAACGCACGCAAAATCTTTGTCTGTGTTGCCAGCGCCATATCCCCAATTTCATCCAGAAAAATGGTTCCGCCGTCACAACGCTCAAACTTGCCCAGATGCTGTTGCGCTGCGCCCGTAAAAGCACCCTTCTCGTGACCAAACAATTCACTCTCGATTAAATTCTCCGCGATCGCCGCACAGTTGACCGCAATGTAAGGCTTGTTCGCCCGCAAACTATTTTGGTGGATCGCCCGCGCAATCAGCTCCTTACCAGTGCCGCTTTCACCTGTTACCATCACCGTGGCATCACTCGCCGCCACCTGACCAATAATCTTAAAGACCGCCTGCATCGCCGCAGAACTTCCGATAATGCCCCCCTCCAAATCCTCCGCGCTCACGATAGAATCCGTATCTCCGCCCATACTCGCACTCGCTTTATTCAAATCCGATGAAGCCGACAAAGCTGCCTCCGTTAAACCCACAATTTGTTTCGGGTCAAAAGGCTTCATGATATAATCAAAAGCCCCAAATTTCATCGCCTCGATGGTGGTCTGTGTGGTTCCGAAAGCCGTCATTAATATGATCATGGCATTCGGATTTTTTCCGCGCAAATGCTGCAAGGTTTCAATCCCCGTCATTCCGGGCATACGGTTATCCAAAAGAATCACCTGCGGGTTTTCCACCGAGGCAACCTTCAGGCCGGCTTCCCCGCTCTCCGCTTCAAGCACCTTAAAGTCCTTGCCGCTCAACACCCGTTTCAACGAATAACGCAAATCTGCGTCATCATCAATTACCAGTACCTTCGCTTCACTTTTTGAATCCATCATAAATCCCGCTTAGCTATGCCAATACCACTCCAAGCCAGCCTACTCGCTGAGACTACCCTTGGTAGAGGGAATTGCATCGCCGAGGCGCGGGTCTAGAGTTGTGGCCATATCCAATGCACGGGCAAAACCTTTAAAGATAGCCTCCGCAATGTGGTGCGGTTCCTCGCCGTATTCGAGATTGATGTGCAGATTGCAACCCGCCTCGTTGGCGAAGGCCTGAAAAAATTCCTTCACCAACCCGATACTGAAATCGCGCACCATGGCGTCCTTGTAATCAACCTTGTAAACGAAGGCGGGGCGATTGGAGAGGTCGAGAGCAACCCGTGCGAGGGATTCATCCATCGGTAGAAGGAAGTACCCGTAGCGGCGGATGCCACGTTTTTCACCGAGGGCTTGCTTAAGCACCTGCCCGAGGACGATGCCCGTATCTTCAACAGTGTGGTGGTAATCCACATCAATATCGCCGGTCGCCTTGAGCTTTAGATCAAAGAAGCCGTGACGGGCAAAGAGGGTTAACATGTGGTCCAAAAAAGGAATGCCGGTCTCGATTTCCGAGACGCCATTACCGTCGATCGCGAGTTCCATCGAGATCTGAGTTTCTTTGGTATTACGAGTAAGGGTTGCTATGCGTGATTCAGCCATGAGTGGACAGCGGTTAAAAATGCCTGCATTTGATTATCTGTTCCTATGCTGACGCGGATAAAAGCGCAAGTTAAAGGATGCCCTGGAAAATACCGCACCAAAACACGGTTTTTCTTGAGATGCTCAAAGAGCGCGGCAGCGACTTCGGGCCCGGATTCCCCGGCGGCGTTCTTGGGCTCGGTAAAGAGGAAATTGGCAACGGAGGGATAGCTGAACCAACCGTGCGCATCCAGGACGGCGCGGGTGCTTTCACGGGTGGCGATGACCTCCCCACGGCGGGTCTCGAAGTATTCACGATCGGTAAAAGCCGCAAGGGCGGCAGCCTGCGCAACACGGTCGAGATTATAGGCATCGCGCACGCGGTCGAGCAAGGCGATGATTTTTGGCGCGGCAAGGGCGTAGCCCACCCGCATTCCTGCCAAGCTGTAGGATTTGGAGAAAGTGCGCACCACGATGAGATTCTCGTAATCCTTAAGCAGCGGAAGCGCACTTTCGCCCCCAAAATCAACATAAGCTTCATCGACCACCAAGAGTCCGTCGATCGCCTGCAACACCTGCTCTATTTCATTGAGCGAAAAGCCTACTCCGGTAGGGGCATTGGGATTGGTAAGGAAAAAAACCCGCGCCTGCAATGCGGCGATGGCTTCCACATCCAAACACATGGAGCGGTCGAAGGGCACTTCCATTAATGCCTGACCCGACATCCCCGCGACCACGGGATAAAGCGAGTAACTGGGCACGGTGTGCCCCACTCCCGGAGTCTGCGCAAAACAACGGGTGATCAAATCGAGAATGTTATCCGAACCGTTCCCGATAATGACATGCTCCGCGCCAAGATCGGCATCCGCACCAATCGCCGCACGCAGAGCCGCGCTGGTGGGCTCAGGATAAAACTGAAGCTTGGCAGCCTCCTTGGCGACCGCGGGCGCGACTGCGGGCGAAGGCGGATAGGGATTTTCATTGGTATTGAGCTTCGTCCAACCCCCACCCTGCGGTTGCTCGCCGGGCACGTAGGCGTGCAGGGATTGAACATGCGCCTGTGCCCGCGCGCTGGCCTCGTAGGATTTTTTCATGAACTAGAGACGTATCTTGAGGGAATTGCCGTGGGCGTCGAGTTCCTCGAGGCGGGCGAAGGTTTCCACGATGGGGGCAGCTTTTGCGAGGCTACGGGGGTCATAGCGTACGGTGCTGGAACGGCGCATGAAGTCAGTGGCCTGGAGCCCGCTGAAGAAGCGTCCGGCGCGTCCGGTGGGCAGGGTGTGACTGGGGCCGGCGGTGAAATCGCCGAGGACGGTGGGTGTGTTATAGCCCTGAAGGATAGCGCCAGCAGTGGTGATGGCATCATTAAGGGCGGCTAAGGATTTATCAGCGACTTGCAACTCGAGGTGTTCGGGGGCGATGTAGTTGGCGGCTTCGGCGGCCTGCGCGAGCTTGCTGCAGGTAATAGCGAGGCAACGTTGCTTGATGATGGCAGCGCATTTCTTCCCGTGACGGAGGGCGGGGAGTTGTGCCTCGATGGCGCGTTCGACTTTGGCGACCTGAGCTTTGCTGGTGGTGGCGTAGTAAAGGATTTCCTTGCCGCTGCCGTGTTCGGCGTGCGCGAGGAGGTCGGCGGCGAGATGGCGAGGATTGGCGGCGCCGTCGGCGATAAGCATGACTTCGCTGGGTCCGGGAAGGAGATCGATTCCTACCGTACCGAGTACCTGCCGTTTGGCTTCCATGACATAGGCGTTGCCCGGGCCAAAGATTTTATCGACGGGGGCGATAGTCTTGGTACCGAAGGCCATCGCGCCAATAGCCTGAACGCCGCCGACTTTGTACACTTCCTCAATGCCAACCATGGAAAGCGCCGCGAGCATGCCGGGGGCTATGGTGCCGTCGGGGCGTGGCGGAGTGCATACTGCAATTTCCGGACAACGCGCGAGTTTGGCAAGCACCGCAGTCATGATGACGGTGGAAACAAGGGGCACGTTGCCTCCGGGAATGTAGAGACCCACGCGCTGGATGGGGTAAAAGCGTTCCCCTACAGATGCGCCGTGGGCGTTTTTTGCCTGCCAGTTTTTGGGAAGCGTTTTGCGGTGAAAATCCTTAACCATCGCAATGGATTCACGGATGGCTTTGCGGTCAGCGGGGGTAAGGCTCTTTTGTGCCGCCTTGAGCTCAGCGGGGGCGACGCGCATGGCGGGAGCGCTTAACCGGGCATTGTCGAAGCGCTCGGTTGCCTCCAGTACGGCGCGGTCGCCGCCGGTACGGACATCGTTGAGGATTCCACTAACGACTTGAGCAAGGTCACCCGTGACGTTTGCTTTGGCGCAGAAACGACGCAGGGCAGATTTGAATTTCGGGGTGTCGGAAAACTCCAGCTTTTGCATGATGCCCCTAAGCAAACACTTCGGCGCCCTGCGTGCAAGACAGGGTCGATTATTTCTTTGGCTCGGGAAAAGCGAAAATTCCGTCCTCCAGAGCCTCGTTTATAATGACATTGGTCACTTCCATACGGTGAAGTGGGTGCCTGCCCTGAAAATAAAGTTGTGCCTGAGGGAAACGCACTCCGCCTACATACAAGTCTCCCTCCTCGACGATTTCAACCTGTTCACCGGAAACTTCACGAATGGTTGCAACGAGCCTGGCCTCCTTGCGGGAGAAATAACGGAGTGTTTTGGTGTTTGCGGGGCAAGTGTAGGTAATGACATCGCAGACCTCGCCGCGGTGACGGGCAATGCCTTCGTAGGTGGCAAGTTCACCGTGCTTGTGGTCGGGATTATAAAAGTTGAACATATTGCGGGTGCTCTGCTCAAGGCATTGCCGCTCGGTTTCGGAGAGTGTTCGCATTTGGCTGATGCCTTCTTTTTCGTGCGAGCGAATCAAGACCGCCTTTCCACCATGCAGGATGGTTGTTTCTAGAATATCATCGACGTATATTTCGAGCCGCTGCGAGCAGGGTTTGCGGGCCGTTAAGACGATTTTTGCGGGCATCAATTTTGGGTCATTGGGTATAACCT
Organism: Verrucomicrobiota bacterium; assembly: GCA_009937095.1. Taxonomy (GTDB): domain Bacteria; phylum Verrucomicrobiota; class Verrucomicrobiia; order Opitutales; family Coraliomargaritaceae; genus UBA7445. The sequence continues at coordinate 8,437 of JAACDB010000016.1, forward strand.
GCCCTTCGATGCGAAGGGTCACGATGTTTCCAAGTGCTGGCTCCGCACCCAAGGCCTTGCGCGCGCGCTCAATGATACTGCCGGCAGTGGGTGTTTGCGCGGAGAGTACCGAGGCGATGACAAGGCCGAATACTATACAAAGATGATACATCTACACTGGGTATAGACTCAGGATATGGCGCTTGGTTCGCACTAATTGCAAAAAATTATTCCCACTCAATGGTACCGGGGGGCTTGGAACTGATATCGAAGACCACACGGTTACAGCCGGAAACTTCATTGATAATGCGGTTGGAAATAGTGCGAAGGACATCATAGGGAACCCGTGCCCAATCTGCAGTCATGGCATCGACACTTTCGACAATGCGGAGCGCCACCACGTTTTCATAGGTACGTTCGTCGCCCATGACGCCAACAGTCTTGACGGGTAAGAAGACACAAAAGGACTGCCAGACTTTGTAATAGAGGTCACTTGCAATCATCTCTTCGTGCAGGATGGCGTCGGCCTTGCGCAGGACGTCGAGGTTGGACTTGCGGATCGGTCCCATAACGCGAACACCGAGGCCGGGTCCAGGGAAGGGTTGGCGCCAAACAACTTCTTTGGGGAGGCCTAATTCAGAACCCAATTCGCGGACTTCATCCTTAAAGAGTTCGCGAAGCGGTTCAAGGAGCTTGAGCTTCATGCGCTTGGGAAGACCGCCTACGTTGTGGTGGCTCTTGATAAGGGCGGCGGGGTTGCCTTCGATAGAGACAGACTCAATAACGTCGGGGTAAAGGGTTCCCTGAGCGAGGAAAGCATAGTTGCCATGCTTTTTGAGCTTGGTAACGGCCTCATCAAAGACTTCGACAAAGGTGTTGCCGATAATCTTGCGCTTGCGCTCGGGATCGGCAACACCCTTGAGGCGGTCAAGGAAGAGTTTGCTTTTGCGCGCCACGCGGAGGTCGAGGTCAAAGTGGTCGCCGTAGAGTTTCTCAACTTGTTCGCGTTCGTGGAGGCGCAGGAGTCCGTTGTCGACAAAGACGCAGGTGAGTTGTTTGCCGATGGCGCGGTGAATCAAGGCGGCAGCTACGGAAGAATCTACCCCGCCGCTGAGCCCGAGGATAACGCGTTGGTCGCCGACGGTTTCGCGGATTTGGCGAATGGAATGCTCAATATAATTGGCCATGGACCAGTTGTGGTCGCATTTGCAAATCTTAAGGATGAAGTTTCCGAGGACTTCCATGCCCATTTCGCTGTGCGCCACCTCGGGGTGGAACTGCATGCCGAAAAAGTTGCGTTTCGCGTCCTGGATAGTGGCGAAGGGGGAATTTTCCGTGGAAGCGATTGCTTCAAAGCCGGGAGGGAGGGCTTCCAGGCGATCGCCGTGAGAATTCCACACGCGGATTTTTTTAGGTAAGCCGGTGAATAATTTACCCTTCTTCTTGATGGTGAGGGTGCCGTGCCCGAACTCACGATGTGTGCTTTTGGCGACTTTGCCACCGAGGAGGTGAGCCATAAGTTGCTCGCCGTAACAAATGCCAAGCACGGGGAGCCCCATCTGGAAAACTTTGCGATCCGGGCTCGGGGAGCCTTTCGAAAGAACGGAGGAAGGACCGCCGGAAAGGATAATGCCTTTAACGCCCGCGCGTTTCAAATCGGCAGCCTTGGTGTTATAAGGATAAATACGGGAAAGCACCTTCAATTCGCGAATGCGGCGGGCGATGACCTGCGTGTATTGGGAACCGAAGTCGAGGACTGCAATATGTTCTGCCATGGATGGTTTGGATAAATCGTTTCTAGTAAAGCAAGGAGTGTGCTAAAAAAGTTTTAGAATTGTAGGCGACCATTACAAAAGCCGCACTTGGGGCAATCGCATTCTTCACTACCATGTGCCCCGGTATAGATTTGGCTGCATTTGATGCAGTGGTAAATTACGTCGTGACGCCCCTCGGTTTCGCGCTGGCTATCGCGCCGGTCATAGTAGATCCAAAGGGCAACTAGAAGAACGACCCCGGCAGTAAGGAGAAAGAGGAAAATGATATCGAGCCCGGGATAAGTCACTGGCGGGTAGATCGGTTGCGGATTTAAGCGCCCACGGTTTCGCGGCGGCTGTTATCTTTATTAAAGCGCATTGAGATGAGCGTAGAAACACCCTTTTCAGGCATGGTGACCCCAAAGACCGTGTCGGCGTTGGAAATGGTGCGTTTGTTGTGCGTGATGATGAGGAACTGGGATTTGTCGGTAAACCCGTGCAAGGTTTCGCAGAACCGCCCGATATTGGCATCGTCCAGAGCCGCATCAATTTCATCGAGCACGCAGAAGGGACTGGGTTTAACCAAATAAATCGCAAAGAGAAGCGCGACCGCAGCCATGGTACGTTGCCCGCCGGAAAGAAGCGTCACGCTCTTAAGGCGCGTTCCGGGAGGCCGCGCAATGATTTCAATTCCGGACTCAAGGGGATCCTCGGCATCAATCAATTTGAGGTCAGCCGAGCCGCCACCAGAGAGCTTATCATAGGTAAAGGCAAAGTTCTTACGCACTTGCTCAAAGGTATCGCGAAAGAGGTTTTGGGAAGTCTCGTTGATGGAATCAATGGACTGTACCAAAGCATTTTTGGAATTCCAAAGATCCTCGCTCTGATTCTTAAGAAAATCATGGCGTTCCTTGAGGTCGGTATACTCGCCAATGGCCTCAAGATTAACGGGGCCCATACTGGCGAGACGCCCTTTCAATTCACGCACCTCTTCTTCAACCCTGCCCCAGTCGGTCTGATCCATTTCCGCAAGCGCTTCCTCGCTGGGTTCGCCACGCTCTACTTTTGGCTGGGCGGCGATTTGATCGGGGTCGTCCATCTCGTCAAGATTGACGCGCTTCTCAAATTCAACCGCCGCTTCCCAGAGTTCCATTTTCCAGTCGATTGCAGCGAGATTCGTCTGGTGCGTATCACGGGAATTTTCTTCGATAAAGCCAATTTGCGAACGCTCCTCCGCAAGTCGCACTTCCAGTTTACTGAGTTCCTGTTCCTCCCCGCGACTGGCCTCCCGCCGCTCGGCAAGGGCGCTCTCGCGGCCGGAAAGCTCGGCATCCAGTGCCTTCATTGCATGACGGTCGCTTTCGAGCTGCGCAATCGCAACTTCCAGCGTTCGGTTCAATTCTGCACTCTTTACAGACTCGGCTTCTGCCGTGCCGTTTAATTTGGCAATCTGCTCGTTAAGGGTATCGATTTCCTGATTCCGGCGAAGAATGCGCTCCTGCAAGTCTGCAGACTCGCGCTTTACTTCGCCCAGAGAACGATCAAGGGTCTCCAAGCGTTGCTTTTTTTCTGCCAATTCAAGGCGTACATCTGCGAGCGCTTCACGCTTGGTTTCGCGTTTTTCACGAGCTTTTGAAATAGCGTCCTCTACCTGCGCCACAGCCCCACGGCTTTCCTCAAGTCCCTTTTCCGCCGCCTGCAGTTCCTTCTTTGCATCCTCAAGGGCCTTGATGGCCTCACTATGATGTACATCAAGGGCTTTGATACCCGCCTCCCCGGAACTGCGGCTTAATTTGTTTTGTTCCAATTTGTCAACCTGTCCACGCGCATCTGCCGTCATCGCAGACAGTTCGTTGGAAAGTTCTGAAAGCCGTTGACGTGTGGATTCGACATTCGCCTCGGCAGCCTCTCGCTCCTCTTCGGCTTGCGTCGCCTGTGAGCGCATTTGATTAAGGTCTTTGCGCTCGCTTTCAATTTCACTGCGCAGACGGCGGATTTCCACTTCCCGTTCAAGGACACTGGAGGATTGCTGACCTGAAGCCCGTCCGCCGTGAATCAACCCGCGGCAATCAAGTACCTCACCCCGCGCCGTTGCCACCATGAGAAAATTAAATTCGGGATGCGCTTTCCAGAATTCAACCGCCTCGTTGAGGTTTTTAACGAAGTAACAACCTGCGAGAAGCCGCTGCACGGGAATATATAGGGCATCATCTCGCACCGTGATTACCGAGGCAGCCGGACGGATGGATTCGGGGAGTTCAACACGAGGGGTGGCTGAAGTAGCTTCAACATCAATTTGCAAACAGGCGCGACCCATCGATTCGGCATCCAGTTTTCCGATCACGGAAAGTGCCTTCCCTGGATCCCCAACGAACAGAGCTTCCATGGCCGGCCCAAGGAGGACTTCCAGAGCCTTGGTGTATTCCGGTTGCACCTTCAATGCCTTGTATAATATCGACACGCTGTCCTTGGAAATAGTCTCTCCGAGGCGGTCTTCAAGGATGGCCTTGGCACCTTCCCCAAAGCCCTCAAACTTTGCCTGAAGGCCTTCGAGAATATGAAGTTGCGCTGCCTTACGGGCGATCCCGCGATCCTGTTCCTGGATTTTTTCCTGAATAGATCGAAAGTTCGCCAATGTTGCAGTAGCGCGTTCGCGGGCAGATCCAAAACTAGCTTCACCCTGCGCGACTTCCGCTTTGCGTTTTGCCAGCAAGGTATCCAATTCCCCGCGTGCTTTTTCCAGTTCCTCGGATTGGGCCTTCAGTTCCAACTGCGTTTCATTCAAAGCGGCATGTTTAACTTGATAGGTCTTGAGATCGACTTCCAGCGTAGTGCAGGAGGAACGCGCACGATTGATACGGTTTTCGGCGTGGAGGACTTCCTGGCGACTCTGTTGCAATTCGGCCTCCATTTCCCCTAGAGCTTCCTGTGCCTTGACTAATTCGTTACTGTGATCCTGAAAAATTCGGTCGGAATCATCGACAACCTCCAACTGCAATTGTTTGTTCTGGGTGGCGTCCTGGGCGCGACTAGCAAGCGCATTTTTCTGTGCCTCAAGATCCGCTATCTCGGCTTTAAAATCCTCAATTCGACCTTGCAAATCCTTAGTACGGATTCCGGCAAATTCGGACTGATTCTCGGCGTTTTCTTTCTCGGAGCGGAGGTTGTAAACGCGTTGTTGCAATTCCTGCATCGCTTCAAATTTTTCCGCGCGGGCGGTCTTTTGTTCCGCAAGCGTAGTCTCCTCACCCACTAAACTTTCACGGTGTACTTTAAGGGTTTCTTGCAGCGCTTTTGCGCGGGTAGCAACCTGTTCAATAGACTCGCGTAAATTTGCGTGGCGGTACGCTCCATAAGCCAAGTCGAGGTGTGCATAGCGATGGTTTAAACGTTGATAGCGCAGGGCTTTACTGGCCTGGCGCTTCAAGGAACCAATCTGGCGACTGACCTCTTCGATCACATCTGTGACGCGGGCAAGGTTGGCATCGACCAAGGCAAGTTTGTTGAGCGCTTCCTTACGTTGCGCTTTGTAAAGCGTGATGCCCGCGGCTTCCTCAAAAATCACGCGGCGTTCTGCAGGATTGGTGGAGAGGATCTGGTCAATCTGCCCCTGCAACATGAAGGAATAGGAAACCCGCCCTACCCCGGTGTTGGCAAAGAGTCGCTGGATGTCTTCTAGGCGCGAGGTCTTGCCGTTGATGGAATACTCGCTTCCACCCTCACGGTTAACGCGCCGCGAAACCTCGACCTCGTTAAAGGCAGTCCCAAGTTCGGCTTCGCAATCCGTAAACGTTAAAGCCACTTCACAAAACGGGAGGGCGCGGCGCTTTTCGCTTCCCTCAAAGATAACGTCCTGCATGGAAGCTCCCCGCAGTGCCTTTGCGCTTTGCTCACCCAATACCCAGCGGATGGCATCAACGATATTGCTCTTGCCGCAACCATTCGGGCCGACCACTGCCGTAACTCCCGGTCGCAAATCCAGACGCGTGCGGTCAGCACAACTCTTAAATCCACTAATGGAGATCTCTTTCAGGTGCATGTGGGTAATATTCGGGTAGTTGGACTGATTGCGGTAAAGGCTTAAAAACAAACCGTGCTACCCCTACCCGCAACCACAAAAAATGGCCTACGGGAAATTGTTGTCAGCCCCAGCAGCTTCCCACAGCTTATAATACAACCCATTAACTGAAAAAATGACCACTTCCAACGACACCTCGCGTGAAGAATGGCCCCTGAAGGCCTATAAAAACCTCGATTTCCTCAATTCTGACGCCGCCCGGCAAATACGCATCCTCTGCGAGATGACTGAGCCCGGCATCCGTCTGGAAGCTGCTGGAATACGTGATACCCTTGTTCTTTTTGGATCTGCGCGGCTAACGGACGCCAAAACCGCCGCTAAAGAACTGGAAGCTATCAACGAACAAATCAAAACGCAGGCTACCCCGGATGCGGCTTTACTAAAAAGACGCAATCAAGCGGAGACTTTGCTGCGCACGGCACCCTACTACCATGCAGCTGCAGAACTTTCAGAAGCTCTGGCGCAATGGTCTATGAATCTACCCGGTGAAGACCACGACCGTTTCACCATTTGTTCGGGAGGTGGTCCCGGCATCATGGAAGCCGCCAACCGTGGCGCCGCAAACGCAGGGGCCAAATCGGTCGGGTTCGGGATCAGCCTGCCTTTTGAGCAATCCATGAACCCCTATATCCCGGAGGCGCTAAGCTTTGAGTTTCATTACTTTTTCGTGCGTAAATACTGGTTTGTTTCCATGGCAAAAGCCCTGATCGCTTTCCCCGGTGGCTTTGGCACCCTGGATGAACTCTTTGAAACACTCACACTCATTCAAACAAAGAAGACCGATAAAGTACCACCGATTGTTCTCTACGGCCGCGAATTCTGGGAGCGGGTCATCGATTTTAAAGCACTGGTCGAATGGGGCACCATCTCGCCCGAAGATCTCAAACTCATTAAAATCGTGGACAGCGTCGAAGAGGCCAAGGACTACATCATCGAACAACTCAGCTCAGGCTACCTAAACGAACCCACGGAAAATTAACCCGGCCCAACCAAGCGAGCGCGGTGCAGCACCAGTAATTTGCAACTGAGGCAGGCCAAGCCGTTTAGCGCCACCCAGTATGCAGGGCTTTGGAAAATAAACTCCACAAAGGCGTGGCCGAGGATAACACCCGCCCCCGCAAAAAGAACAAGCGCCGCCATGCGATTTCCCTTGGAGCGAAACAAGGCTAGAAAACCCCAATAAGCGCCGCCCAACACAACCATGCTACCACCCACGATTCCGTATTCCGCCAAAAATTGAACGATATCATTGTGCGCATAGATAAAGTAGTTACGTCCGTACCAACCGCGTTTCCAATGGTACCTAAGGTAGAACAATCCGGGATAGCTCTTCTGGTACATCGGGAAAATGTAGCTCCAGCTCCCGGCTCCCCAGCCATATGCCAAACGTTGCTTTGCCATCTTCCAGGTTATCTTCGTGCAGAGCACGCGTTTATCTGAGTCGATATTCTCAATCGTTGCTTCAACATCGCCAAAACGTTGCTCAATCGCCTCTACATCAATGTAACGTAGCGTTGAATATCCAGCCCCTCCTAGAAGGGCCAAAACCATCAGTGAGGCGAATGCTGCTTGCCAAGTAGATTGACTGAAAAGGCTGCGCAATCCTGCGCACAGCATAAAAAAGATTATGAAAGCAGAGCCAAATAGGATGCCTCCACGAGACAGTGCCAGGGCAATTGAAAGCGCCACCAAGAAGACAAAGACCATTAGTAAAAGATAAGGCCCGCCCCGCTGCATGTGCCGCTGACTCTTATTGTAATGATAGAAATACAGGAAGGCGCAGGCAATCAGGACTAAAATCAGAAAAGCAACCCCATGGTTTCGATAAAAAAAGGAACCCCAGAATTGAGGATTTGAGGATTTTATTAACCAGAGCACCTTGGATGCCTCCATATATTTCTGAATGATTGCCACCCCCGACATCAAGACCCCGCTCAGCGTAAAGGCCCACAAGGCCACTAATACCGTTTTCCTGCGGCGCAAGCCGACCCATAAGCCCCAGGCCAACGCAAAGGCGGCTGAGTAAAAATGAAAAACCCGCAAGGCACTTACCGGTTTATATTCAGTGCTTACCCCGGACGGCAACCAGGCCACATAGGATTCCTCTGGTAAATGCTCTATATACCATGCCGTCCCGACATACTTCTGCTCCCACTCTGGATTGAGCCCCTGAATCCCAATATAAATCAAGAAGAGGCAACTGATCCAAAAGAAAGGAAAGCGCAGTAAGCGCAGAATATTATCCCGGTTATCATGCCGCCCATCCAACCCATTCCAACGCTCCGGCAGAGGTACTACCGCCGCCAACAAGGTCAATAGACCGCCCGCTAAAAGTGCGTAGATCGACCAATTCATCATCCCCGAAAAGGCCCAGGCCGTAAATACCATCGTGAGCCCTCCAAAGAGTAGAACAGCCCATTCACGGGAAGCCACTGGCGGTTATTGCATCATGTCCCTAGGAAAAATTGGGCTGGTAGGCGTCGTGCAAACGGAAAAGCCCCTGCAAGACTCCCGTTTCAGCTTCGACTACCGGTAAAACCGAGATCTGGGAACTACGGGTCTCCATGAGGCGAACCGCCTCCCCTAAAGTCATTTTTTTATGGATGGTGAGCGGCTCGCGCGTCATGTAAGCGTCCACCGCCGCGCCCAAATCTATTTCTTCCGAGGTCAGCAAACGCCGTATATCACCATCCGTCAAAAGCCCCAACAAAAGATTCTTCGAATCAATCATGCAGGCCGCCCCCAACGCACAGCGCGACATCTCTATAACAACCTCCCGCACCGTTGCCGTTTCGGGCATCCTTGCCACCCGTTCCAGCGGGTGCATCACGTCGCCAACCGTCAGCAAAAGATTACGTCCCAGTTGCCCTCCCGGATGGAAGCCCGCAAATTCCTCTGCCGTAAATCCACGCGCTTTTACCAGCGCCGATGCCAGCGCATCACCCAGCGCCAGACTCACCGTCGAGCTCGAAGTCGGCATTAAATTCAAGGGGTCCGCTTCACGCTCCACACTGGCGTCCAGCACGACATCTGCTGCCGCCGCGATCGGAGATTCAATATTACCAACAATTGCGATAATCGGCGATGCCTGCTTCCGGAAAAAGGGCAAAAGCTTCAACAACTCCTCGGTACTGCCACTCTTGGATAGCAAAATCGTAGGATCACCCGACTGATAGAGCCCAAGATCACCGTGAATCGCCTCTGCCGCATGCAGAAATACCGCCGGCGTTCCACTACTTGAAAGCGTCGCCGCCAATTTGGAACCAATATGACCCGACTTTCCAATTCCGCAAACTACCACCTTCGAGGGCGCACCTTGTAAAATTCCAACCGCCGCCTCAAATTTACCGCCCAGCCGACCCGCCGAGGCTTCAATTGCAGCCGCCTCCGCACGCATGACCGCACGTCCTACTTCAAGGCTCTTCTTATCTTCCTTACTCATTTTTCAAAATCTATCCGATCCACAAGCGAGGTAAAGCAATTAGAAGCACCCTATTTTTCGCTCGCACTCCGCCACATAAGCGCTAAGCATTTTTAACAAGTACAATATTATGCTTAAAAAAATATTTTTCTTTTTCTTGGGCCTAGTAGCCTTATCTCTAATTGTAGCAATCTTCTTTGGTAGCGCTTTTCTCAACAAAGGGGTAGAGACCGCCATCAACACCCTCGGCCCCAAAGTTACCCAGACTGAAGTCGCTGTTGAACAAGTGGATTTCTCACTCACCTCCGGTAGCGGCACCCTCTCTGGAATCAAGGTCGGAAATCCCACAGGCTATAAACAGGAAAACATCTTCGAACTTGAAGAAATTAAGGTCGACATCAAACCAAGTAGTCTCGCCAGCGACACCATCATCGTTGAGAAAATATACATCGATGAACCAAAAATCAGTTACGAGAAAACCCTAAAGGGTTCTAACCTTCGAGACCTTCTAGACAACATCCAATCCTTCACAGAAAGCCTTCCTGGGAGCGGGCAGGAAAACACCGAAATTCAGCCTACTTCAGGCAAATCCGCCAAAAAGGTCATCATTGAAGATTTCCAAATCAAAGGTGGAACCGTTCATGCCGGCGTCTTAGGCCTCAGTATCGACGTTCCCATGCCAGACCTCGCCTTCCAGAATATCGGTGCTAAAGACGGCCCCTCCTTTGCAGAAATCGGCGAGCAGATCCTTCAGGAAATCCTTAACGTCGTCGGTCCCGCCATCGAGCAAACCTCCGAATTCCTTGGTGAATCCGGTGAAGCTATTGGCGAAACCGGCAAAGCCGCACTCGAGACCACTAAAGAGGAAATCATCGACCGTGGCGTCAATGAACTCATAAAACTCTTTGGTCAGTAATCAAAAAAACCCGTTCCTGCGAACGGGTTTTAAATGGTGGTGGGAGCCGGATTCGAACCAGCGAACTCATACGAGAACAGATTTACAGTCTGCGTGCTTTAGCCACTTGCATATCCCACCGTCCAATGACTGAACCGAGGAAGTTAGCGTACCCGCCACACATGCCAAGTTTTTTTTGTGAAATTATCCGGAATTCGCTTACCTAGAAAGTACGGAGAAGCGTCACGAAATCCGCCAGATAGGCGTCCACCTGCGGACTTAAGATGAGAAAATAAAGCAAGCCCGCACCTGCCAACATCGGCCCAAAGGGTACCTGTGACCCAAAAGCTACTTTTTCTTCTACGGGGCTTCCATCCTCCCCCAACACCGTTTGTTCCCAGCCGAAAATGCGCCCCAACAAAAGGATGGGTAAAAGCACCACCGAACCAATCAACGCTCCCCCGAACATACCGAATACTGCGCCCTGCCAACCACAAAAAGCACCGATGCATCCGAGGAATTTTACGTCTCCCTCTCCCATAGCCGGCTTCCTAAAGACCACCTCTCCCAAGACAGCGATCCAATAAACCAAGCCCGCACCCACGATTGCCCCGACGATGGCATTCAGTCCCGATTCGAGATGCGCAGCCAAGCTAATAGCTTCGTGACCGTGTAACTCAGGCAACAGAAAAGAAATAACAACCCCCAGCACCATCCCCCCGATGGAGCAACGATCCGGAATAATCATATGATCGAGATCAATAAAAGTAGCCAGGATCAGCAGAGCCGCAAAAAGCATGCCCACAACCGCAAGCAACGGTGAAAAGAGAATCCAATTCGCCAAAAAAAACAAACCCGTCAACAATTCCACCATTGGATAACGCGGACTGAAAGATCCACCGCAACAAGCGGCGCGACCCCGCAAAAATAACCAACTCAGAATCGGAATATTGTGATACCAGGCTATCAACGCGCCACAGGCACAACTTGAACGCGGGTGGACCACCGACCGCTCCTGCGGAATACGATAAATACAGACATTTAAAAAACTGCCGACCACCGCGCCAAATACAAAAGCCAGCAGCGGAAAAAACCATCCGGCTTCCGCATTTAAAATTTCAAAATTTTCAAGCATCGCCCGGATCCTTTCTATTTTTTGCCAAGGCTCCTTCAGCCGCCGCCTGCATCCTATCAGCGTCCACTATTGCGCCCGTCCAAAGCTCTAAAGCGCGCGCACCCTGATGCACCAACATTGAAAGTCCGTTTGCAGTAGCCATTCCGCCCGCCCGCGCTTCCATTAACAGGCGGGTCTCCGGCGGGTTATAAACCATGTCATAAACCGACCAGCCATTTGTTAATCCAGCCACCGCAATCGGTGCCGGATCCTCACCACGAAGACCCAAAGAAGTGGCATTAATCAATACCCCCGTCTCCGACAAATCCCTCGGCAGGTCATTCAGCTCAAAAGTTTCTATCGGAATACCAGTATTCAAATCCCGCAAAATTTTGTAAAGCCCCGCCAAACGTGCTTGCGAGCGATTCCCCAAATAAAGTTTAGCGCAACCCGAACGCAGGCATTGTGCTGCCGCCGCCCGCGCCGCCCCACCAGAACCCACAAGAATGATTTCGCTATCACGCAAAGCCAAACCCAGTTCTTCGTTTAACCCGCGCTCCATTCCGTAACCATCGGTGTTAAATCCTTCCCAACCGGATTCCGTACGCTTGAGGGTATTGACGGCACCCATTGCCTCGGCCTCTGCGGAAAGCGATTCGATAAATTCCAGAGCCAGTACCTTGTGCGGCACTGTTAAATTCAGTCCCATAAAACCCTTGGCGTGAAAACGCGGCAAAGCCTCCACTAATGCCGCTGCCGGCACCTCAAACCGGTAATAGACCCAGTCCTTGAAGCGCACATCGGACTCCGCTAAAACAGCCAAAGCAGCATTGTGCATTACCGGACTCAAAGAATGCTTCACCGGATCACCCAGTACCGCTAGAGCCGTTCCCGGAAATTCCAGATGTTCAAGATCCTCAAGAGTATAGGTTTTTTCCGTATTCATGCACCAATTAGAGACGGACGTTCGCCGTGCTTCCCCTACAAACTAGACTGGCACCCCCGTCCTTTGAAAGCCAATTATTAAGCGGCAGGATAGGCGCGTTGGCCATAAAGCGCCGTACCGACTCGAATTTGAGTCGAACCGGCTGCAATCGCTGCTTCGAGGTCACCGGTCATACCCATCGATAATTCCTTTAATTCAATCCCATGACGCGCGCTTAAATGGTCACGTAATTCGCGCAATCGACCGAAACAATCTGCCGCCGCTTCTGGAGCATCATCCAGAGGCGCAATCGTCATTAAACCTTCAACCTTTATATGCTCCCCCCCCAAAGCACACTCCAGCGCCCCCTCCAGCGCATCGACTGGAAAACCGTATTTTCGGGGATCCGCACCAGCGTTACATTGCAACAGAATCGGCAAGCACTTGCCCGCCTCACCCGCCAAACGATTCAAGCGCTCCAATAACTTTAATGAATCCACGGACTGAATACGGTCAAAAACCGCCACCGCCTCCTTAGCCTTGTTTGACTGTAAATGACCAATTAATTCCCATCGCAATGGCATGCCCGACACCTTTGCCCGTTTTGAAGCTGCTTCCTGTACACGATTTTCTCCCACCGCATACAAGCCCGCATCATATGCGTAGCGCACCGCTTCGACCCCATGGTTCTTGGTAACCGGTAGCAAGGAAACTGAGTCGTCCGCGCGACCCGAAGCCCGACACGCCGCAGCCATCCGCGCTTGTAGAGCCTCCAAATTCGATTTAAATACCTCTAACCCGATCATGATTGGTTAGTAGTTTTATTTATCATAAAAAACAACATAAGTTTTCCTGATTCTTTGTTTGTTTTTCTTATTAGCTAACTTTATAGTTCCGATTCAAATGCACGTCGAAAATTTCAAAGTCTTCGCAGATTTAGTGGAAAGCGAGAGTTTTTCACGCGCCGCCAAACTCAACGGCATCACCCAATCCGCTGTTAGTCAACAACTGCGCGGTATGGAAAAACATTTTAAGGTACTCATTGTTGACCGCAGCCAAAAACAGTTTCGTCTCACCAACGAAGGTAAAAAACTCTACGGATCCGCTAAAGAAATGCTTCGTCTCTACGAGACCCTCAACAGCGAACTACAGGAGATGCGAAAGGAAATTAGCGGTACC
>JAACDB010000017.1 GCA_009937095.1 Verrucomicrobiota bacterium
GGCGTAGGTGGAAGCGGACGCCAAGGAACAGGATCCTAGCAGCCGCACCCCTGCCGCTTTTTTCACCACCGAGACACCGAGGACGCAGAGGGGAGTAGGGAATTAAAAGCTTTCAATCCGCGCCCTAAATAAAGTATTTGATATAGGCTTTTTCGCGGAGTTCTTGGAGCCAGCGTTCTTGGTTTTCGCGGGCGATTTCGCCGGAGAGGATGTTCTCAATGATGCTGCGGACTTCGCTGACGGGTTGGATGCTCTCTTCGCGTTTTTCTTCGCAGTAGAGGATGAAGGTGGTTTCGCCGAGGGTGACGGGTTGGCTGTATTCGCCGGGTTGGAGGGCGAAGGCGGCGGTGCTGAGTTCCTGGCGGATGTCGGCTTTTTTGATCCAGCCCCAGTCGCCGCCTGTGCGGGAACGGTTGTCGGTGCTGTATTCGCGGGCGAGGTCGCCGAAGTTGCGTCCGTCTTCAAGGGCTTGCATGATCCGGGTGGTGGTGGCTTCGAGGTCGGCGGGGACTTGTCCGAGTGCGGGGGTGAGGATGATTTGTCTCAGGCGCATGGCTTCTTCCTGGTAGAAGCGGAATTTGTTGCTGAGGTAGAATTCCTGAATGCGCTCGGGGCTGACTTCGGTTTCGGATTTGCGGTTTTGTTGACGCATGACGCTCACGGCTACGCGTTCGTAAATTTGTTTGCGGTAATCGCGGGGGGTTTCGCCGCGTTGCTTGAGGTAACGGATGAATTTGCCCCGGTCGCCGTCGAAGTCACTGGCGATGACGTCGTCATATTCGGAGTCGATGTAGGACTGGGGGATGATGAGACCTTTGTCGCGGGCGGCTTTAACGATGATGATGCGGTCGATGCGATTCTGGAGGATTTGTTGGCTCATTTCGTTGAGCCGTTTATTGAATTCCTCGGTGGTTTTGGATTCGAGACGGAGGCGGGGAAGGATGGGTTCCAGTTCGGTGCGGAGTTGCTCGAGGGTAATGATCTGTCCTTCTGCGATAGCGGCGATGCTGTTGCCGAGTCGGCTGATGGAGCGGTCCTCTTCTTGGGCGGTGAGGGTACCGAAGCTGAGGCAGGCGGCGAGGGAAAGGAGGCGGAGGCGGTGGATCATGATGGTCGCGCGTGGCGTTTGAGGAAGGTTTGAATTTCTTTCAGTCTTGAAAGAGTGGTGGTCGCGGTCAAGCGGGGAAAGCGGCTTCCGTTTTTTAGGAAGGGTTCTTTTCCGCCTCGGGCTCGGTAGCATTTGAGGCGGTCGTCTTCGGTCTCGACCCGTCGGACTCCCGCGGCTTCGGCACGGACGCGGATTTCGCTGACGGCGAGGAGGATGCGGGCGGGCGGGGGGAGTTTGCCGAAGCGGTCGCGCATTTCGTCTGCGATGGCGCTGAGGGTATCGATGTCTGGTGCGAGGGCGAGGCGGCGGTAGAGGTCGATACGGAGGCGCGGTTCGGCGATATAGGTGGGTGGGAGTTCTGCGCCTTCGCTGAGGAAGTCGAGTTGGACTTCCGCCCGAATGCGGTCCGCGCCGGGTTCGCCTTTGAGACGTGCGACGGATTGTTTGAGGAGTTGGCAGTAGAGTTCGAAACCCACTCCGGCGATATGGCCGCTTTGTTGGGAACCCAGGAGGTTGCCCGCGCCGCGCAGCTCGAGGTCGCGCATGGCGATGCGGAAGCCTGCGCCGAGTTGGTTGTGTTGTTTGAGCGCGTTAAGGCGTTTGTGGGCTTGATCGACGAGGGCGGCGTGGCGGTGGAGGAGGAGGTAGGCGTAGGCTTGCTGTTTGAAACGCCCCACGCGTCCGCGGATTTGGTAGAGTTGGGAAAGGCCGAAGCGGTCGGCGCCTTCGATGATGAGGGTGTTGCAGTTGGGGATATCGATGCCCGATTCGATGATGGTGGTGCAGACGAGGACGTCGAATTCGCCGGCCACGAAACGGGTCATGATTTTCTCGAGGGCGAGGGGGGTCATTTGCCCGTGTCCGACGGCGACGCGAAGCTTGGGGTGCATCTCGCGGATGGTATCGGCGACGGCTTCGATGGTCTGGACGCGGTTGTGGAGGTAGAAGACTTGTCCGCCTCGGTCGACTTCCGCTTGGATGGCGTCTTTGACGATGCCCGCGTGGTAGCTTTGGACGATGGTTTCGATGGGTCGGCGGTCGGCGGGTGGGGTTTCGATGACCGACATCGAACGCGCCCCCGCGAGGGCCAGGTAAAGGGTGCGCGGGATGGGCGTGGCGCTGAGGGTAAGGATATCCACCGCGGAGCGGAATTCCTTGAGGCGTTCTTTGTGTTTCACACCAAAACGTTGTTCTTCGTCCACCACCAGCAAGCCGAGATCCTTGAAGTGGACATCCTGACTGAGGAGGCGGTGGGTTCCGATGATACAATCGATGCGTCCGGCGGCCAGTTCCGCGAGGCGTTCGCGGACTTGGCGATCGGGGATCAGGCGGCTGACCTGGGCGACGCTGATGGGATAGGGTGCCATGCGTTCGCGGAAGGTGTTGAAGTGTTGTTGACAAAGGACGGTGGTGGGAACGAGCACGGCTGCTTGTTTGCCCGAGAGGACCGCCTTGAGGACCGCCCGGAAGGCGACTTCGGTTTTTCCGAAACCGACGTCACCGCAGATGAGGCGATCCATGGGGCGTTCCTGTTCCATCTCCGCTTTGGTTGCTTCGATGGCGGCGAGTTGGTCGGGGGTTTCCTTGAAGGGGAAGGCTGCTTCAAATTCCTTTTGCCAGAAATGATCTTCGGGAAAAGCGAAGCCCTTGGCCTGATCGCGTTCCGCATGGGTGTTGAGGAGTTGGGCAGCGTAATCGAGGGTGGCGGTTTCGGCGGCGCGGCGGGATTTTGCCCAGGCCTTGCCGCCAATTTTGCTGAGTTTGGGAGCGGCTTTGGTGAGTCCGACGTAGCGGGTGAGGAGGTGGGATTCCGCAAGGGTGACGTGGAGGGTCATGGCGTTCGCGAATTCCACTGAGAGGACTTCGCGCGGGCCGTTGGGGGTCTCGATGGTGACGTGACCGCGAAAGAGGCAGATGCCGTGCTGGAGGTGGACGAGTGGGTCGCCGTCCGCGAGTTCCGAGAAGTCCAGCATTTGGTCGACTTGGGAGAGAGAGGGTCGGGCGCGTTCGCGGCGTTGGGGGCCTTTTTTGGCGGGTTGCCCGAGGTATTCATCGTCGGTAAAGAGGACGCAGCCTTTGGACTTGGCGGGGCGTTTGAGGGCGAGCCACGGCTTGCCGCTATCGCGCAGGATGAAGCCCCCCGGGAGCGCCCCTTCGAGGATTTCGATTTTGAGGTCGGCGGTGCGGGGGTCGTCTTCCAGAGCCGTGCGGAGGCGTTGGGCGCGGGCTTTACCCGGGCAGACTGCGAAGCAGGCGAGTTTTTCAACCGTTGCCCATTGATGGAGTTGTTCCTCGAAGCGGAGGGTTTGGGTTGCGGGATTGGCGCCCGCCAACTGGAGGGGGTCCAGACGATAATGGGCGGTCGGTTCCACCGTGAGGGCCGTGCGTTCCGCGTCTTCAAACAAAGCCGGGTTGGAATCGACTTCGCAGACCGCCACCCGGGTATCGTTTGCTTTGGCGCGGGCTTCGAGGGCTTGGGGGAAACTGCGGATTTGTCCTTTGGGGGCTTTGGAGGGGTCGAAGCGGTAGGCGTGATCGCGGGTGAGGCAGGCGGGTTCTTCGAGGATCCAGGTGAGCTTGTTGTCCGGCAGGTATTCCAGGAGGGCGGCGTCTTGTTCCAGTTTCGGGGAATCCGAACTGGTGGCGATAGGGACGGTGACGGAGGTGGCTGTACCCGTGGTGCGTTGGCTTGCCGGATCGAAGGTGCGGATGCTTTCTAGTTCGTCGCCGAAGAAATCAAGGCGGTAGGGCTGGAGGGCGTCGAGGGGGTAGAGGTCGAGGAGGCCTCCCCGAATGGCGAACTGACCTGGGTTTTCACAGAGGGCTTCCGAATCGTAATTCAGTTCGCGGGCGAGTTGGTTGGTGAGTTGGGCGAAGTCGTATTTTTCACCCGTGTGGAGTTCCAGGCGCGCGCGGTTGAATTGTTCCCGACGCGGGCAGGGGCCGAGGAGCGCTTCCGGGGTGGTGATGAGGAGGCGCGGGTGCTTCGAGGGGCGCAAGAGGACGCCCAGCGCTTGCAGGCGTTCACCGATGCGGTCGGTACGGCGGGCGTTGTCGATATTCGGGGGCGGCGCTTCCGGGAAGAAGCAGATTTCCGGAGCGGCATCGGCATCGAGCCAAGCGGCGAGTTGAGTGCATTCCGGCACAAGCGCTTCTGCCCGGCGCGGCTCCGCGACGAGGAGGACGTGGAGTCCGCGCTGTCCTGAAAGCAGGCTGGTGTAGCAGGCCGGACGAGCGGCCTCGCAGACCCCGTGCAGGAGGCGGGTGCTGCCTTTACTGGGACGGAGTGACGGCATCAGTTGAGTTCGAGGGCTTCAAGAGCTGCTTGTGCGGCGGCGTGCTCGGCAGCTTTTTTGGAAGACCCGCAGCCGCGTCCGATTTCCTTGTCTTGGAAATGTACCGCGGCGTGGTAGCTCCGGTCATGGTCGGGACCTTCCGCAGGGAGTTCGTGGTATTCCGGAATGGCGCCCTGATGTTGGGCTTGGGTCCATTCCTGAAGTTGGCTCTTAGGGTTGCGGCTTTGTTCGGGATCGCTAGCTTGAAAGGCCTTTTCAAAGATGTGGTGTACCACCGTGCGGGCGGCCTCCAGTCCACCATCGAGGTAGACTGCTCCGAGAAGCGCCTCGAGGGCATCTTCAAGCATGGCCTTGCTGGGATCCGGGTGGTGCTGGTGTTGTGCCTCGCTCACGCGGAGCACCCCCGCAAGCCCGATTTCATGCGCTAGGGCGGCGAGGGTTTTGCCGTTGACCAGTGCTGCCCGCAAGCGGTCGAGTCCGCCTTCATCGAGTTCGGGGTATTCGCGGTAGAGGCGTTCTGCCACGACGAGGTCGAGGATGGCATCGCCGAGGAATTCGAGGCGTTGATTATCACCTGCCGGGGTGTCGAGGCTGGCATGGGTGAGCGCCTGTTCCAGAAGATCGGGGTTCGCGAAAGCGTAGGCAATGCGCTGCTCGAAGGCGTGAATTGAGTCGGACATGATAAAAATAGGTGGCTGAAAGTTTTCCTGCTTGCGCCAAGCATGAAGCCTGACAGAGGATAAAGTTACTTAATCCTTCTCCGGAATCAATGCCGGGTCACAAAAAGCCGCTACTATTTTTAAAATTGGCAAAGCAATCGAAAAAGTCCGCCGCCAAAGAGAAACTCTTTGTGCTTGATACGAATGTGCTACTGCACGACCCACAGTGCCTCTATAAGTTTGAGGAAAATACGCTGGCGATACCGGTAGAGGTTCTGGAGGAACTCGACCGCAAAAAATCCGCGCCGGGGGAATTGGGGTTTTCCGCGCGCAGCGTGCACCGTGACCTACGGACTTTGTTTGACCGCGGGGAAGAGGCGGTTCCGGATGCCTTAGAGGGTAAGGGCAGCGCGGTACTCGGGCGCAAGCTTTCCACGGGCGGGAATCTCATCGTGGTGATCCACGAATACCTCGTGAACGGCGATGCCAAGAGCGCCGGAATGGAACGCTTGCGGGCGACCCTGAGCGATCTGGATAAGATGGATAACCGTATTTTAGCCTCGGTGATCTTTTTGCAGGAGGCCTGTCCGGAATATCGGGTGGTGTTGGTGACGAAGGACGCCAACATGGCGCTCAAGGGGATTGCACTCGGGATGGAGGTGCAGGATTACATGAACGACAAGGTCAACGATGTGAAGACCGGCGGGTGTAAGGCCATAGAATTGAGCGAGGCCGATTATGCGCGGTTCATTGAGGAACACGGTGTCGATCTCGAACCGGGACAGACCCGTCATTTGTTCATCAACGAATACGTTTACGTGACGAGTGGTGATTTCCGCGAGCCGGCGCGTTATCGGGGGGATGGTCAATTGGAGGGTTTGATTCTCGGGGAAAACATGGGGATTCAGATCCCGAAGGGCATTCGCATCAATCCGTTGAATGACGAGCAGCGGATGTTAATGGATGCCTTACTGGACGAGGACATTAAATTGATTACTTGTTGCGGGAAGGCTGGCACGGGTAAGACTTTGGTCTCGATGGCGATGGCGCTGTATCAAACCCTCGGCGAGGAGAATCTTTACGAACGGGTCTTCATCACGCGCCCGTTGGTGCACATCGGGAAGGACACCGGGGCATTACCCGGAACGCTGGAGGAAAAGATGGCACCTTACATCGCGCCCTTCTATGACAACCTCGAGGTGCTGTTCAGCAACCGAAAGGTGACCAAAAGGGACGAGGCCGAGAGCGCACAGGCACAGCTCGACAAAATTACCTCAAACCGCAAGCGCAAGAAGGCCATGGCGAAACTGGCGAAGCAACCGACGTCTCACGACAAAGACGACGAGGAAAACAGCGGCCCCCGCAAACCGTATCAATTCCTTTTTGATTTCGGGATGATGGAAGTGGAGGCCATGACTTTCATGCGGGGGCGTTCGCTCTCGAACACGCTTTTCATTATCGACGAGGCGCAGAATTTGACCCCGCACGAAGCCAAGACGGTGGTGAGCCGGATGGCAGAAGGTTCCAAGGTCATTATGCTCGGCGCCCCCGCGCAGGTGGACAGTATGTTCCTCGACACGAATTCAAACGGCTTGGTCCACACAGCGAAGCGTTTGCGCGGCACGGAGATTACCGCGCATTTGGAATTGGTTACGGGGGTACGCTCGGAACTGGCGGACCTGGCGGCGGATTTACTGTAAAGCCCGGCCGCTGTGCGTACTTTGAGGCAAGTTATGATGCCGATACCGATGTCATGCCCTGACCGGAGGTTACATACCCAACAATGCTAGCGGTTGATTTAAACTACAATCTAATAGTTCAGCCAGTTTTAAGCTGCTCCCTTTCAAAAGGGGGCGGCTTTTTTCATTTGATCTGTAATATTTAATACCTTCACTGCGATTGGGTATGGTCTTGCGTGTTTATGTCTCACGACTAGAACAGGCTACACTTGTTTTTATATCAACGGTTCAGTGACTTAATCTAAAAAATCATTTATGAGAGTTATTTCATACCCGCTTCTGTTTCTTTCAGCCATGGTCTTTGGGTGGTGCCTCAATGAGTGGTTCGCTGAGAGGCCCCATGAGAATATTAATGAAAGTGCGGCCCGTGACCCCCAAGGGCTTCTTGTGGAGGGTATCGCCGGTAGCCAGCGTGATTCAGGTTCTGTACTTGAGGCTCATGGGATCAATCCTGCCGGCGCGGTCTCTCAATCAGATTCGGGCGAGTTTGAGGATATAAGTTCTGCTATAGGCCGTATCGAGGCCTTGCTAATTTCGCCTTCAATAGCCGGGGCGAAAGAAGCTCTGGATCTTATTGCGGGTTTGTCGCAGGATGGTTTGCGGGAATTGTTGCTCGGTGACACCAGCGGGGGGCGTGGGATGAGTGATGGTATGTTATCGAATTTGGCGTTCATGGCTTGGGTGGATCGCGACCCCGTGGCGGCTTTTAATTTTTACCAGAATGATTTGCCGGCGGGGAATCGCTCCCGTCACAGCATGGCGCTTTTTTCTGCTTGGGCGGGGGTGGATCCCGATGCCGCTTCCGCAGCGGCGATGCAGATTGAGTCGGGGCACGACCGTTCGTTGGCGAATTTCGCGATTGCGCGCGCTTTATTGGAGACGGATCCCAATCGTGCCTTTGATGTATTACAAGCGGGCGGCGGGGAGATGCGGAGTTGGCGTTACAATGCCCTCTTTGCGCAATGGGCCGCGAAGGATCCGACGGCGGCGCTGACGAAGATTGAAAGTCTGCCGGGCGGTGAGATTCGCAATAATGCCCTACAGGGTTACGTCATTGCTTTGGGTCGGGAGGATCCCCAGGCGGCGGGAAATTTCGCTTTGAGCCTGACCGATGCGGATCAGCCGGCACGGGTGATGCCTCGCTTAATTTACGAATGGGTGCGGCGTGACATGGAAGGGGCGCTGGCTTTTCTGGGGGACTTGCCGAATGACGGGACAAAGAATGAGATCATACGCAACAGCATGTGGGGTCTTACGCGCAATGATCCCGTGCGTGCCTACAACTTTGTGGTGGAGCAAATGACGGGGCAGGCACGCGATCAGGCCTTGGGTCAGGTGGTCGGTGAACTCGCGCGTCGCGACCCGGGTCAGGTGCTTCAAATTATCGACAGTCTGCCGTTTGGGCGGGCCTATGAAAATGCGGTGGCGACGCTTGCGGGTCGCTGGGGTCGCGATGATCCCATTGCAGCTTTTGAGTGGGTGCAAACACTACAGGACGGGCCGGAAAAAGGGAATGCCCGCCGGACGGTTTTGAGTGCCTTTGCGAGCAATGACAGCGAGGGGGCGATGCTTTACCTGCAAACGATGCCGCCGGGAGGGGACAAGAATACTTTGGTAACCAGTCTGGCGCGGGAACTAACGAAGGATGATCCGGCAGGGGCTTTGGCTTGGGCGGATTCAATGCCCGACAACGACCTTGCGGGTCGGGCGCGGGATTCGGTTTACCGGGAATGGGCGGAGAGCGATCCGGTGGGGATGATTTCCTATTTGGAGCAAAGCGGTGAAACGGGTGCTTTGGTCAAACAGGTATCGATTTTGGTAGACGGTTATGCCCGTCAGGATGCCGCCGGTGCGGCGCTATGGGCAATGAGTTTGGAGGATCCCAAGGCGCAACTCAAGGCGGTGGAGGAAACTGTGGAGGAATGGCTGGATCACGATACTTATGAAGCGACGGTTTGGGTCTCTGAATTAGAGGAGGGACCGGTGCGGGACAAGGCCGTTGAACAGTTGATACCAAAGTTACGAGGGTCGGATCCGTCCTCGGCGCTCACCTGGGGGTTGACCATTGGCAACAAAAAGAGCCGTGGTAATCTGGTGGGTGGTGTCTTGCGCAATATGAAGAACCGCGGGATGGGTTCGGAGGCGCGCAAGCAAGTCAAGAACAGCGATCTTCCCGAAAACGAGCAGCAAAAATATATGGAACTGCTGGTCGATAAGACGACCTAGCGCGGATGCTTAGGATTTGGCGTCTTCCATCTCCTGTTCCAGTCGTGCGATATATTCGGAGACGTTACAGGTGAGGAGTCGGGTGGAACCCGGGGAGACCTCGAGGACTTTATTGACGACCCCGTCGAGGAAGGCGCGGTCGTGCGAGACGAGAATGACGGTGCCCTCGAAGGCGTTGATGGCATCCTGAAGGACTTCCTTGGATTTGATATCCAGGTGATTGGTCGGTTCGTCGAGGATCAGGCAGTTGCCCGGCTTCATGAGCATCTTGGCAAGGGCGACACGGTTCTTCTCCCCACCCGAAAGGACGGCGGTCTTTTTGAGTGCTTCATCGCCGGAGAAGAGGAGGGCACCAAGGGCCGCGCGGGGGTTGGCCTCTGCATTGTCGATGGCGGCAGATTCCACTTCGTCGAGGACGGATTTTGCGGGGTCGAGTTCGTCGGCCTGGGTTTGGGCGAAGTAGCTGATAACGGTATTGAGTCCTTTTTCGATAGTTCCGTCCTGATAGGGTTCGCAGTCTGCCATGATGCGGGCGAGGGTGGATTTACCCGCTCCGTTGACTCCGACGACTGCGATGCGGTCGCCTTTGTCGATACGTAGGTCAAGTCCGTTAAAGATGACGTTATCACCGTAAGCTTTGTGGAGGTTGGTGATGGTGATGACCTTCGAACTAGCGGGGGGCGGTGAGGGAAAGCGGAAGAAGATTTTCTTTTCGTCGCGGGGAATGGTGATGAGGTCTATTTTTTCCAACTGTTTGATGCGTGACTGCACCATGCTGGCTTTTTTGACGTTCGAGCGGAAGCGATTGATGAAGTCCTTGATTTCAGAGATTTCGCGTTGTTGGTTTTTGTAGGCTTTGCGAAGGGTTTCCAGGCGTTGCTCGGTTTCCTTGAGGTAGAAGGAGTAGTTACCCTTGAAGGAATTGAGGTTGCCCAGTTTGAGCTCGAGGGTGCGGTTGGTGACGGTGTCGAGGAAGGCGCGATCGTGGGAAATAATGATGAGGGCGCCTTGGTAATGGCTGAGGTAATTTTCGACCCAATGCTGAGAAACGATGTCGAGGTGATTGGTCGGTTCGTCGAGAATGATGAGGGAGGGGCTGTGTAGGAGGAGTTTTGCGAGGGCGATACGCATTTGCCAACCCCCGGAAAACTCGCCGGTGTCGCGCTGAAAATCGGATTGCTTGAAGCCCATGCCCAGGAGGATGCGCTCGATGCGGGACTTCATTTTTTGGGGCTCGAAGTCTTCCAGCTTTTGTTCCCATTCGCCAACGGTATCGATGAGGTCGTAGTATTCTTCGGACTCTGTGTCCATTTCGAGCCTGGCTTCGTCTGCTTTGGCAATTTTTTCCTGGAGGGCAAGGACATCACCGAGGGCACTCTCTGCTTCGGCATAGAGGGTTTTTCCGGAGACTTCGATGCCATCTTGGGGGAGATAGCCGATGGAAACATAGTCGGGTTTATCAAAGGTACCCTTATCCGATTCGACTTCGCCCATGATCATGCGCAGGAGGGTGGTCTTGCCCGAACCGTTGGCACCGACGAGCCCAATGCGGTCGTGTGCTCCGATGACACCGTTGATGGCGTTGTAGAGGGTCTTTTTACCGAAGTTGTGGGTGACTTGATTTATGGTGATCATAGCAGGAAAAGAGAGGGAAGATGTGGAGTGAGCGGGCAGGAGGCAAGCGGGAAGGGATTTGAGGGCACGAAAAAAGCCCGCTGTTTTAGGGCGGGCTTTCGAGGGAGGGTGAGAGGCTGGCTAGCGGCCGCGCCTTGAGTCGCTATGATTCCCTCCGGTGAACTGAATTTAGTTTTGGCAACTTGAGCAAGCTGGGCCGCTGCTCTTTTTACCGCCGAGGCCTCGTTGTTCACCCTGTCCGGTAAAGCGTTCGCGACCGGCTTGCATTTCCTGGCGGGTGATGTTGCCGTCGCCGTCGCTGTCGAGGTGATCAAACATGCGTTGGACGCGTTCGGGATTACCGCCCATTTCCGCTTCTTCGCGGCTGATGATGCCGTCTTGGTTGGCATCCATTTGTTGAATGCGTGCGCGGCGTTCAGCGGGGTCGCCGCCTTTATCCTTGCGGGTGAAATCCTCGCTTTGGGCGCTGAGTGCCAGCGGACTGAGGCAAGCCGCGATCAGAGCGGCGCTGAGTGTTTTGGATAACTTCATGATAATAGTATATTTTATGTTTATTACGACGGACCGTCGCTTCAGGATACAAATCGCAGCTCTGTGAATAAAGTTTCAGAGCTTTCAGGCGAGTCCTGCTTGAATGGCCTCGTTTTGCAGTTGGGTGAGGGTGGCGATCCCGTCGGCACCGAGGGCGAGGAGAGCATCGAGTTGTTCGCGGGAGAAGGTGGCTTCTTCGCCGGAGCTTTGTACTTCGACGCATTGCCCTTTACCGGTCATGACAAGGTTGGCATCCACGCTGGCATCTTTGTCTTCCGGGTAATTCAGGTCGAGGATAGCGGTGTCGCGGAAGACGCCTGCGGAGACTGCTGCCACGGAATCGTTGAAGGGGTTCTCGGCGAGTGTTCCGGCGGCGATTTTCTTTTGGACGGCGATTTGGGCGGCGACATAGGCGCCCGTAATGGAAGCGGTGCGGGTGCCGCCGTCAGCCTGAAGGACATCGCAATCAACCCAGAGGGACTGACCCGGCAGTTTTTTAAGGTCGAGGACTGCGCGAAGGGAGCGCCCGATGAGGCGTTGAATTTCGATGGTACGACCGTCGACTTTACCACGGGAGCTGTCGCGGGCCTTGCGGTCGAGGGTACTGTAGGGGAGCATGGAGTATTCCGCAGTGAGCCAGCCGCCCTCCACGCCTTGAGCCCGCATCCAACCCGGAACCCGGTTTTCAATGGAAGCGGCGCAAATGACGCGGGTATCACCAAAATTGACGAGTACCGAGCCCAGGGCATGCGGTGCAATGCCCACTTGGAAGCCGACCGGACGTAGGGCATCGATGGCACGACCATCGGGGCGCGAGAAAGGGGTGTTTGGATCAACGGAATTGGATTTCATGGGAAGGGAGTGAAACGGGCGGGGCGGTTGGAAGCAAGTAAGCAGTTGGATACTTTGACGATGCCAAGCTTGCACAAGCGGTAAGAATCGCCCAAGGTGCAAAGTTTGTGATGAGTAAACGATTCTATATTACGACTGCGATTGATTACGCCAATGGTTCGCCACATTTGGGGCATGCCTACGAAAAGGTGCTGACCGACATCGTGGCACGCTTTCGCCGTTTGATGGGAGACGAGGTCAAGTTTGTGACCGGGCTGGACGAGCACGGGCAAAAGGTACAGATGTCGGCGCAAAAGGCCGGGGTGGAACCGATTGAGATTTGCGACCGCCTGGCAGGAGAATTTCAGGGCTTGTGCGAGCGACTGGGGGTCTCGAACGATGATTACATTCGGACAACCGAGGGGCGCCACAAAACAGTGGTACGTGAGATTCTGCAGCAGCTCTACGATAAGGGAGAGATTTATAAAGCCGAGTACGCCGGTTATTACAGTGCGCGACAGGAACAATTTGTCACTGAAAAGGAAAAGGTAGACGGCGAATGGCCCGAGATCTACGGCGAGGGGGAGGAGGTTGTAGAGACCAATTATTTCTTCAAGTTGGCGCAGTACCAGGATTGGTTGGTGGAGACCATTCGGGAGAACGAGGCCATGATTTATCCTCGGTTTCGCGCGGCTGATGTCTTGCAGTTTTTAAAGGAACCCTTGAACGACCTGTGTATTTCACGTCCGAAGTCGCGCCTCGAGTGGGGGATTGAATTACCCTTTGACGAAGACTTCGTGACTTATGTCTGGTTTGACGCGCTGGTAAATTATATCACCGCGGCGGGATATGGAACGGATGCCTTTGTGGAGCACTGGCCGGCGGATTACCATGTGATCGGCAAAGACATTCTGGTACCGCCGCATGCGGTTTACTGGCCCATCATGCTCAAGGCTCTGGGTCTCGAATTACCCCGCCACTATTTGGTGCACGGATGGTGGTTGAGTTCGGGAGCAAAAATGTCGAAGAGCACCGGCGAAGCCGTGAACCCCTTGGATTTGATCGAACAGTTCGGGTCGGATGCTTTCCGTTATTTTGTAACGCGCGAAATGAATGTGGGGCAGGACAGCGAGTTTTCCCTGGAGCTGTTTTTGAGCCGATATAACAGTGATTTGGCGAATGATTTGGGCAATTTGGTGAGTCGCCTTTTGAATATGGGTGGACGTTATACTGAGGGTAAGGTGCCCCTTGCTACGGTGGAGGGTGCGCCAGAAAAAGATTTGCAGGCTGCTTGGTCGGCGACGCAGGCGGATTTGTTGCCCCTGTTTGAGGGGTTTCAATTCCATCGTGCTTTAGAGCGGATTTTTGGTTTTATTTCAGCGATTAACAAATATGCGGAGGCGCGTGCGCCTTGGAAGCTCGCGAAGTCCGATCTCGCGGAAGACCGCGCCAAATTGGAAACCTCGCTGGCAACGATGGCAGAAGCCTTGCGCCTGAGTATGGTGCTCTTGACGCCCGTCATGCCGGAAATCTCAGAAAAGGTACGCACTTTAGTAGGGGCAGCACCTTTCGACAGCCTGGAAGGTCAGCTGGATTGGGGAAACCGCCTGGAGGGTGCAAGCCTCGGTGAAAAGGCTATTCTTTTCCCACGGCCTGAGCGCGTGGAACCTTCTTGAAGCAAACGGGTCTAAGTCTACGGTAACGAAATAGTAAGATCACGCTAATACCTTTATAAGTTTCTAGGATTAGTATAAATACTGAATTAATACAGTATCATTTTCAGTTGGATGAGCGTGAGGTTTTATTTGATGTTCCACTGGAGGGTAAGATTGCTGAGTATACTGAAAAATCCATACCAGATTGGGCGCAATTGGACTACCGGCAGTGTCGGAATTGCGCGGTGCAATCGAATGATTGCCTGACTTGCGCCATGGCGCTGCAGGTGGAGTCGGTCATCGATGCCTTTGGCGATAATTTTTCGACCGAGAAGGTGCATGTTCGGGTGATTAAGCCACAACGTGAATTTGCCCACGACTGTGATCTGCAGACAGGGATTCACTCGCTCTTGGGTTTATTGATGGCAACCTGCGGCTGTTCGCATTTTGAGCCGTTTCGAATGTTGGTGAATTTTCACATTCCCTTTTGCTCAACGGAGGAATCGTTGCGCCGGGCGGTTGGGGCCTATCTGACGCAGCAGTATTTCGTGATGCGGGACGGAGGGAAGCCGGATTGGGAACTGTGCCAACTGGAGGCAGACTTTGCCAATTTGGCGGTTGTGAATCAGGATTTCGCACGCCGCCTGCAAGGCATTATGCAGAAAGATGCGGTGACTAATGCCATTTTCGGCTACTTTGCAACCAGCTCGTTATTTGCGGCAGACTTGACTGCGCAAGTGGATCGCCAAAGGGCTTATCTCCTGAATGCGCAGGAAACTGTTTAAGCAGAGCCTCGTTTATTTTTACGGCGATGGTTGCCCTGCGTTTTACGGCGATTGTTACGCTGCTTAAGATACAGGGGTAAATAGTTGTGCTCGATGGATTCAAAGGCGGCTTGTAGTCCTTCGGATTGATAGGTCTTGCCAATAGCGGCTTCTACCGCGGTGGGGTCACCGAAAGAAGCGAGGAATTGATTGGCAGTCAGTTGGGTGAAGGCATCCGCACGCTCGGCAGGTGGTATGGCATCCTGCTCGAGGATCCACTGGCGGGCAAAGAGGGCGAGGACGGCGTCACCAATCCAGGCTTCGGTGCGTTGTTGTTCGAGCTTCTTTTGCAGGGCCATGACGGACGATTGGCGGGTTTAAGTTAGGCATAGAGAAATAAGCGGAAGGATCTAGTGTGCTTCGAGCCAGTTTTGTCCGATGCCGATATCGATCTCAACGGGACAGTCGAGGGGGAGTGCCTGAGTCATACCCTCGGTGATAATTTCACGAAGGGGGGCTTCTTCGCCGGGGGCGAGGTCAAAGACGAGTTCGTCGTGTACCTGAAGGAGGAGGCGGGATTGGAGTTCAGCCTGAGCGATGGCGTTTTGTACCCGAATCATGGCGAGCTTGATCATATCGGCAGCCGTTCCCTGGATAGGCATATTGATGGCGTTACGCTGCGCCGCGTTGCGGATGGTGGCGTTGCGGGAGTCGATGTCGGGAAGGGCACGGCGGCGCCCGAAGAGGGTTTCGACGTAACCGTTTTTGCAGGCGAATTCCTTTTGTGATTCCATGAATTTGAGAGTGCCGGGGAATTGTTGGAAGTAGTTATCAATAATTTCCTGGGCTTCGGTACGGCTGGAGTTGCCCAGTCGTTGGGCGAGCCCGTAGGCGGAAATGCCGTAGGGGATGCCGAAGTTCACCATTTTTGCGGTGCTGCGTTGCTCGCGGGTAACGTCTTCCGGTTTGACCTGAAATATTTTGGCAGCGGTGGCGCTGTGAATGTTTTGTCCCTCGCGGAAGGCTTGAAGGAGTCCTGCGTCATGAGTAAGGGCAGCAAGGACGCGCAATTCGATCTGGGAATAGTCGGCGGCGAGGATTTGCCAGCCCGAAGCGCGGGGGACGAAGGCTTTGCGGATGGCTCGCTCGCGTTCACTGCGGACGGGGATATTCTGAAGGTTTGGGTTGTTCGAAGTGAGGCGACCCGTGGCGGTTTGAAGCTGACCGTAATGGGTATGGACGCGTCCTGTTTTAGTTTCGATTGCTTGAGGCAGAGCGTCGATGTAGGTGCTTTTAAGCTTGGTGAGTTGTCGATACTCAAGGAGGTCGGCGATAATGGGGTGTTCGGGGGCAAGCGCAGTGAGGACTTGTTCGCTGGTGGCGTATTGCCCGGTTTTGGTCTTCTTGGGTTTTTCGATCAGTTTGAGTTCATCAAAGAGGACCTCTCCTATTTGGCGGGGTGAATTGAGGTTAAACTCGCGTCCGGCAGCGCTAAAAATGCGTCCTTCAAGGGTTTCGATATGCCCTTGGAATTCGGTGCCAATGGCGAGGAGGTTTTCGGTGTCGAGGTTGATGCCCTCGAGTTCAACTTGGGCGAGAACGGGCAGAAGCGGGGTTTCAATTTCGCGGAAGACTTTTTCCTGACCGGAGCTTTTAAGTTTGGGTTGAAATTTTTGCCAGAGTTGGAGGGCGATATCGGCGTCCTCGATCGCGTATTCGGCGAGTCGCTTGGGATCAACCTGCGAGAAGTCAACATCCTCACCTTTTTTCGCCTCGGGGAGGATTTCGTTAAAGGGGATGGGGCTATAGTTGAGATGGTTTTCCGCAAGGGTATCGAGGCCGTGGCGCTGGGTGGGTTCGAGGAGGCTGTGAGCGAGCAGGGTGTCGTGGCAGGTGCCGGTCACCGGGCAGTCGTGCACGAGGAGGACGGCCAGGTCGAATTTGAGGTTGTGCCCTACCAGTTCCAGATTGGGGTCGGCAAAGAGGGGACGTAGTATTTTAAGGGCTTCCTCGCTGGCTGGCACAAAGTAACCTGATTGTGCTTGAGCAGAGAAGGAACAACCGACCAGTTTGGCGCGAAGGGGATTGAGAGAAGTGGTTTCGGTATCGAAGGCAAAGGAACCCGCAGCGCGGAGTTCCTCGACCAGAGTGCGAATGTCTTCGGGATGCTCGAGGCTGCGGTAGTTAACTTTGAAGTCTGCGAGTTGTTTAAAGGGAACGGGTGCCGGAAGGTCGAGTTGGGCTTCGCCGCTGTCTGCCGTTGCGTCCTCTGCTTGAAGCACGAGGTCTTCAGGGGCTTGTTGGTGGACGTAATGGGAACCGAAGATGCGTTTGCCAAGGGTACGGAATTCAAACTCGACGAGGAGGGGGGTAATTTTTTCAGGATCGGGGCTATCGAGCTGGAGGTCGTCCCAGTCGCAGGAGCAAGGGACGTCGAGTTGAATGGTGGCGAGGGTTTTGGAAAGGCGGGCCTGGTCGGCATTGTCGCGAAGGCGTTCCTGTTGTTTGCCCTTCAGTTCGTCAGTATGCTCGAGGAGATTCTCGACGGTATCGTATTGAGCGAGGAGTTTGGCGGCCGTTTTAGGGCCGATGCCGGGAACGCCGGGGATGTTGTCGGCAGTGTCACCGCAGAGCCCGAGCATGTCGATGACCTGATCCACGCGGGTGATGTCCCATTTTTTGCAAATGGCGGCCGGGTCGAGGACTTCGGCGTCGTCACCACCTCGGCTGGGGCGATACATTTTGATCCGATCGGTGACCAGTTGCCCGAAGTCTTTGTCGGGGGTGACCATGAAGATTTCCTGGAAGCCGTCGGCCTCGGCGCGGTGAGCAAGGGTGCCAATGATATCGTCGGCTTCGTAGCCATCGAGTCGGATGGTTGGGATGCCGAAGGCATGGGCGACGCGGTCGAGAGGGGGGAGGGCTTCGGCGAGTTCCTCGGGCATAGCCTCGCGGTTGGCTTTATACTCGGGGTGAATGCGGTGGCGTTCGGTGGGGGCGGAGGTATCGAAGACGAGGGCGAGGTGAGAGGGTTTTTGTTTGGCGATGAGTTCGACGAGGGTGGCGGTGAAGCCGTAGATCGCGGAGGTATTGAAGCCTTTTGAAGTAGTGATGGGGCTTCGCATGAAGGCGAAATGCGAACGATATGCCAGCGCCATGCCGTCCAAGAGGTAGAGTGTTTGCTGCATGGGGGTAGAGTTTGGGGAGGGCGAAGGGGAGGTCGAACCTTGAATGCAGAGCGGGCACAAAAAAACCCTACGCGGTGAGCGCAGGGTTGAGCGGGATTGCTCGAAAGGAAGGCTATGCTTCAGGAGTGGTCTTTTTCAGACCAATGACGCGGTCGCCGTCCTTCCATTGGCCGCGCTTTTTAAGGAGGTCAATGCGTTCGAAACGTTTAAGGACGGTGCGGTTTTTTTTGCCACCACCACCGGAGGCTCTGAAGCTGTTGTGTTGAGTCATGGGAAATCTTGTTAAAGTTGAAACGCGAAACAAAAGGGTAGAGCGGTGCTGGGGGCAAGTTAAAAATACGGAGCTGGGATAAGTCGAGTTTGGGTCGGATGAGGCAAGTTTCGTTAGTGACAATCTTTACTGGTGCGACTTTGGGCTTCATGTCGGGGTCTTGCGGAAGCAGAATCAATGCTGTTGGAATTAGCAAGATGAGCAGGCAATATTTTCCGATAAGCAAAAAAGCTTAAAAGCCTTTTTACCGAAGTAGCGCATAGAAAAGGCTCCGTAGCGTATGAGGGATAACAAAATTTGTCATAAATTAAATATACCCTAATCAATTTTATTTTTTCTTTTTACGATTCTGTTTCTGAAGACGGTTGCTGCGCCGGTGTTTACGTAGGGCGGTCAGTTCCTTTGGTGACTCGGCGGTGTTGGGCTGTTTCTTTTTCTGGGTCGGGGGTTTCCTCTTTTTGTCCTCCGGCACAATACGAAAGTCGATTTGCCGTTTAAAGCGATCTACGCGCTCTACCTGCACACGGATGTGTTGGGCGATGGTGTAGGTTTTCTTCTTACGGCGAC
The DNA here is from genome assembly GCA_009937095.1 of Verrucomicrobiota bacterium. Taxonomy (GTDB): domain Bacteria; phylum Verrucomicrobiota; class Verrucomicrobiia; order Opitutales; family Coraliomargaritaceae; genus UBA7445. The sequence goes on from JAACDB010000017.1 coordinate 18,471, forward strand.
CCACAATGCGGGTACCATCTTCACTGAGGTGGTAGAAATCGTCATCCAGGGTCGAAATATGCACCATGCCAAAGGCCATGGTGTCGGTGATCTCAATATAGAGGCCGTGGTTCTTGATATCGGTAATAACAGCTCCAAAGCTTTGCTTGTCGTCCTTGTTGAGCTCGCGCTCATAGAATTCGAGTAATTTGGTTTTTACGGATTCCCGTTCTGCATCCACGCTGTTGCGCTCGGTAATGCAGAGGTGCTCGCCAAGGGAATCGAGTTTTGCCTGGGGGTATTTGGCATCGGGTTTCGGCAGGGCCGAGTCCGCTCCGGTTTTACAGAGGTAGCCATCGAAGACGCGGTGGACGATGAGGTCGGAGTAGCGGCGGATAGGTGAGGTGAAGTGGGTGTAGTCGCTTTTGGCGAGTCCGTAGTGTCCATCGGCAGAGGCGCGGTATTGTGCTTGCTTGAGGCTGCGGAGTACATGGACTTTGAGGGTATAGCCTTGCGGATGTTCCTTGAGTTGTTGGAGCAGGGCTGACATCTCTCGACTCTTGGTCAAGTTGCCACAGCTGATTCCAAAAGATACCATGGTTTGGCGCAATTCCTGAAGTTTTTCCTCCTCGGGTTCGTCGTGCACGCGGTAGAGGCAGGGGAAGCGATTGCGCTTCATTTGGCGGGCGACTTGTTCATTGGCAGAGAGCATAAATTCTTCGATGAGCTGGTGGCTTTCGTCATTATGCTGTTTTTCGATGCGGTCAGCAAAGCCCTCTGGATCGACGTAGATTTTGACCTCGGTCATGTCGAGATCGAGGGAGCCATTTTGGAAGCGTCGTTGGCGAAGCTGGCGGGCAATAGACCATAGAGAACGGATATGGCCTTGGAGGGTTTTCATTTCGCCGCTGCTGAGGTCGCTGAGGGGGCGTCCGGTGGAGCCGGTTTGGTGCTTGGGGGGGAGGGGAGTTTTGCGGACGGCCTCTAGGTCGTCATTTTCCATAAAAGCAAAGGCTTGTCGGTAGGTCAGGCGTTTGTCACTGCGAATGACTGTGTTCGCAAAATCAACGGCCTCGATTTGGGCTTTTTTCGAAAAAGTTATGAAGACGGATTTAGTTAGGCGGTCTTCTGCTTCAACAAGACTACAGAGTCCGTTAGAAAGGGCATGGGGCAGCATGGGAATGACAGTGCCTACTAGGTAGGTGCTGTTGCCGCGTTTTTGCGCTTCCGTATCAAGCGGAGAACCGGGCTTCACATAAGCCGAGACATCTGCAATGTGGATGCCGATGCGATAACGGTTGCCGTCGAGTGCCTCAATAGAGAGCGCGTCGTCAAAATCCTTGGCGTCGTCGGGGTCGATGGTAAAGGTGAAGATATCGCGGCAATCGAGACGACCCTTGCAGTCGGCGGGGCGAACGTGGTCGGGGATGGATTCGGTTTGTTTGAGGACGGCAGCGGGGAA
>JAACDB010000085.1 GCA_009937095.1 Verrucomicrobiota bacterium
TCCAAATGTTGCTGTCTGCCAATAGATATCTGTTTTTGGCTTTGGCGATTCCGTTTTCGCGGAGACCGGCGCCGCGGTCATTGTCGGTGGGACAGCGCCAAAAATCCGGACGTGGTCCGCGTAAGAGGAAGTCTTTGTTGCCCACGCGCCACTCGGTGAGGGTTTGGCTGGCGCGGTCAAAAGTCATGTGCCAGTTGCGCCCTTTGAGTTGAATGTCACTCGTGTTTGTTGTGATGGTGACGGCTTCTGTGGAAGGGGGCAAGGCGGGCGCTCGGTAGCTGCCGCCCATTTTGAATTGTTGGTAGGCGAGTTGGTAGCCGCGCTCCCAGAAGGCGGAGGGCTGGCGTGTTTTGAGCGCAAGGTTGAGCCAGGCTTCGTCGTCCGAGTGTGGGATTTGCGCGTCCTCGGGCAGGGTCAGTTCAATGCTTGCATGTGCGGGTAGTTGGGGAAGCTCAATCTTGCCTCGGCGTTGAATGTTGCCTGTTTGCTGAATGCTCCAATGGAGTTCCAGTACTTCATTGAGGTCGGTGAAGTCGTAACGGTTGGTGAGCTGGAGCTTGTCGGGGGTGGAGGAATCCCAATCGAAGCGTACGGGTTGTTGCATGTATTTTAAGGCACGTGCACCGGGGCGGGGATGCCCGTCGGCGTTGATGAGCCCGTTCATACAAAAGTTTTTGTTGTTATAGATATCGTGCGCGTTTTCCCACCACCCACCGTAGGCGAGGAATGTCTGGCGACCCCAAAGATCGCTTTGACCGTTGGGGATGGTCTGGCGCAGACCCTGATCCATCCAGTCCCAAACGAAATAGCCTGCGATGCGGGGGTTGTCCCATAGCTGATCCCAGTAGTGTGCAAGTCCGCCGTTGCTGTTGCCCATGGCGTGGGTGTATTCGCAAAGCATGAAGGGACGTTCAGGGCCATAGCGTTTCATGATCTTCTGTAAGTCACCTGCCCGTGCATACATTCGTGAGATGAGGTCACTGCTGACGCCCCGGCCCGGGTAGCTCGTGGCGGTCTCGTAATGAACGGGTCGGCTGGGGTCACGTTCTATCGCCCATTGGTAGGCGGCATCGGTGTTGGGGCCATCGCCGGCTGCATTACCCACGGACCATATAAGGATGGAGGGATGGTTGATGTCGCGCTCAATCATGCGCTGCATGCGGTCGACATGGGGGCGGCGCCAATCGGGGTGGTTATTGATGGCGTTCTTTTGATGGCAACCAAACTCATGGGTCTCGATGTTGGCTTCATTGATGAGATAAATGCCGTAGCGATCGCAGAGGGCATACCATTCGGGGAGGTTGGGGTAGTGGGAAGTGCGAACGGCGTTGAAGTTGTGTTGTTTGAGGAGGCGGATGTCACGCAGCATACTTTCGCGATCGACGTAATGCCCGGTGTCGGGGTGGTGCTCGTGGCGATTTGCGCCCTTGAGTTTAATGGCGACGCCATTGAGGAGGAGGCGTCCGTCGTTAATTTCAACGCGGCGAAAACCGATTTGTCGGGTGATCACTTCCTGGACTTCGCGGTCGGTATTGAGGACAGTTAAGAGGAGGGTATAGAGTTCGGGCTTTTCGGCATTCCAAGGTTGAACAGTCGCCAGTTCGAACTGGGTTTGAACCAGACCTCCAGATGCATGGGCTTCCAGCGTTTGCGCAGGGATGACGCTTGTTTGATTGGCGTCCAGTAATTCAATTTGAAGCTGGGCCGCGCCGTTTGTTTGCGCGTTGAGTGTAAGCAAACCTTTACCGGTAGCGGCATCAAAATCAGCTGCCGCTTGGAAGTTTTGCAAGCGGGTAGGGGTAGTGGTCCAGAGGTAGACATCACGGTAAATGCCGCTGAGTCGCCAGCAATCCTGATCTTCCAAAAAGGAACCGTCGGACCAACGGTAGACTTCAACCGCGATTTGATTGGTGCCGGAGCGGAGGTACTTGGAGATTTCAAATTCGGCGGGGGTGCGGCTACCCTGACTGTATCCAACGGCCTCGCCATTGATCCACAAATAGAAGGCGGAATCGACACCCTCGAAATGAAGGAAGATAGGTGTTTCCGGGGAATTTTCAGAAAGCCACCTTTCCGGAACGGTGAAGTCGCGACGATACGATCCCACGGGGTTCCAATCGGTGGGTGCACGAAAGTCTCTGACTTCAAAGGGATATTTTACGTTGGTATAAATCGGAATCCCAAAGCCCTGAGTTTGCCAATTGCCCGGAACCTGAATGCGTGACCAATCGTGGGTGGGGTAATCAATTTGATAAAAGTCTTGGGGGCGCGAGGCGGGGTTCTCTGACCATTGAAAATCCCAGTCACCGGAAAGGGAATGGTAGCGGGTGGATTGCTTTGGTTGGCTTAGGTGCAGCAGTGCATCCTCGCGACTGGCAAAGGGGATAAAACTCGCGCGGGCAGGTTCGGTGTTTTGTTGCAGGATGGCGGGGTTATCCCAGTGGGGGCGGCTCTCGCTGAGCGGCTCTACTGCCGCTAAACTGTCGATCAAATAGGCGAGGAGAAAGCAGATGGGGTATTTTTTCATGCGGCTGGTTGAACTTATAGGGTGCTCATTCGGCAGCCTGCAACCCTTACATAAGTCCAATCTGAGTAAAGTGATTTATCCAAGCCCAATCCCAGAAATTTCAGGTCTGCGAATGGCTGACGAATCCACAAAATTCATGCGGATCCACCAAGTGATCCATTCTGCTTGCACCGCTACGCACCGCCACACCCTTGCGTGGATGGATGGGCGGGGATTTTAATGATATCAAGCTCTGGCAATTAGTTCTTAACGACTCTCCAAAATGCACGGGGCCCGGTTGGTTGCTCTGATAAAAGCCAACTCATACTGGTCTTGTCGGCACTGATAGCACTCTGAAGCACGGTCCAGCTTCCAGCAAGATCCTGCGTTTCCTCGAGGCGGTAGGAAACGCCCAGTTCGGCATTCCAGTTTATGGAAATAGAGCCGTCCTGGTTATCCGTTACCATGGATGTTACGATAAAGGGCGTTTTGTATTCGAAGCTGCGCACATGATCGACGTAGAAATTTACGCCGATGGCTGAGCCGAAGAGCGTCAGTTCAAGCTCATTGATGGTTCCGCTGGTGGGAACGGTGTAATCGCCTTCAACCAGGCTGAAATCCGTATTCGTGGCATTGACGCTCCCCAAGTTAATACACTGTGGGGAGTTGGAGTCGATGACCTGCTTGATGTTGAGCCGCAGCACATCGCTGGCAGCGTTTGCCAGCTTCACCCAGGCTGAGAAATGGTAGGTTTTTCCGGGTTCGAGTACGGCAAGCATGTTCTGTTTTATGCCATTCCATGTGCCGGAAGTGCGGTCACTGACCAATATGGAGGCACTGCCCTTATAGGTATTGGCGGCATTGCTCGTAAGTGTGACCGGACCAAAGTTCGTCCAGTTCGTGGTGCCGCTTTCAAAGTCACCGTTGCTGACCACGGATTGAGAATTTTTGAATCCAAGGGCGTGGAACAGTTGCAGTTTTAAGTCTGCCTTGATGGCGGCATAGGCTGAGTTGGAGGCTTGATTGGCCCACTCATTCGGATCGTTGGTGTGGTCGTAAAGTTCCTCGGAGTCATCACTAGCCAAAATATAGTGATGGTCTGTCGAGCGAACGGAGTGGTGATTCAGCGCCCAGGGACTTTCGGTATGGGCTGCAATGCTGACCAATGAATTAAGGTGGGAAAGTGAAACGCGGGGCCCTTCCCATTGACCGCTGGTGGGGTTGGCGAGTAGCGGGGTTAAATCGTTCCCGTCCAGAGCAATGTTATTCTTGACCGCGCCGCCATTCGGATCAGCGGGTAAGCTGCAGAGCGCATTGAGGGTAGGGTAGAGGTCCACCAGTGAGATCGGTACACTGCACTCCTGATTTGCAGGGGTCACGCCGGGTGCATAGACGACAAATGGCACACGAGTAGTTTCTTCCCAAGCAGTCGTTTTTGATTTGTGATCTTTTTCGCCGAGGTGGTAGCCGTGGTCGCTAGTGAAAATCACGATGGTGTTATTGGCGTAAGCACTCGCGTCCAGATCTGTTATAATTTTTCCGACCTGAGCGTCGACATAGGCGACACAGGCGAGGTAAGCCTGTACCAGTTTCTTCCACCACTCGTTGTTTCCATTGCCCGCAGTCTTGTAGTCGTTGATACCCCCAGAATAGGGCTTTAAGATATCAGGCACGTCGTCCAGGTCATTTTCCAGATAAGGCGGGAGCTGTACAAGGTTGTTGCCGTTGGCATCCTCAAAGAGTTCAAAAAATTCATCGGGGGCATAGAAGGGTGCATGGGGTCGATTCATCCCTGCGATGATCAGGAAGGGTTGGTTATGAGTCTGGCTGAGCTTGGTGCCAACCCATTGCGCGGTTATCTCGTCCGGCATCAGGTCTCGATTGGAAGGGCTGACATAATTGAAATCAGCCGTTTTGGTGGACCACCCGGTATGTGCGCCTACGGTCGGCACATCCGAGAGCCGGGCAAAACTGGAGTAGTAGCCATTGATGCCCGCTGGCATAGAAGGATGCTGAGAGCCATCCCGGCGGTTGCTGGTACCGAAAAAGGTGACTCCATCCCAGGGGAACGGTCCAAACTCGTAATCGGCCGGACCGTCGGGATCACTGTCGGGATTGATGGTAAAAACAGAATTGTCGCTATGTCCGTTATGGAAAATTTTCCCGCTCCCCCAAACATTGTAGCCGTTGGCCTTGAAGTGTTCCATGAGGGTGATGGCATCGCTCAACTTTGGAAAATTGCGCCAATTATTATTTTGCTGATCCTTGCCATAATAACCGGAGGTGCTCGGTAAGAGCCCGCTCCAGATACTGGCGCGTGAGGGTCCACAAATGGGGGCGTTGCAATGGGCATTCGTGAATCGCACGCCGCGTTCGGTCAAAAGGTCGATATTTGGCGTATGGGCCTGTGCATGCCCGCCCATGCCTTCAATGGAATCGTTCAAATCGTCGCAGATGATGACGATGACGTTGGGTTGCGCAATCAGGGTCAATGCGCCCCAGAGATAAGCAACGAGGGCAACTGCCGCAAAAGGACGCTGCTCCCTTTTAAACGGTCTCAAGTAATGGAATAAAGGACGTAAATTTTTCACCAAAGATATGCACGGGTTTGAGGTAGAATGAGTTTTGGGGTGGGGTGGAGGATGTTTGATGTTGAGAATAGTGCGACTGAAGCGCTAAAGATCTGATCATGGAAACTCCTTTGATAGTTTCATTTTTTTCACATATGTTCCCTTTGTTCAAGTATTTTGAAAGATTTTAGACCAAGGCAGCGTTTACGTGCGACCGAAGCAATTTTGATAGTATCACGCTCATGCCAGCGGCTTGAAACTAGTCACTCAAAGGTGTCGCAGAATTAAAGGCTTCAAGAAGCTACTGAATGCTCCGTAGCGAAGACTTCGTTTGGGTGGCAGTCCTTAGTGCCTATCTTTTTCTCTCAAATATACCGCTTGCCTAGGCTCCGGGGGTCCACTCCATGAGCGCCTTTAAGGCATCGCGGGAGACTTCCTTTAAACCAAGCCGCTGGTAAAGCTTACGAGCGGATGAGTTGAGATCCACCATAAGGCGCAGGGGGAGCTTTGCTTGGGCCGCTTCCGTTTTTGTAACTTAACAGGATTGGTAATTGTTAAGCAGGTATTCGAAGACAACCCCATTGCATGAAGGATTTCCGCCATATATATGTCGCAATTTCAATGACTTTTCGCTTGCCCCCCCTTATTCTACCACAAAGCTGCCCAGGCATCCGACAAGCTGCTGGATCCAAAGCCAGGGAGAAGCAAGTTGTGGAGTTCATAAATGGCTAAGAAGTGGCTAAGTGAACAATCAAACGAGTAATACATCCACCCACAAAAAAGCCCCTAAGCTTTGGAGCTTGAGGGCTTTAAAGTGGAGCCTCCTGTCAGGATCGAACTGACGACCTGATGATTACAAATAATAAAGTAATAACAGTATAAAATGTTTATAAAGCGTTTTATATGAGTATTTTAAGTATTATTTCTGTACAAGAA
>JAACDB010000086.1 GCA_009937095.1 Verrucomicrobiota bacterium
ATCATTGGCTGCCTGAGCATGGGGAGCCGCATTAACCGTCACCCCTCCATTCCAGCTTGGGTGGGTTACCGATTCCCCATCAAAATCAATGTAAATACAATAGGTCGAATCGGGAAGACTACTCAAAGCCAGTTGCTCGAAGCCATGCGAACTGTACGAAATCTCTCGCGTGGGTGGACCTCCATAATTTGCACTCAAAATCGCTTCGTTAAGCGGGTAAGTTGCCCCTGTTGGAGCGCAGAGGATCTGACTGACGTTCGTCTTTTCAATCGTCCACTGATCTGGATGATCGCCTTCAAAACGCAATGCCTCCGACATTTCGTTAAAGAAAATTTGCCCGCGCAAACGACCATCTGCACGCATGAGATAGACCGCACGACCCAAATCCTTATCCAGCGTAACTCCAACAGAATTGAGCACTTCATCTCTTAAAACGGAATCCACCACCCCACCTAATTCAAAGCCGGGTATTTGGAGCACTACTCTTTCTCCCACTCCTGCAATCTTCAGAGATTCCAGCAAAGCGGACTTCAGAGAATAAACATGTGATTTACGATAGAACTTCAGGATTTCATTTTTGCCAATAAGCGTCGCTGCAACTTCAAGCGGATCTCCCGTGGAAATTTGTGATTCATCACCACTGCTTTGAACCTCAAGCACTGACGGTAAACGCATAGTGGAACCCGCGTCATCTAAAAAGCACCCTCCACAATTATGGCTCGCTTCGCTGTCACTATGGACAGCATCCTCCGCTATAAAATTTTTGGTTCCGTTATGTTTCCAGGTAGAGAAAGCAGCCCATACAAGCAATGCTGCGATTGGGACAACGTAGAACCTAGAGGAAAGCTTCATTTTGTTATTTTTTGATCAGACCATTCTCTGGAGTCTTCGTTAATTGGAGACCACCCTGAAGTGGTCTCCAATTAACGATTCAGAGTGAAAAATTTAGTTACCCTCGTCCAATATAGCACGATTCACCGCTCCCGAAGGGGTCATAATAGTCGGATTTTGAAAGAGCTCATTGGCTTCCGCATTGGGATAGCTTTGGCGGGAAAGTGACCCACCGGGGCTTACCAAATTGGCAGTTATAAACATAAGTAGGTTGCGCTTCTGGCGGCTCTCGCCTTCCGAGCGAAAGAGACGCCCCACGCCCGGGATGTCGCCGAGGACCGGTACCTTGTCGTTGACGCTTTTGACTTCGTCGCGGGTCAGACCACCCATGACAAGGGTCGCCCCGTCAAAGACGGTCACTTCGGTGGAAAGTTCGCGTACTGAGAAAATCGGTTGGTAGAAGCCAGCGGGTACCGTAACCGTTGTTCCGCTTGAGATAGCGACACTAGGACCACCGTACTCAACGAAACCCTCGAATTCAGTGACCTTGGGTTCGAGCACGAGGCTGATGGTGTCGTCATTCTCGACATTGGGTGTGACCGCCAATTCTACACCTACATTACGGGTGACAAAATCCTCAGGCGTGCCCGCAGTGATCGAAATGGCAGAAGAACCGCCCGAGTTACTACCCCCTGTAGAAGCGGTCGATTCAATATCGCCATAGCTTTCAGGATAACGAAATTCTTGAGCAACAGTAATGGTGGCGCGTTTTCCAGAGAGCACGGTCACTTTGGGAGCACTCATCAAATCGCTTCCGGTTTTACGGGAGAGCGCGCGAATGGCTAGGTCTACATTATATTTGCCCCAATTCCATCCGGTCGCGGTAAATAGACTTGTCGCGCTTGAGGCCAGATCAATTGCGGTTGATAAGTTTGGTGCCTGGTTCGTAGCAACGACATCACCATTGACAACAATCTCTGATTGAGCGCGGTCAACCGAGAAGGCATCGTTCAAATTGCGCCCTTGAGTTGAGTACTTTCTTTTGTAGCTGTAAGTTACATTACCGTTTCGGTCCAAGACGGGAGCACCATTAGTATCCAGAATGGGCATGGCTCCGTTTCCAACGGTCCAATCAAAGCCCAGTTCATCAAGGTCATTTTGGGCAACCTCAAGCAGCTTCGCTTCGATTTCAACCTGTTTGACTTCGCTGTAATTACGCAGGATAGCGCGCATGCGGTCGAGATTTTGGCGGGTCTGGGTGATGATGAGCTGCTCACCGTCAAAAGCGAGGCTCGCACCGGGGAGCTCAAAGTTGACCCCCGCACGCTGGAAGAAAGCCTGCAAGGCCTCGGTCTTTTCGTTTGCGGAGGGTCCACTGCTAGCAGAAGCGACCGGAGCAAAAGGATCTACCGCCCCTGAGGATGCGCCTCCGTCACCGAAACCGGTGAGGCGGATGACAGTTCCCGCGGAAATCGGGAAGAACTCGGTAACGGTACTTTGACCCCCTTCAGGACCGAAGCTTGGAGCAACGGTGACCGCGTCGGAACCGACTTCATAGGTAAAGTTAACCTGCTGGGTAACGAACTGCAGGATGCGGTCGAGGCTGAGGTTACGGAGGCTGATGTTGACGCTGGGGTTGGTGTTATTCGGGTTAAAGAGTACCACGATATTAACACCCTCACCGGCAGAATCGTATTGCAGGGAAAGCTCGGAAAGGGTCTCAATCACACGGGTGAGATCCATGCCCGAGAAATTGACCTGCGGAATAACGATGCTGTTGAGCTTGCGTTGGGTGCTGCTGTCACCACCGTCGGTTGCGGCATCCGATGCAGAGATGTCGAAGACCTTGGGTCGTTCCCATTGCTGATTGACCTCTGCGAGCATCTGCTCGCGGGTCTTATAGAGGTTGGCTTTTTGTATGGCCCCTACCACTTCGGCAATGCGCTGCGAGTAGAGCTTCGCCTCCGCATTGTTGGGAGCACGGGCTTCGACTTCCTTGAAGGTGGCGGAAGCACCGTCGTAATCGCCATTGATAAATTGAGCGCGGCCTACAAGAAGCAAATCCGCAACAATTTCGCTGTCGGAGAGAAATTTGGGGCTGACGTCCGCCAGGTCGATGCCGGCGGGAGAATTTGAGATTTGCTCGAGTTTGGAATCGAGATTGCGCGCGGTGCGGGAATTCGCCCCGGCAGCGAAATAATCATCCAGGCGAGCCCGGGCACCGGCGTAGTCGCCCTGCGCTTCAAGTGACTTGGCTTCCTTCAGGAGTGCCTCCGTGCGGGATTTGGCAGCAAGGCGTTCGGCCTCTTGCGCGGCGGCGGCCTCGGCGGCAAGGCGGTCGGACTCAGCTTGTGCCGCAAGTGCTACGGAACCAGTGTCGCTCTCCGACGCAGTGACCGGCAAAGTAGTCGCTCCAAAGAGCGCCTCACCAGAACCCCGGCGTTCCATCTCGCTGTTAATCGAAGCAAGGACACGCTGGGCATTGGTGTCATTCGGCACAAGGCGGATGAGCTCCTCTGCTTTTTCCTTTGCGAGGCCGAGGTTACCGGAGTCGCGGGCCCGCAAGGCCTCTGCCATAATACGAACCTTTTCGGAGGTCGTTTGCGCCTCTGCCAAACTTGGCAAGGAAATGAAAGTGACAGCCATGAGAGCGGCCATGAGACCCGTCAGGAGGCTTTTTTTAGCGAGGTGGTAGTTTTTCATAATTAGAATTAGCTATTAAAGGTGGGTGGTAAGCAATTAAGTATTCATGTATTTTTCTAAAACATACTGTCAAACGGACTTATCTCTAGTTCCGAAGCAGAGGACTCTTTCTTATCTATTTCATTGCCGCTCGTATCGTTCGATTCCTGAACCGCAAGGGTCTGGGACTCGGGCTCACGCTCGCCAGCGGGGAAAGTTTTTTCAATGGTGAGGGTGGCGGCCTCAAAATCAATATCGGTAAGGCGGTAGCTACCACGCTCATTTTCAAGGGTAGCTCCGACAGCTTTCGGGCGCCATTCGAGCGCGGAGTCTTCATCGGATCGCAGGAGGATCGCAACGCCATCGGTAAAGAGCGGCATACCATGAACCAGGTCAACGGATTCATCCGTGCGCAGGTCCACAATAGAAGCAGTAGCACGTTTGGAAATGCCTCCATCCGCTCCAAAGACGCGCTCAATAGTAAAATCGATTACTTCAAAATCACTGCCTTCAGGGGCATCGCCAACGCGTACGCGCAAATTCTTCCCGGTCTCCTCGTCAACCATAAGGAGGAGACTTTTAGTGGCGTCCTTGAAGTCTTCCTCAATATAGCCAAGAATCTGAATGCGGTAACGCGCACGATCCATTTCGGCAAGATACAGACCATAGGGCTCCGGTGGGGGCGGGGGCTTCCAGCCCTCGCTGACCCATTCGCCTGTATCCAAGTTGATATAAATTTTGGGCGGGGTGAAGACGTCATAAATCCAGCCGGTGGACTGTTCCGAAGCTTGGGGCCAGGTGGCTTCGCGAAGGGACATTTCCGGAAGCGGAATAGGAGTGTAGTCGGAACCACTCGGAGCAACTTCGGGGACGGCCTCGGCATCCTCAGGGCCATCGCTAAAGAGGTAGAAGGCTGCACTCGCCACCAAGACGAGCAGACCGATGAGAAGAAGGATTTTATCGTAAATGCGGTTCATGGCGTTTAGGCTTCTTCCCTTTCGTCGGTTTGAGTTTCAGTCGGAAGAACGACTTCAATCAACTCTAGTATGAGGGTGAAGGTTGAAAGGTTATCCACAATAACCGGCTTTTGGGCTTCTGCGGGTGCTTCCTCTTCGGCGGCATCATCCATTCCGAAGACCCCAAAAATCGATTCGAGGTTATCTTTTTTCTGCGCTTGCTTGGTATCAACGGTGTCGTTTCCTGCGGGGCGCGCCACCTCAACACTGCGCAATACAATGGGGAGATCGAATTTCGCCAATTCATTAAGGAATAAACGCAGGTACTCGGTGTAACCCTTGAAACTCACCCGAAAGGCAAGCGTATCAATGGCGTTGGGTACACGGGCGGAAATGGTGGGATCGATCTCAAAAGTGCCGGGAATCTTCTGGGCGGGTCCATCCGCTTCAAGCGCCTCGCGTTCGATGAGTTCAATTGACTCGGGATGGGAGGCGATAAGTTTGTCAACCAGGGCACTCAGAATCAGACGCTGTTTATCAAGCAGGGGAACCACGCGCGGATCGGAGGGAATGGTGGCAGCGTCAGCATAGGCGTCAAAACCAAAGGCGAAATCCTCGGCAAGGCCAATGGGTGCCGCTTCCATTTCACCGCTTGCGCTGTCTTTATCCTGACGGGCTTCTAATTTGGCGCCGGCCTCGCTGATAAATTGTTGAATGGAGGCCATCACGACAACACCGTCGGTGGAAAGCTCGAGACTGGCGCCGCGTTCAAGATCCGCTCGGATGCGCTTTAATTGTCCGATCAATTCAGCAAGGTTTTGGCTGGAAGCCGCCACATTTTCCGGTGACGGCGCAGGATCCCCGCGATGGGCGGCATCGAGATTACGCTCCGCGCTTTGCAATTTTTTGTCAGACTTGGCGACCGCACCGGCAGCCAAGAATGTCAGAGCAGAACCTGCCACAAAAAGGAGCAGGCAGACCAGCATCACGGCTGCGAAAACCGGGTTTTTCTTTATGCTATCCATATTGCTTAAAGGGGCTTGGCCGCATCCACAACCAGTTTGATTTCAAAGGGTAAAACGTTGAGTCCGTCGTTGAGCATCGACCAGCGGATGCGGGGCGGCTTGGAATCAACAATAAAGGCAGAGGTCTTAAAATTCTCGATGAGGCTTCGTATGCGGCGGGTCAGAATATCACGGTCAATACCTTGGGTGCCGTTCACTGTTTCGCGCACAAGCATCTGACCCTCAAGGGCCACTTCATAAGTAGGCACACCGTCTTCCACTTGACGCAAAACCTGAAGGCCATCAAGCCAGACATCTTCCGCGCCGGTCATGCTTGCCTGCAACTCGGCAAAGAACTGAATCCAGTTACTTTTTGACTGAACCAAGCCCTCTACGCGTTGGATCGAGCTTTTCACAGCCTCCGCTTTTTCCACGTTTTCCGCAATAGCAGCTTTGTCGCGTAAGAAGGGATCGGCTACGGTTTGCAACGCGGCAATTTGAGCATCACAGGCGGCTATTTTACCATTGAAGACTTTCCATGCAGGCCAAGGTGCCAAGGCAAGGCATACGGCCGCCGCCAAAAGCAGAGGCTTTTGTTTGGCGAAACGCATCGCCGCTTGCACGGCTTCGGGAAGGAGGTTTACCCCTGCACCGGATTCCACAAAGGGGCGGCAAGCCTCTCCAATGATTTGCGGCAAAAGCACGCTCAGGTTCTCCGGGCCTTCATTGATACCCGCATCCAGAGTAATGTATTCGAGCGGATCGAGTCGCTCAACCGGAACCTTTTGGCTGGACTGCAGAAAATCAGCAAGGCCGCGCACCTGAGATCCGCGCCCACTCAAGAGGATCCGTCCCGGCGCCGGAGCATTTTTCTGACGGCGGTAATTCACAATAGAACGGGTGACTTCCTGCGAAACACGGCGCATAAAGGCATCGGCACTGTCGGTAAAAGCCTTCGCGCCGGTGCTGTCTTCCAGAATCTCATTATCCTTGTTGTAGAATTGCAACTTGATGACCTCGGCCTGCTCGAGCGTTTTGCCAAGGCTGTCAGCGATACTTTGACTCAAAACCTGTCCTCCCAAGGTTAGGTTCCGGACGAAAAAGCCCTCCGCATTGCGGAAGAGCAAATTGGTGGTACGGGCACCTATATTGATAACGAGATCATCACTACTGGCTTCGGGGTCAGCAAAAGAAAGCAGGTTATACTCCAAAATACTGGCAGCAGTGATACTCTCGGCAGTCAAACCTGCCGCGCGCACTCCCGCACAAAAACTTTCGATCGTATCAATCTTACAGGCAATAAAAAGCACCTCGGTTTCGATACCGTCATCCCCGATAATCTGACTGTCCCAAACGATTTCGTGCAGCGGGTAGGGAATGCTTTGCTGCGCTTCAAAGGCAATAATTTGAGCGCGCTTCTCCGCTTCGACATGCGGTATCTTGATGGACTTGGTGAGTACCTGATTGCCCGGAAGAATAAAGGTAGCGCTCCCTTGTAGATTATTACTCCGGACGAGTTCCTTGAGGGCGGCATTGACGGCATCAATCCAATTGTCGTCCGTAACACTGCCAATCTCGAGATATTCCGTGGCGATTTGCTCCAGCTTTACGCTGCCGGTTTGCGCACTCACCCGGGCAGCTGTTACACGACTGGTTCCGCAGTTGATTATTAATCGGGAAGAATTACTCATGAAAAAGTGACGGGGTCAGTTGGAGAAATTTCCGAATGGGGGTAACTAGGATTGTGGTTCGCGGCGCAGGTATACCGGTTCATCCCGGGCATTGCCACGAAACCGCAAGGGCGCAAAATAGGAAGGCATGAGGATATTCTTGTTGGCCTCGGACTGCGCCTCTGCCTTGGACTGCATATTTTTCAGCATGGCGGCGTCTTTAATATTGCCCATGGCGGCGCCTTTCTGGGGATCCTGCACTTGGCCGGCAATTGAAATCTCCACGTAGTGAAATTCCGGATCACCGCGAATTTCATCACGCTCCATGATGAGTCCCGGCATGTAGAAGGTCACGGTATTCTTGTCCCGTGCTTCCAATATCAGGATCTCCACCTGTGAGGTGTAAAAACTGTATTCTCCCGTGCCAGTGCGGTAGGCCAAAAGGGGTTTGATCGTAATGTTCTCTACAAAATCGGGATTGACTGCATCGGGAGCGGGATTGCCGTTGCAAGTCAATTCAATCTCCATCTGCACCCATCGATCACTGAGCGTGTTGAATTTTACACGATCCACCGTCACTGCGTCTTGCGCGATCAACGGGGTTTTTAAAATTACGATAAATGCGAAAAGGGGTAGTAGCTTTTTAAGCATGCTTGATACAAATTTTAAACAGACTATGGCGCTTGATACACAATGAATGTGACTACGAGGTAAATTATCCAGCAGAATAGCCGCTCCGTCTTTTGTAAAGCAAGCCATTAAACGCTTGCTTAGGATTTTTTATAGGAAAAGTTTCATAAAATGACATTCGAACTGCCATTTAAAATCAGTGTCCTTGTTTTCCTGCGTAATCGCGCCGGAGAACACCTCCTCATTCAACGCACCAAAGCGCCCAACCTTGGTTGCTGGAGTCCTGTTGGCGGGAAACTGGATATGCACCTCGGCGAGTCGCCCTATGAATGCGCCCGCCGCGAGACCGAAGAGGAGGTGGGCTTGGAAGTTTCAGATGCGGATCTGCACTGCTTCGGTTATATTTCTGAAAAAAGTTATGAGGGTACCGGTCACTGGCTTATGTTTCTCTTTGATTGCCGCCGCAATTTAGATGCCCTGCCCCCCGCCATTGACGAGGGCCACTTCGCATATTTCTCCCGCGAAGCAATTGATGCCCTCCCTATTCCGGAAACCGATCGCACCCTCCTCTGGCCCTACTATGACCAATTTAAAGACAGTTTTGTCGGTTTGCGCGCCAACTGTGATCCCAGCGGCGCATTGAGTTTAGTCGAGGAGCTGCGCCTACCCTAAGGTAAACTTGCCCCCCTCCACGGTGTAACGTTTCCAGCGCTCAGCATCCTCCGGAAAAACCGTTCCGCTCGCAATGATCTGGAAGGATTCCGGGCAGGCGCGCCAAAACCCAGCCCGCCGCTTCGGATCCAGCTCTCCCAAAACATCGTCCACCAACAAAACCGGTACCACTGAAAGACGCTCGCGGAACAGTTCTGCCTGCGCCACACGCAAGGCCACCATTAACCCGCGCTGCTGACCATCTGAGCCGTATTCTTTTGCCGACCCCAAACACAATCCCAATTTAAAATCATCGCGGTGTGGTCCCTTCTGGGTTGCGCCGATAATCCGATCCCGAACCCGCTGCCGTTCCCAAAGCTCCCGATAAAAATCCGGCCCGTCCCCCTCGGTATTGGCCTGATAGCTCAATTCGGGGCCCTCGTCGCCCTCCGCCAAGGATCGGTAAATCCTTTCCAGGACTCCCTGCAAAGCACGCACCCCTGCGGCACGATCAAGCTGAATGCGATGCGCATAAGGCGCCAATTCCGCTTCAAAGGCGCTCAGTTCTGCCTCGCTGCCACCCTGTTTCAATAAACGATTTCGTTCCGCAATCCCTTTATGATAATTCCGCAAGGCCTCGTAATAAACTCCGTCCAAAGCGGAAAGCGTCAAGTCCATGAACCGCCGACGCTCACCGGGTGATCCCCGCAGCAACATCAAATCGCCCGAGCTCAAAGGCACCACCGGAAAACGCCCAATAAAATCCGACATTTTACCGACCTTTTCGCCATCCACCAAAACCTTGCGCGGGCCGCCAGAGGCCTGCACCTCCAATTCAACCCTTCCCCCGTGCTCGTGCTCCAGTTCATAGACTGCCCCATAACCGGCGCTACCCTGACGCCGCAGCGCCGCCAATTCCTGCGTACGAAACGAACGCAAGGCCGTCACCAAGCCCAGCGCTTCCAATAGATTTGATTTCCCTTGCCCGTTTGATCCGCACAAAAAAACCCGCTCCGCCGACAAATCCAATTCCACAAATTCAATATTGCGAAAATCCTGCAGTCTGATGGTTGAAAAACGCATATCAAAAACTTACTAAACTGCGACCACCGGACTCTCCCCTGCCGATTCCCGCAAAGCTGTATAACTTTCGATCAAGGCAAGGCGCCAGGCCTCCCATTGAACCGAATCCGTTTGTGCACCGGCACTGATACGCACCACCCGCCGAATGACCCCGGCATCGTAACCCATCGCCGAAAGACCCGGCGAGGCACTGAGCTTCCCGCTCGAGCAGGCAGACCCCGTCGAAACCAGAAACCCCCGTTGCTCCAGCGCTCGAATCCAGCGCACATTTTCAAACTCCGGCAGAACCACCGCACTCGTATTCCAAAGGCGCTCAGCATCCCTTCCCACCACTTCACAATTTGGGAGCGCCCTCAGCAAACCCGCCTCAAAGGCATCCCGTGCCTCAGCATCTCCGAAGAACGATGCTTCCAGTGCCGCCACCATCGAAAGCACCCCCGGCACATCCTCCGTTCCTCCACGATGCCCACCCTCCTGTAGACCGCCTTTTTGAAATCCCGCAGGCCCACTTCCCTCTGGAAGCACTATAAAACCCGCTCCACGCGGACCTCCGAATTTATGCGCGCAGCCTGTCAAATAATCACAAAGCCCCAAACCCTCCGCCGGCAATTTACCCAGCCATTGCGAGGCATCGCAGTGAAACGGAATTCCCGCAGACCGGCAATGGACTGCCACTGCCTTCCAGGGATTCAAGATCCCCGTCTCATTATTCGCCGCCATCACAGAAACCGCACCCAGCCTTGCGTAGTCAATTGCATCCGCCGCAACAAAACCCTTCGTCTCTAAAGGCAACTCCATTACCCGATCTCCGAAATAATGACGTGCCGCCTCCAGCACACTGGGGTGCTCTGTGGGATTCACCCCTACCCTCGCCTCTGCCGGTAACTGCCGTGCCCAAAGCTCAAACACCTTATTATTTCCCTCCGTTGCTCCGGAATTAAAAACCAGCCGCTCCGGTGCCGCCCCCAGCATACCTCCCAAGCGTTCACGCGCCTGATCCAAACGAGCCCGCACCTGCGCCGCCGCACGATACGGACTTGAAGGATTCAACCAGGCCTCCCTATGCGCTGCCTCCAAAGCAGTCGCCGCAGCCTCGTTGAGCGGAGTCGTTGAATTGTGGTCAAAAAATTCCATCAAGGGATGCGTAATTCCTGCCCCACGCGCAGGGCATTCTCACTCGCCATTCGATCGCGGTTGGCCTGATAAATATCCTGATAGCGATTCGGCGTCCCATAAAAACGCTGACTGATGCGAGACAAGGTATCACCTGACTGCACCTTGTAGGTGCGGGGAACCTCAGCGGGCTCCAGTTCGTTTCCGACTTCACGCACCCTCGGTTCCGGCGTTAAAGCAGTATAGCTTTCGGTCGCGCTTGTCGCCCGCCGCGCTCCGCCAACCATGCCCTCATATTGCCCTAATCGTTGCTCCGCGTTAACCAAAGCCCGCTTCAGGCGCTCGTTTTCCGCCCTTAAGCCCTTCAATAATTCCAGCATATCAACATGGTCCAACTCTGCCTCGTACGGCCCCGCTGGTAATTGCCGCGCAAATTCCTTTTCCGCAGTCTCAATCAACTGACCCACCTGGGTAGCCTGCGGCGATCCGGGCTTCAGTTGCAAATAACGCTTCAGGTGATAAATCGCGCTGATGGGATCTTTAAAGGATTCAAGGTAGATGTAACCCGCTTCAAAATGCGATTCCGGCGCGTCCCGCCGGGCATCAATAACCCGCAGAAACGCACTCAATGCCTCGTCGGTACGACCCTGCCCTTGGTAGCTCTTCGCTAACTGATATTGCTTTTCATCGGTCTCGCTCACCACTTCCAGTGACGAAGGCGAGCAGGCCATAATTCCAAACGAGAGCAGGAGGGCGATCAATGAGTGGGGCAACCGTGTCATGCTCTTACTCTCACTCACTTCCCCGGAAATTCAACCTCGAATACGCATCCTCCTCAGGGAATGAAGAGAATTTTCCCAAGGCGCGGGCGCTGGTCATGTGCCAGCGCTCCCTTGTAATCCGAAAATGAATACCTCCCTGCGATCGGCAAGTGCAGCGACCCCTCCGCTAACATTCCGAAAACCGCATGCATGACTTTTTCCACTGCAGCGCGGCCGGACTTCCGGCAATACTGATCCCACCAAAAGCCCGCCAATCGCACATCGCTAAAAATCAAATACCGCGTCGGAAAACGAACCGCCTCCCCCGTCATGCCGCCAAACGTTACCTGCGTTCCGCCGTCACCGAGCGCCTTTAATTGAGCCATGGCACTGGCTCCACCCACTGAGTTCAAAGCCAGGCGAAGCGGTTTGCCATCCGTTAAATCGCCCACCGATCGCTCCCAACCCGAATCCTCTAAAACGACCTGGTCTGCACCCAGAGCAATGAGTGGCTCAACTAATTCCTCCCGCCGAACCTGATTCAACGTGTGTATGCCCAAGGCCTTAGCCATTTGAATCACCGCCAAACCGACCGCTGAATTTCCAGCATTCTGCACAATCCAATCGCCCGGCTCCAGGCCTACAAATTGACGCAGGAGACAGTATGCCGTGGGGGGATTTATGAAAGCCATAGCAGCTTGTTCCGTAGAGACTTCATCCGGCACCGGCATCAGGCGATCCGATGGTAGGCAAGCGTACTCCTGCCATGCTTCATTGTCGCAAAAACGAACCCGTTGGCCACATTTCACCCCTTCCACTCCTGCGCCAAGGGATTCCACTACCCCGACACCCTCGCGACCCGCGACTGCGGGCAATTCCGGCAAACTGCCGTAGCGGCCATCCATTCGTCCATAATCCGAGGGATTAATGGTTGCCGCCAGCAATCGCAAACGCACGGCACCCGCCTCCGGTTCAGGAACGGGCAGTGATTCCAGCCGTAAAACCGACTCTGCTTTTCCAAATTCATGATATCGCAACCCTTGTTGTTTTTCCATGGCCTAAGCTTGCCGAAC
>JAACDB010000087.1 GCA_009937095.1 Verrucomicrobiota bacterium
GCTTGAAACAGCTCGAAAAAATGGAACGCCTCGAAGCACCCGAATCGGAGGAAAAGGGCATTCATTTCAAATTCCCCCAACCGCCCCGCAGCGGGCAACGGGTCGCCACTCTGGAAAAAGTTCGTCAGGCCTATGGCGATCACCTCGTTTACCCCTCCCTCGACCTCCGGATTGAAAAAGCTGAGCGCATTGTACTGGTAGGCCCCAACGGAGCCGGCAAATCCACCCTACTTAAAATCCTTGCCGACCTTGTCCCCATTCAGGCCGGGCAATGCCAGCCCGGGCACAACGTCTCCGTCGGCTATTTCTCACAACAACGGGTCGAAGTCCTCGACCTCAACCGCTCCGTCCTCGATGAGGCCCGCGAGCGCATGGATAGCCCCCTCAGCGACCAAGAAGTGCGCAACCTCCTCGGTGCCTTCCTCTTTCGTGGCGACGATGTTCACAAAAAGGTCAAAGTCTTGAGCGGCGGCGAAAAAAGCCGCCTCGCCCTCGTGAAACTCCTCCTCGCTCCGCCCAACTTCCTCCTGCTTGACGAACCGACCACCCACCTCGACCTCGCCAGTATCGATGCCCTCATTCAAGCCCTGCGCAACTACTCCGGCACCCTTTGCTTTGTCAGTCACGACGTTCATTTCATCCGCGCCATCGCCGACCATACCCTGCATATCAACGCCGGCAAACTCACCCGTTACGCCGGAGGTTACGATTATTACCTCAAAAAATCAGGCCTCGCTTCAGAACGAAGCGGAATGGTAGCGGGACTCGCAAATGCCCGTCCTCCCGAAGCGCGGAATAATGCTAACTCCTCGAAGGTCAGCGCCAAGGAACGCAGGCGCCAAGAAGCGGAAGCACGCCAAGCCGCCAGTCGTGCCCGCCGCAAAAAGGAACAAATCGCTGCCACCTTGGAAGCCGAGATCCTAGCCCTCGAGGCCGAACAGGCCGCACTCTCCACGCAATTGGAAGATCCCAAAACCTATGAAGACGCCGGCGTTGCGGTGAAACTCAATCGCCGCGCTGGGGAAATCGCCGAACTGCTCGCCGAAAAATCCGCTGCTTGGGAGGCGGCCGTGGAAGCTCTCTCCAGTGATGCCTAAAGTTACCCCTTCCCAAAACTGGCATGTAAAACAAATTAAAGCGGCAAAATGACCCATTTAACTTTACAGAAATTCCTGAAATGCCAATTTAGATTCTTTGCTAGCAATCAGCAAACCATGTCTTACACCCCGAAGAAACTTCCAGCTATTTTAGCTCTTGCTCTAGCCACAGGTCTTTCAAGTGTCCGCGCGCAAGACTATGACCAAATGGCATTTTCGGAAATCAAGGCACAGGCAACGGTTTTGGTTGAAAGCGGAAATCTCAGCGCCGCGCTCCCCGTTCTACAGGAATTGGTTAAGCGCGTGGAGGATGCGCCCGATTCTGAAATCGAAATCGACTACCCTATCTTTCTTATCGGTTCAGCCTTTATCCAAAAATATACGACAACGGGATCCAACAAGGAACTCACCACTGCTTTGCGTTGGTATGACCGCCTCGAAACGGATTATCCCGAGTCCAAGCACCTGAAAGCGGCAACCCTCAAGCGCATCGATATTTTGCGCGTGATGAAACGGACTGATGATGCCATTGAGCTCATGCAGGATCTGCTGGGAGGTAAAAAAGCCGCCATCCGCCTAGGCTACTCCGAAGAAAACAAAGTCCTAAAAGATCTTTGCCAAACCCTCTACTACAAAAACCGTTTAACCGAAGGCCTGCCCTACTTTACCCGACTCCTTGCATCTTCCCGCTCGATCAATGATCGGGGCCTTGCCGCCGCCGCCAGTTTTGAGGCGCATCTTAAAGCAGAACAACTGGATGCTGCCATGGAGCTATTGCCTCATCTCGCAAAGGAATTTGATGCGCGCTACCAACCTCGCCTCAATGTCGCCCTCCTCAAAGCCAGTGACATCATGAACAACGAGGCCCGCCTTTCCGAT
The DNA here is from genome assembly GCA_009937095.1 of Verrucomicrobiota bacterium. Taxonomy (GTDB): domain Bacteria; phylum Verrucomicrobiota; class Verrucomicrobiia; order Opitutales; family Coraliomargaritaceae; genus UBA7445. The sequence goes on from JAACDB010000087.1 coordinate 1,977, forward strand.
GCCTCCATCCTGCTCAACCTCATCAAAACCACTGACTTGATGATTGGATTTTATGAACAAAAAGTTGCCGGAAAAAACAAGCGCATCGAGACCTATGTGGCCCTCGAGCGTGGCACGGATCGCATCAACGAATTAAAACAGGAAATTAAAGTCCTTGAGAAGACCCTTACCGAACTGCGCAAACTCCCGACCCTTCGCAACGAACTCCTCGTGCGACGCGCCCGCAATTTCTCCAAAACAAGTCGCCCCTACGAATCCTTCTGGATGTTCTATGACCTCCTCAAGGAAAACCCCGGCGACAAACAAAGCGAATTTTTCCATTACGCCGCCTTCTCCGGTGCCCGCAAAGTCAACAAGGATTCCGTTGTTCTTGAACTCGGACGTTCCTACCGCAGTCAATATCCCAATGGAGACTTCTACTCTGACGTTACTGCCGGCCTGGTTGATAAGCTCCAACAATTGGAAGAAGCCCAAGAATTGATCGCGGTCGTAGTCGACTTCCTCAACCAACGCCCCCTTGACCCCTTCAGCTCTAATTTTCTTACCCTCTGGAGCGGCTACATGATTGAAGAGGAACTACTGCAGGAACTCATCGAGCAATGCCAGCGCTGGAGTGAAATGCACCAAGAACCGGTCTTTGCCGACGGTCTCTACTTCTGGCCCGGGCTCGCATACCTCCAGCTTTCCGAGTTCCAACCCGCGCTCGATAACTTCTCGAAGCTCCTCAAGCAATACCCCACCAGCCTCTACGCCGAGGACTCCACCCTCCGCATGGGCATCTGCCAATTCTACCTCGAGGCCTACACCGACGCCCGCGACACCCTCCTTGCTTTCACTGAACAGTTCACAGAAAGCCAGTCCATTGATCAGGCCTTCTACTTCCTTGGTGAGATTGAAAACATCGCCGGTAATCCCGAAGCCGCCCTCGCCTACTTCAGAAAGGCCGACGAAAAGACTCAGTCTCAACTTATGCACGATACCGTGGCCTTCCGCATCGGTAGTATCCTCGAAGCGAGTGAGGATTACACGGGTATGCTGGAGCATTTCAAAACCTATACCGAACGATTCGGCGAAGACGGTCGCCTGACCGACGCCTACCTGCAAATCGGACGCGCTTACGAATACCTGAACCAACCCAACGCTATGCTCGCACTTTACCGCGAGACCATCGAGCGCTACGCGGGTGCCGCCTCCAACCAAGGCATTGATGCCCTCATCGAAGACTACGCCCAGAAGTACTACTCCAACCAGAAACGTCTCACCCGTACCGTCGCCTTCCTCAACCAAATGCGTGACGACCTCGCCTACCGCGAGACCATGCTCACTGACCGTGGCGCCCTCTTTGAAGTCTTTTACTACGACGAGGAAATTGACCCCAGCCTCTATAACCGCCTGCGCAATCACCCCAAGTTTACAACGGCACTCATGACGGATTTCAGCCCCATGGAAACCATGGTACCGGATTACCGATCCGAACTGGAGGCCTACCCCGAGCAGACCCCAGAGATGCTCTACCGCGAACTGCTCAATCGCTACCGTCAAAACGAAGATCGTATTGCCGAGTGCCGCATGTTGATGGGCCTCTACCGCCGAAGCGAGGAGCTTGCGCCCAGTCGCCCCTATGATCTTGAGTTCATCCAAGCGCTCACCCCCCGCCTCCTGCTTTTCGTCGCCGATTACAGTCGCCGGGAAGACTTAGGTTTTGCAGAAGCCACCTGGAATCACTTGCTCGAAACCTACCCCTTCGATGATGCCGCCATCGTTGCGCACCTGCGGCTTGCCAATGTCCGCGCTAACGCCAATGACCTCGAGGCCGCCCTTCTCCACCTCGAAGCCATTGAAGCATCCTTTCCCGGTTCTCCACAAATCCCCGCCGTCATTCTCCGACAAGGCGAACTGCTCAGCCAACTCGGCAAAGGCGACCAAGCCCGTGAGAAGTATCAATACATCCTGCGCGTACCCGACTGGCGCGGCATCGCACGCGCCCGCGCCCTTCTGCAAATTGGGTCTGCCTACATGGCAGAGGAAGCCCACGAGCAAGCGCACGGGTTCTTTGAACGCACTTTCCTCGGCTATTCCAATTTCCCCGAAGTTGCCGCTCAGGCATACCTCGCCGACGCCGAAGCCTTACTTCGCCTCAACGACCCCCAAGGCGCCAAGCTTACCCTGAACGAAGCCTTGACCGAACTCAAAGATAGCATTTCCCCGGATCTCTACGCCAGCCTTCAGGAAAAACACGACTCCATCTAGCATTCTCACATGTCCCGCACACATACATCCGTACCCCACAAGTGGCAGCTATTGCAATGCATCGCCGGACTGCTTTTGGTTGCCTTACTGGCCCCCTTCTCCCTCTGCGCCGAAAATACCTATTGGAATGAATTCGGAAACAAAGCCGTCTTCGTTGAGCAAAACAACAACGGCAATCGGCAGATGCTCAAATTCGTAGCCTACCGCAACAACATGCTCGTGGCTGAAATGAAACTGTCCAATCCCGACGGCAGTTCCAGCATCGCTGAAATTTCCCAGCCCGTGAGCGAGAACATGGTCAAAACGCTCAACTTTAAAATTAAAGCCCTCTCCCAAGCGTACCAACTCATCGATAGCGGCAACCACCTCGGCGCTGCCAAACTGCTGCGCCCGCAGGTTTACCCCCTTGTTAAATTCCACCGCGTGCCCGAGAGTTTCATTCAACTCCATCAACCGGTTCGTCTCCTCATTGAATCCCTTGTTAACGCCGGTGACCTCGCCGAAGCAGAGGATCTCTTGGGACGGATTGCCCTCGGTCAAGTGGATCTCAAATACTCCGAAAATACCCATGCCCTCCTGCAGGCCTACCAAGAAAACGAAGATTTTGATGGCCTCGCCCGCGTCGCCAAAATGCTTCCCGTTGAAGCGATCTATGCCGTTAACATCAGCCCCCTTATCAACGCCGCCGATGCCCTCCGGGGTGCCGGTTATTACGACGAAGTCGTTCCCCTCTACCGTGCCATTCAACCCGTCGTCGATGCGACTGCCAAAAAGAACATCGACCTCTGGCTCGCCTACAGCCTCGTACTCGCCAACCAATTAGAGGAAGCCACTCCTTTAATTGACAGCATTGAAGAACCGGAACCCGGCGATTCTCTTTTCTCCCTCTACAAACTTCTTTACGGTTCGCGATTACACCGCCTGGAACAATACGGCGAAGCACTGGATACCCTTACCCGTGGATTTGTTCGCGCCCAAACCTCCTACTCATGGGTGCCCGAAATGCTCTACCTTATCGGCGACTGCTATTTACGAGCCGAAGACCCCATTGCCGCCAAGAACGTCTGGCTCGAAGTTGTTGCCCTCTACCCAGACTCACCTTGGGCTGAACGCACCAACGAGGCTCTAAACGCCATACCCAAACCTGAACAACCGCTATAACCCCAACCATCCACCACACCTTTCATTTCAATCACATACAAACCATGAAATCATCCAAACTCACATACCTTTACTCCTTCTTTGGACTCGCTTGCCTGGTAACCGCAAGCCTTTGGCTGACCCCGCAAGGCACATACGCCCAAGAGGAAGCCGCCGAAGCCGAGGTTGTTGAAGCCAGCGCAGCGGAAGAGGAACCCGAGACCAACAGCAAGACCCTCATCGACCAGTTCAAAGCCGGTGGCTGGGCCATGTATCCCCTTACCTTCTTCTCCATCGCGGGACTCGCCCTTATCGGCTACAACTACATGGCGGTGCGCCCCGGAGTCATCCTAAATACCGACGCCGTCGAGCAAATCGATCAGGCCGTCGAAGCCCTCGATATCGACAAGGCCCGCTCTATCTGTGAGGAGAACCCCGCCCCCGCCACCCATATCATCGCCGCCGGCCTTTACCGCGTTTCCCTCGATAACTACAATCCCGAACCCATCAAGGAAGCCATCGAAGAAGCCTCCTCTGAGGAACTCGCTGGCCCCTTCGTCTTCATCAACTACCTTTCGGTTGTCGGTTCCCTTTCCCCCATGGTGGGACTCCTCGGGACCGTTTCCGGTATGGTAAAGGCCTTCAACGTAATTGAAGCCGAGGGCGCGGGCAGCGCGCAAGCCCTCGCCGGTAACATCTCCGAGGCCCTCATCACGACCGCCACCGGTATGATTGTCGGCATCCTCGCGATGTTCTTCTTTTTCTTCTTTAAGAACAAATACGGCAAGATCACATCCCGCACCGCCCGCGTGGTCGGCGACATCGAGTTCACCCTCACCAAAGCCGCTAAAAGCCGCTAAACCGCCACTCCTTCCTACAATCAAATGAAATTATGGGCCCCAGATGATGTCGATCCGGAGTTTGAACTCACTCCGATGATCGACGTGGTCTTTCTCCTCATCGCCTTCTTTATGACCTTGATGAGTTTCATCAGCGCGGAATTGGTCAAACTCGAATTGCCCACCGCCGAGGAATCCACCATCCCCGAAGATCCAGGCGAACGCCAATACATCTCCGTTAATGCCGACGGAGAGGTCTTTTACGGCGCGGCCCCCATCACTTACGAAACCCTCCCCCAAGCGCTCGTTAGAACCCGCGAGGAACTTCCCGGACTCAAGCTCTACCTCCGCGCCGATACCACCACCCCACACCGCTACGTCAACCGCGTCATGGAAGCCTGCGCTCAAGCCGGCATCTTCGACCTCATCTTTGCCTCTTCACAGGATTAAATATGGCCAAAGTCAATCCCATCCTGCAATCCGAAGACAAGGTCGATATCACGCCCATGATCGACGTGGTTTTCCTCCTCCTCATCTATTTCATGTTTCTGCCCCTCACCCAGGAAGCAGACATCGGCATTCGTCTTCCCAGCAACACCCCGCCTGCCGAAGACCTTCAACTACCCAGCGAGCACATCGTGGATGTCTATCCCAACGGACTCATCCTCCTCAATGGAGCACCCATGGATGGTGCTGATGACCGCGATATGCCGCGCTTTACCCGAACCCTTACCCGCTTAAAGCAATCCTCTGACCGCGCCGGCATTGATACCGTCGTGAAAATTCAGGCCGACCCCGATTCTCCGCACCAGCGCGCCATTGACGTCCTCAATGCCTGCGCCAAGGCCAAGGTCAAAAAGGTCTCCTTTGCCGCTTACGGTCAGTAGCTCAAAAAACCCTCATCCTATACAGTTTATTGAAGGCGCTCTCTGCCCGAGTGCCATCGAATTTTCTAGCTCCTTACTATGATTACACAAAAGCAACGCCGTAACATGAACCCCATGCTACTTAAAGTACTGGTGGTCAGTGCGGCAGTACATGCTGTTGGGCTCTTCATCCTCGGTGGTATCACGGTGGTAAAATATATCATTCCCGATGAGGCCCAATTCGAGGAAGCCCCCGAGGTCACCGAGGAAAAACCACCGCCTGAGGTCAAAATCGAAATCAAACCCAAGCCGGAAATTGAACCCATGCGCGACCTGCGCATGAAAAAAATCGGCAACATTGCCGTCGCCGACATCTCCGTCGACCTCCCAAGCGAAGGCGACTCCTTTACGATCAGTTCCGGCATCGGCAATTTTGGTGGTGCCTCCAAACTCGTTGGTTCCGGCCGGGGTCAACTCGACTTCGGTTCCTCCCGCGTCAATGTCTTTGGAATCAAAACGCAGGCTGAGCGCATCCTCTTCGTACTGGATACCAGCGCCGATATGTTGGCCGACGAGAAAGGCGGCATTAAGAGATATGCGGTCATCAAAGATGAAATCACCAAACTCGTTGGGAAGCTCAACACCGGCACGCTTTTCAACGTCATGCTACAGGACCGCTTCGAAACCATGCTTTTCAAACCACGCCTCGTCAATGCCAGTACAAGTTCACTTCAACAGTTGGTCCGATGGATTAAACCCATCAACTCAAACGCACGTTACCCAGGCTTGAGCAACGTCATGGATGCCGGGAAGCCAAGCTTAAGCAATTTCAAAGAGGATCCCATTCATGCTAACTTGAGCCTTAACTGGAAGGGCAACGAAACGGTCTTTATCACGCAATATGCCTTGGAACAGGGCATTGATACCATTTTCTTCATCACCTGTACCCACGGGGGATTTTCAACGGTCATGCGGATGCCCACAGGCAGTGAAGCGGAAGCATGGGATAGAACCGTCAATAGTCCGGAATACCAGGCGCAGCTTCGCAAACATGAAGCCGAAATCCCCGAAATGAGGGGTCGCATACAAAGAAAATTACAAAGCGTAAACGCAGAGCGCAGAGGTAAAGGACAACCACCAATCGTGCTTAATTCCAGATGGGGATTACTGAGTGAAGCCAAACAGTTGGGCCTTGAGTGGAAGACCAAACACCCGGGCTACGGACAGCGCTATGAAATCAGCCTAAATGATATCGAGCGATACTACAACAGGCTGAACGAAAAAATCTACGGTCAACTAGGCCGACCCAACCCTTCAATCAACATTGTGCTATATCTCTCAGAAGACGAGGTATTCAGCAAACAGGATGAGAAAAAAATCCGTGACTTTGTGCGGTTCTTCAACGGAAAGCACCGCATTGTTCGCGGAGGAAAAGGCATTAAAAGTGCCCGTAGCGCCAAAGAAACTACAAATTAAAACTAGGGCGCAGTCCGGACTTGCCAGCGGAGACATCCCTCGCAGGATATTGCTCCCATTAGGAGAAGTGCCAGAGTGGCCGAATGGGACTGACTCGAAATCAGTTGTGCCGGAAACGGTACCGGGGGTTCGAATCCCTCCTTCTCCGCCATTTTATAAAAGCCTGTATATCTACAATTTACGGGCTTTATTTTTTAACGGCCTTGGGACTTAGTACATTCTTTAGTACACAAAAAAGCCCCATCTTGACCTTGAGAGAAGGGGCGTTGAAAGTGTGAAAGCTACTAGCCTGATCGCTTTATTTATGGGCTTTCGGGCTGAGTGTGGCAAGCCGTAAGCTATTGTAGCTTGTGATAAAATGGGATTCTATACAGAGATGTCAAAGTTTAGCGGTGGGGTACTGCTACTGTGTTAAAGCACTCTGATTAGAAAACTACGAATCAAGCGGATGACACCGATGGGAAGGGTGGTCACTGAGGAAACCACGAATGGACAAGAATCCACACGAATGGTGTGCCCGCGACTTGTCCGCCCTAGCCTTGGCGAAGGTGGAAGGCTTGGTAGCCAAGCAGCGCCTGTAGGCGTTTTCTTATAAATGGCATCACTGGTACACATGCTATTGCTTGGCCTGTGTGTTACTTTTTTATTACGACCCGCAGGAGGCTTATGCGGCCGGCTTTGAGCAGGGCAAGCAGTTGAAACCGAGCTCTCGCACACTTTATACAGATAAACAAATACTGGATTATATTGAGAATCAACGCGACGATTTAGTGGCCATTCACGGGATAACCGACGAGGCGACTTGGCGCACTTTTAGGGCAGTTTACAAGCGCGGCTTGAAAGCTGGTTTGGCTGCACGACGGTAATTCAATTCAAATTGATCGCTTTTCCGCTGAACTTTAAAGCCTTGGATTGACGCGGGCGCAGTAAGGCAGTTTAAAGGTTTTTTAATGAGTACCCGTGATTCCGAAAAACCCAGCCCTAAATATAAACGTATCGTTCTAAAGTTAAGCGGTGAAGTCCTGCGTAATACGGAGGACGGTGAGCCCATCAGTCCGACTATTTTAACAGAGATCTGTTCGGAGGTAAAAAAGGTTTACGATATCGGGGTTCAGGTTGGGCTCGTGATTGGAGGCGGTAATATTTTTCGCGGGCTGAGCGGCTCGGAGCTTAAGGGAGTCGACCGCACTACGGGCGATTACATGGGGATGTTGGCAACGGTGATCAACGGGCTGGCAATCATGGATTGTTTGGAAAAGATGGGCGTGATCGTACGTCTTCAGAGTGCCATCCCCATGGATAAACTGGCGGAACCGTTCATCGTGCGGCGGGCGACGCGGCATTTGGAGCGGGGCCGGGTGGTGATTTTTGCGGGCGGCACGGGGAATCCGTATTTTTCAACGGACACCTGCGCAGCTTTGCGGGCGAGCGAAATTGGCGCCGATATGCTCATGAAGGCGACTAAGGTAGATGGCATTTACGACAAGGATCCGGCAAAACATAAGGACGCGGTAAAATACGAAAACCTGCGTTATATCGATGCGCTGCGTGAACAGTTGAATGTCATGGACTCCACGGCCTTCTCGCTCTGCATGGAAAACGCCATGCCGGTGCTGGTCTTCAGCATGCGGGAACCCGGCTCGATTTACCGCGCGGTGATGGGCGAGACCATTGGCACGCGGGTTGATGAATAATATTTCCGGTACCCTACCCTTTAAAAATTAACCGATTACAAACCATGGAACCCAAAGAAATCCTCGCTGCACTGAAAGCCGACCTCGAGAAAGCGGTCGAATATACCTTGAATCAATTTGGTAGCCTGCACACGGGCAAGGCCAGTCCAGCCATGCTGGACAGCGTAAAAGTGGATGCCTACGGGAGCACGGTCTCGTTGAAGGAAGTCGCTGCCGTTACCACGCCGGATGCCCGCACTATCATGGTGCAACCCTGGGACAAGAGCGTGGTGCGCGAAGTTGAAAAAGGCATCATCGATGCCAACCTTGGTTTTAATCCGCTGGTCGATGGCGGCATCCTGCGGGTACCGATTCCGGAGTTGACCGGTGAACGCCGCGCGGATCTCGCAAAGCAAGCGGGCGGTATGGCAGAAGATGGTCGCGTGCGGGTGCGTCAGGCGCGCCGTGACGCTCTGGATTTAATGAAAGCTGCCAAAGAGGACGGCCTCTCGGAGGACGATGTAAAACGTCACGAAAAGGAAATCCAAACAGAGCACGATAATTTCATCGCCAAGATCAACGAACAATTGGCGAAAAAAGAAACGGATTTGAAATCGGTATAATCTCGAAGTTTTTATTTTGGGCGATTTTTCACAGTCGAAACGGGTAGTCATCAAACTGGGCACGGGTGTCCTTACCTCGGCTGTTGGACAACTCGATACCAATCGTATCGCGACGCTTTGCCGACAAGTGGGACAACTGCGGAAGCACGGCATCGAAGTGGTCTTGGTCAGTTCGGGTTCCATCGGATTGGGCATGGGCAAACTGGGTTTGGAATCGCGCCCTAAAGATCTGGCGACCTTGCAGGCCTGCGCTTCCATCGGCCAATCCATCCTGATCAATACCTGGCAACAGGGCTTTGATCCCCTTGGGCTTAACGTGGCGCAGATACTCCTGACGCGGGAAGACCTGCGGACGCGCCACCGTCATAACGCCATTTGCAACACCCTCGAACAGCTCCTCCAGCGCGGCATCATTCCGGTGGTGAATGAAAACGACACCGTCAGCGCGAGCGAAATTCAATTTGGCGACAACGATACTCTTTCGGCTCTCGTTGCAAGCGTGATGCAAGCGGATCGCCTTTGCATCCTCTCCAACATCCCCGGGCTAATGGATCTCGAACAAGGCGGTGCGGTCATCGCGGAAGTGCCGACGATCACTCCCGAAATCGAAGCCATGGCACAAGGCACGAAGCAGACGACCTCAGTGGGCGGTATGGTGAGTAAACTTTCAGCAGCTAAAATTGCTCAACGAGCGGGCTGTGGTGTTACCATAACCAGTGGCGAGAACGACGACCTAATAGATCAACTATTGGCGGGCGAAGCCGTGGGCACTTTCTTTCCACCCAGCGAAAAACCCGTTCAGGCGAACAAACGCTGGATCGCGATCCTGGATCAAGCAAATGGCAAGCTGACGGTGGATGCCGGCGCTGCCGAAGCGATTCAAGATGGCGGGAAAAGCCTGCTCGCGGTCGGCATCGTTGTATGCGAGGGCGAGTTTGAAGCGGGCGATCTGGTGAGCGTCGTGAATGCAGACGGTGCGGTGATCGCACAGGGCTTGAGTCGGATCGACTGCCCGAACCTGCAAGCGATGTTACAGAATGGAAAGACCAGCGCGGAAATGGTCATACATCGCGACGAACTGGTCTTGCTTTAATCCGGGCGCTGGCGTTTTCGCTTTTTGGGCAGGCCGGCGGCATTGTAGATTCCCGAGCGCTTGCGACCTTTCTTAGCCTTCCCGCGTTCAGCAGCAGGTTGATCGGCCCCACCTTGAAGTTGTTCGATTTGATCTCGGATAATGGCGGCTTTTTCAAAGGCGAGACTGCGGGCGGCCTCCAGCATTTCCTCTTCGAGTTCTGCAATCACGGTCGCGCGGTCACGGTCATCGCCCTCCTCGACCCAATCGCCCGCTTCCTCCTGATCGTATTGCTTGCCCGGTGCTTGCAAGCTTTCATCGATGCCGCGCTCCACACTGCGGGGCGTAATGTTGTGCTCGGTATTATAGGCGAGTTGTTTTTCACGGCGATAGGCGGTGGTGTCTAGGGTCTGTCGAATCGAATCGGTAATGACATCGGCATACAAAAGGACGCGGCCCTTGAGATGGCGGGCGGCACGTCCGGCGGTTTGAATCAAACTGGTGGCACTGCGGAGAAAGCCCTCCTTGTCCGCATCGAGAATCGCCACCAGAGCGACTTCCGGGAGGTCAAGGCCTTCGCGTAAGAGGTTGACCCCCACCAGAACATCGAAGTCGCCCTTGCGCAAACGGCGGAGAATTTCGACCCGTTCAATGGTGTCAATATCGCTGTGCAGGTATTCGACCTTAAGACCCGCCTCGCGCAGGTATTCCGATAGATCCTCGGTCATCCGTTTGGTAAGGGTGGTGATCAGGGTACGTTCACCGGCAGCAGTGGCTTCGCGAACCGCACCCATGACATCCTCAACCTGACCTTTAATGGGACGAATCTCCAACTCAGGGTCGAGCAAGCCCGTGGGTCGGATAACCTGCTCGGCTACCGTTTTGGAAACCTCCATCTCGTGCTTCGCGGGTGTGGCCGAGACATAAACGGTTTGCCCGCTGATGGACTCAAATTCCTCAAAGGTTTGGGGGCGGTTATCGAGGGCCGAGGGCAAGCGGAAGCCGTAATCGACGAGGCGCTCCTTGCGGGCGCGGTCGCCGTTATACATGGCGCGTACCTGCGGTAACGTCGCATGGCTTTCATCGACAAAGAGAAGAAAATCGTCGGGGAAGAAATCGACGAGACAGAAAGGTCGCTCGCCGGGTTTGCGGTCGGCGAGGTAACGGGAGTAATTCTCGATGCCGGTACAGAAGCCCATCTCCTGCAAAAGTTCGATGTCGTACTCCGTACGCATTTTAATGCGCTGGGCTTCGAGGAGTCGGTTTTGCGATTCGAACCATGCCACGCGTTCGTCGAGTTCGGCACGGATGCCCTGGATCGCTTTTTTAATTTTATCCTTAGGAGTCACGTATTGGGTGGCTGGATACAAATGGAAGCGTTCCAAAGCACCACCGGTCTCGCCAGTCAATAGGTCCAACTCGCGAATGGATTCGATTTCATCGCCCCAGAAGTCGATGCGAATAGCGGTCTCGAGGTAGGCGGGAAAAACATCCACCACGTCACCGCGGGCGCGAAAGGTACAGCGTTTGAAATCGATATCGTTGCGGTTGTAGAGTATCTCGACCAGCCGCTCGAGGAGGTCATCGCGCGATATCTCCATCCCCGGACTGAGGGGCAGCATCATTTCCTTGAAGTCCTCAGGGGAACCGAGACCATAGATACAGGAAACCGAAGCGACCACGATGACATCCCGACGACTGCTCAAGGAAGAGGAGGCCGCGATCCGTAAACGTTCGATCTCTTCATTGATAGAGGAATCCTTCTCTATGTAGGTGTCCGTTTGGGGGATGTAGGCTTCGGGTTGATAGTAGTCGTAATAACTGACGAAATACTCGACGGCGTTTTCGGGAAAGAAGGATTTGAACTCTGAGTAAAGCTGAGCGGCGAGGGTTTTGTTGTGCGAGATGATCAGGGCGGGTCGCTGGAGTTCCTGAATAACATTCGCCATGGTAAAGGTTTTACCCGAACCGGTGACCCCCAGCAGGGTTTGACGGGTCTCCCCTGCCTTTATACCGCGCACAAGGGATTGGATCGCCTCGGGTTGATCCCCGTCCGGTGTGTATGCGCTCTCTAATTTGAAATCCACAGCTACAGCGTGTGGAGCAACTCGGGTTCTGCAAGCGGAAGGGTTGGAAATCGCAGCAGGGATGGACAAATTTTCGGTAAGCGGTATATTCGCTGAATGGGAGGGACGTTTTTTTATGATGGCGATTGCGGCTTGTGCACCGGGGCGGTGGACTTCTTGCGGCGTCGCGACCGGGAGAAGCGGCTTAAATTCCTCGCGCTCCAGAGTCCGGAAGCGGCAGCCTTGCTACCGCTCGAATTAACCCAGGATTTGAAGACCGCAGTTTTTTTGAGCGCAAAGGATTCTGCAAAACGGCACCTGCGTTCGGATGCGGTCTTGCACGCGCTGATTGAAATCGGCGGTTTTTGGCGTTTATTTGCGCGGGTGCTTGCGGTGGCACCCAAGGCCTTGCGCGATTGGTGTTATGAGCGCGTCGCTGCCAATCGCCACCATTGCCGATGGAAAAAAACGGACTGAGCCTGTGGCTGCGCTGCCTAATGCGGCAAGACCATAAACATGACCGCCATGACTAGCGTCGGGAAAAGCGCTCCCAATAAGAGCTTCAGGGGCGAGACGCCTCCGGAGAAATATTTACTGAGGATGCTTTGACCGGCGGGATTGGGCGCATTGGCGATCACGGTCAGACCACCTCCGGTAACCGCACCGGCGACAACGGCGTATTGCAGCGCAGTCGCTCCATCCACTCCGTTGGCAAAAGCAGGTACCTGCGCCGCCAGGAAGGTAATGGCGGCATTGTCATTAAAGGCTGTTAATACGGTAGCGCCAATAAAGAGCGGGATCTCACCCAAAGCTGATAGCACTGGCGCGATCCACCAACCTTGCATGCCGCCGTGGGTAACAAGCCCGGCTAGGAAAAAGCCGACCAAAATAGGGCCTTTTAAACTGATGGCGTATTGGTGATGTACGGTGGCGAGGTTAAAAGCCACGAAGATGAGGAAACCACCGATGAAAAGCGGAGGATGGTGCAAGGTGAAAACCGTCCATGCCAGGAAAGCGAGATGGATGCCTATAACCCACGTAGGCACAGGCTCCACCGGTTCTTTAACTTGGTTGGCTTGTTCTGCCTGCGCTCTGTCCTTCAAATGGGCGAAGCTTTTACGGAAAATCAGGAAGTAAATAAAGGTGACGATCAAAATCCCAAGCACCGCACGCCAACCAAAGTGGGTAAACATAAAGGGCATGTCCCACTCCCATTTGCCCGCTACCATAAGCACAGGCGGTGCTGCGAAATGCGTGAGGGTACCGCCGACCGAAATATTCACAAAGAGCAATCCAAGGGTAGCGTATTTAAAAGTGGGCGTGGGATCGTACTGGTAAAATTGCTGACCGAGGAGCATGGCGGCAATGGTCATGGCGGCAGGTTCGGTAATGAATGAGCCCAAAAGCGGCGCAATGATAAGGATCGAGAGCCACCAGGCGGCGGGTGATTCTTTACCAAGGGAAGCAACTGAGCGCAAGGCACCCTCCGCAAACATGACCACCGGACGGGAAGCGGCAATGGCCATGATGACGACCACAAAGAGCGGTTCGGTAAAATTGCGGGAATCGATATATGCGGTGGCGTCGTGCCAGCCGTGGGTCAGGGTTATCGCCAAGAGAAGCGGTAGTACCCATATTCCGAAAATCGCTTCCACTTCCCCGAAAAAATGCAAGGCGGTCGCCTTAAAACTAACCGGGGCTTTGCCACCGTGAAAACGGCGGGTGTCTGCCTCGACCATTTTTTGATGTCGGTGTTCTTCCTTGTGGGCAAGTTGCATGATGGGCCCTGCCGCAAAGGTGTGGATGATCGCGAGGAGAAAGATAAGCGACGCGATCCAGTTCATGGGATCATCAGCGGCGCGGGCTTTCAGGCGCTGCAAAAGACTGAGTTCCTCGGCGGCAATTCCGTTCTCCGCAGCGTAGGTCGCTTCGACCTCCACATAGCGCTCCAGGGCCTTGGGGAGTACTCCTTCAGTGCCAGCGGATTTAGCGCCTGCGCCGAAGGCAGACGAAGCGAAACAAGCGAGTACGATATATAATGCCAGACGAGGTAGATGCTGCATGGTAGGCATTTATTAACCGCTTTGGACGTGCTTAAAAGCAAAAACGACTGCGGAGCGGGTTTAACGCTCCCCGCTACCTGCCTGCTTGACCGGAATAGCCGATTCACTGCGATTGCGGCGAAATTGAAAACGATTCAAATCCCGGAGGCTCAATTGCCTGCCCATCTCTTCCTGAAAAGCCGCCCCTTGCAGCATCATGGCATACGTTTCGACATCGCGTAGAAGCAGGGGCTCGTCTTTTGTGCCGATGCGGGCTTTCTTTTCCAGACCTGCCCTTTCGCCGTCCATAGAGGACATCTTGCGTGTGCGCACCGAGTATTCTTTGCGTGACTTGGTAATGGTGGGTTGTTCCTTACCCTGAACCTCAACCGGGGCGCGCTTGCTACCAACCGAGCTAAAATGTTTGGACCAGCTTTTGTAGGACATGCGTTTATCCGTGAGGCTGAGCTTTTCTTTAGAGCTCCATTGCGGCATTGAAGCACGCTTTTCCTGAATACTACCCGCCCGGCGTTCCACTGACTCGAGCGGACTTTTAACGGTTTCCTCGGCAGACAGGTTCAATGCGCACGCGAAGCATATGCAAATCGCCGCGCCTGATGTCCGAATTCTCATACCTTTAATTTCAAGGCACAAATCGGCTGGAATCAATTGAAAAGCGCGGAGCATTCCTTAATTTTGAGGCGTTGACGCATCCATAGGGAATCGTCTTGATTGCGGACTTTTAATTATGGCTTCCAAGCACAACGAATACAATTTCTCCGAGATTGAACCCAAGTGGCAAAACCACTGGGTCGAGCAAAAGACCTACCAGGCCGTGGATTTTGCCCAGCAGCCGACTTATTACGTGCTGGATATGTTTCCCTACCCCTCCGGTGCGGGTCTCCATATTGGGCACCCTGAAGGCTACACCGCCAGCGATGCCCTCAAGCGTTACAAAAAAGCCTGCGGCTTCAATGTTCTGCACCCTATGGGTTGGGATGCCTTCGGGCTTCCCACTGAACAATACGCCATCAAGACCGGTAAGCATCCCCGCGACACCACCGAAACCAACGTGGCTCGCTTCAACCAGCAACTGACCCAACTGGGCTTTGCCTATGATTGGGAGCGTGAAATCAATACCACCGACCCGGGATATTTTCGCTGGACGCAATGGATCTTCAGTCAGCTCTTTCGCAAAGGTCTCGCTTATGTCGACGAGAAACCCGTTTGGTTCTGTCCGGAACTCGGCACTGTGCTGGCCAACGAGGAGGTCCTCAATACCCCCGAGGGCCCGCGCTCGGAACGCGGCAGTTACCCCGTCGAGCGCCGACCCATCCGTCAATGGGTCCTCCGCATTACCGCCTATGCCGAACGCCTTATCGCGGGGCTTAAAGAGCTCGATTGGCCCGACTCCACCAAACGTCTCCAGGAAAACTGGATCGGACGCTCGGAAGGCGCGGAAATCACTTTTGAAATCGACGGCGGTAAGGGGAGCCTCGAAGTCTTCACCACCCGCCCGGACACCCTTTACGGCGCGACCTATATGGTCATCGCCCCCGAGCATCCCCTACTCGAATCCATCACCACGGCAGAGCAATCCGAGGCAGTACAAGCCTACGCCGAAAAAGCCAAACGCAAGTCCGACCTCGAACGCGCGGAGCTGAGTAAGGAGAAATCCGGCGTCTGGACTGGCGCGACTGCCACCAATCCCATCAATGGAAAATCGATTCCCATCTGGGTGGCTGATTACGTGCTCATGACTTACGGCACGGGCGCCATCATGGCGGTGCCCGCACACGATAGCCGCGACTTCGAATTTGCTCAGGCTTTTGACCTTGAAATCATTCAGGTGATTGAGGACGACGGCTCTGCTGAAAAAGACGCCGAGGGTTTGCTAACGGAAGCCTACACCGGCCCCGGTAAGCTCATGCAATCCGGCTCCTTGAGCGGCAAGGACTCTGAGGCCGCCAAGCAAGCAGTCATCGAGCAACTCGCCCCTGAGGGACGCGGAAAACCCGAGATCAATTACAAGCTCCGCGACTGGCTCTTTTCCCGCCAGCGTTACTGGGGCGAACCTTTTCCCGTGCTATGGGTTGCCCCTGAGGATTACCAAAAGCTCGATGCGAGCCTAAAGCCGGAAGGTGATCCGGTGTCCGCAAAAATCGATGGCGTAGAACGCTGTGCGCTCGTTCTACCCGAAACACAACTCCCTCTGGAACTACCGGAAGTTGAAAGCTACACCCCTTCCCCGGATGGGCAAAGCCCGCTCGCTAAAGCAGGCGACTGGTTGCAGGTTTACCTCGACCCCGCCAATGGAACAACCAGTTCCGAAGCACACGAGGGCTGGATTCCGGCTACCCGCGAAACCAACACCATGCCCCAGTGGGCTGGTTCCTGCTGGTATTACCTCCGTTACATAGATCCCAAAAACGACAAGGCCCCCATTGATCCTGAAAAGGAAAAATACTGGGGTTGCCCCGACCTTTACATCGGTGGCGCAGAGCACGCGGTGCTGCACCTGCTCTATGCACGCTTCTGGCACCACGTCCTTTACGACCTCGGTGTTGTCAGCAATCCCGAGCCCTTCAAGAAGCTCTTTCACCAAGGCATTATTTTAGGCGAGGACGGCGAAAAAATGTCCAAGAGTCGCGGCAACGTCGTCAATCCCGAGACCATCATCGAAAGTTACGGTGCAGACGCGCTACGCCTCTACCTCATGTTTCTCGGACCCCTGGAAGCGAGCAAGCCCTGGAATACCAAGGGCATTGAAGGCATTGCCCGTTTCCTGAGAAAAGTTTGGCGTCTGGTCCTGGATGAGAACGGCAAGCCCCGCCTATCCGATGATAAAGCGCTCGATCCCGAGTCTGCGCGCACCCTCCACGCCACCATCAAAAAAGTTACCGAGGACTACGAAGC
The DNA here is from genome assembly GCA_009937095.1 of Verrucomicrobiota bacterium. Lineage (GTDB taxonomy): Bacteria > Verrucomicrobiota > Verrucomicrobiia > Opitutales > Coraliomargaritaceae > UBA7445. The sequence continues at coordinate 18,940 of JAACDB010000087.1, forward strand.
CCTTTCCTTCAATACTGCGATTTCGCAAATGATGATCTGCGTCAACCAACTCGCCAAGACCGACGCGACGCCCCGCGAATCAACCGAGATCTTCCTGCAGTTGCTGGCACCCCTTGCCCCGCACATCGCGGAGGAACTCTGGGAACGTATGGGTCACACAAAAAGTATCGCCCATGCCGGCTGGCCCGAGCATGACCCCGCCCAGCTCGTTCAGGACAAGGTCAAAATCGTCTTTCAAGTAAACGGGAAGTACCGCGGCGACGCCGACCTCCCGGCCGGAGTAGATCAAGAAAGCGCCATTGTCGCCGCTAAAGCACACCCCAAAGTTGCTGCCTTCCTCGAAGGTAAAACCCTGAGACGCGAGATTTACGTTCCCGGAAAAATCGTTAACCTCGTTGCTAACTAGTTAAGATTTCCATGCCATTCACAAAGACCCATATCTCTTTGCTTTGCCTCAGCGTCACCGCATGGCTTGGCTTACAGGCTCAGGAGATGCAGACCGGATTCGGTTTTGTTACCAGCATTCGCGGAACCGTCGAGGCTCAAACTCCCGACGGAGCCAAGCCCGCCCTCAAACTGCATCAAAGCGAAAAAATGGATGGCATGGTCATAAAGACCGAGGCCAATGCAGAAGTTTTTCTCGTGCTCAGCAATGGAGTCGCCCTTGCTCTCACGGAAAACACCCATATTGAAATTAAAGCATTCAAACAAATTCCATTTAGTCCACATAGCACTAGTTTTGAATACGAACCCACCGTATCCAATCTCCATATTCGCATCATTGAGGGACGCATTGGTTTAAGTTGTGTCCACATTTCTCCCCTATCAAACCTCAAAATCGAGATGCATAGCGGTTACCTGAGCGTTCATTCGACCACCTCGGTCATCTCGGTGAATTCGCTTGGCATGAATGTTTCTGCCTATGAAGGAACTTTGACTTTTTACTACCCAAATGGAACGGAGCGGGAATTCATTGCCCAACCACAGAGCGTGCGCATTAGCGAACAAAGTGCTGCCCGTGGCATCGTCACCGAGCAGGGAACGGTTGATGGAAAAGAAATAAAAGCCCAGGAGCTAGCTAATGCTGTTAATTTTGCTCGCAAGCGGGTTATTTACCGCAGCGTTCCTGGAGTGCTCGAACCCCAGCCCCTGTTGTTGGTTTCAAACAACTACCTCGACCAAGCACCTGCCCGCCCCTATTCGTTTAAACAGTAGCCAAAGCCATGAACCCAGCGATATCTCAATTTATACCTGCTGACTACGAGGGGCAGCCCGTAGGCCTGATAGCGGGAAAAGGCTATTATCCAACCCTTATAAGGCAGCGCTTTCGTGATGCCGGCATCCCCCTCCGTCTCATTTCCATGGAAGGTGAGACCGATGACGCGCTCGTTGAATCCTTTCCTCCTGAAGAACGCGCCGCCATTAAAGTTGGGCAACTTGGCAAAATGCTCAAACACCTCAAAAAATTGGAATGTCAGTTTGCCCTCATGGCAGGACAAGTGACCCCAAAACGACTCTTTCACGGGCTACACCCCGACCTCAAAGCCCTTGCCATCCTAAACAGTCTCAAGGTTCGCAATGCCGAGACCATCTTTGGAGCGATTGCCTCTGAAATTGAACAAATCGGCATCCAGATGCTCGATGCCCGCGCCTGCCTCGATGATCAAATCGCCACTCCCGGGCTGATGACCCCTGGAAAATTGAAGGTGCCCGCGGAATTCCTCGAACACGGCATCCGCATCGCCGAGGGGGCTGCCGATCTGGATATTGGACAAGGCTGTGTCGTGCGCAAAGGCACCGTTCTTGCGGTCGAAGCCTACGAAGGCACCGACCCCATGCTCCAACGCGCCGGTAGCTTTAAGACCGATGGCCTCATTTTCGTGAAGACCGTGAAACAAAAACAAGACTACCGCTTCGATATCCCCATCTTTGGCCCCCGAACCCTGGAAGTCATGCATGCCAATAGCATTCAAACCGCTGCCCTCAAAGCCGGGAGCGTCATCCTGCTCGACAAATTTGCCTTAATCAAAGAAGCCACCCAACTCGGGATCGAAATTTACGGTTTTTAGGGCCATCTCGCTCCCTTGACTTTAAGCTTTACGCATCAAGATATCATTATATGTTGATACGTAATATGGATTCGCGCAACCCAGTCATTTTTCCCTCTTCCGAGCCAAGTTTGTCGGTTGAATTTTTCCCGCCCAAATCGGAAAAAGCGGCCGAACAGCTCCTCCAAGCCGCATCGGAATTGCGCGCCCTGAAGCCCGACTTTGCCTCTATTACCTACGGTGCCGGCGGCAGTACCCGCAGCCGCACCCTTGAATACGCCCGACGCCTGCAAAACGATCTGGGCTATAACATCATGCCTCACCTGACCTGCGTCGGTCATTCGCGTGATGAACTCAAGGCCATCATCGCTGAATTCAAAGCAGCCGGACTGAACCAAATCATGGCACTTCGTGGTGACCCGCCCCAAAACGCCGAGGGCTTTACCCCTCACCCTGACGGCCTGACCTACGCCAACGAACTGGTTGCCCTTATTAAAGAAGACTACCCCGAATGTGCCGTCGCAGTCGCCGGGTACCCCGAAAAACACCCACAGGCCCACGACCTTGAGACCGACCTCCATAACCTTAAACGCAAGGTCGATGCCGGTGCCAGTTTCATCACCACCCAACTCTTCTTTGATAACCAAGTGTACTTCGACTTTGTCGATCGCTGCCGCGCCATCGGAATTGAGGTCCCTATCCTCCCCGGGCTTCTGACCCTTACCTCGCTCGAACAAGCCCGCCGTTTCTGCGACATGTGCGACGCCCGCTTACCCGAGGCGCTCGAACAACAACTTGCCGATGCTGGAGACGATTCCGCTGCCGTCGAGGCTGCCGGTCTCGACTGGCTGCACGCTCAGGCGCGCGAGCTCCTTCAAAACGGCGCCCCCGGTCTGCACCTCTACCTCCTCAATCGTTCCGGCATCGCCCTCCAACTCGTCGAACGACTCAAAGCCGACGGATTGCTTACCTAGGCACTTGGTGAGCCGTCACGCATGGGCGGAGGGACTCGAACCCCCGACCGTCGGTTTAGAAAACCGATGCTCTATCCAGCTGAGCTACGCCCACGTGCAAGCGAGAGATTGGTTAATGGCTATTCTTTGGCAAGATTTTCCCTCCCCCGAGCATCGGCTTTTTATTCCGATGTTTCCGGCTCAATGCTACGCATTGCCCGGCGCTGTCGGCGCTCCGCATTGCCTGGGAGTGAAAAATCTGCCCTTGCAAAGGGGTGTTTTTATACGCGAAAATGGTATATAAACTGCTTAAATCGTAACTATACTTCCAAGTAAAATTTTCTCAATCTTACATTTCTCATGAAAAAACAATCTCTGGAAAAATTAACTGGTTTAACTGCGGCTTCTATCGCGATGGGAGTCAGCACAGAAGCCGCGATCATCGCATCCCCCACCGTTCCCTCAGGCGGGCTCACCACGCCGTCATCTCTTGGAACGATTTATTGGGACATCGATAACGATGGGACTGATGATTTTAGTTTTACCTTATCATCTTTATACACCAACATTACTTCTTCGATACAGACAGTCTTAAAAATGGCAGATTTAGGCGATGCTCGGGTCGCAGGAGTAGATGGAAATCCATTACATTTTAAGCAATTAACTGGAGGAACGTATCTCGGCACAACATCCGATGGGTTCAGTTTTTCGCCTACAGCAAGAAATCGTTCGATCCTGTCATTTTGGTCATCCACAGTTTCATCCTATCTTTACCTTGGCACGGACCTAAACGACGGCGGTTGGTCACTGGGCGACACTGGATATTTCGGATTCAAATTCACGAGTAACGGAAACACCCATTACGGCTGGGCGGA
>JAACDB010000088.1 GCA_009937095.1 Verrucomicrobiota bacterium
CATGGTCGGGCCGACAGGATTTGAACCTGCGACCCCTTCACCCCCAGCGAAGTGCGCTACCAGACTGCGCTACGGCCCGACGAATGAGAAGCGGTAAAATGCGGGGCGCGGTGCTTCGGGTCAAGCGAATATGAGCACTAAGGGATACTAACTTTTAGGCGCATGAAGGCACGGGAGTTGGGGCTGACCGCTTGGGTGCGGCGGTAGGTCAGGGTCTCGGTGCCGTCGCCATTGTCCACGATCACGGGGTTCGCGTTCACGCCGGAGCTGTCAGTTGGCCAAGTGACCAGCTCGTCAGCGGTCTGTACTGTGTAGGTGATACCCGAGAGATCCTTGGGTCGCGTGAAGCTCAGTTCCAAATAACTGCTACCGCCGTCTTCCACTCTTGTTTGAGTCGGTAGGATGCTGGAATCCTTCGCGCTGGGGTCGCCACCGAGCGCAAACTCCAATAGATTTTTAACACTGTCGCTGTCGGGGTCATCAGTAGCGTCACGGTCCGCTTCAGGAACACCGGCATCGAAGGCGTTCGTTGCCCAGGTGGCAAAGTCTTGATAGAGTTCACTGCGCCATGCGATGGCGTATTCAGCACTGGTATTACTGGTAACTTCCAGGGTGTAGGAACCGGCGGTGAGGGCGTTGCTCGCATCACGCCATATGTGTTCGATATTATCAACGGAGCTGTTGCTGTTTTGAAGCGAACTACCATTGTTGTTATTCTTTAGATTCAGCGCTAAATTAGCTAGACTGGGAATGTAGTTAAAATTCTGTCCCTGCCGTTGCCTGCTTACGGTTCGGTTCCAAGTGACCAGGGCAGAGAGGTTTCGCAATCCATATCCCGCGGGTACCGTAATGGTATAACTATGGGTACTGCTACTGGTAATGGTAGCCAAATTCCAACCTCTCAAACCAATGGTACTGCCGGCATTCTGTTGCCCGCCTTGTTGAATGAAATAGCTTTCATAAATGTCGAGCTTACCCGCACCATACTGTTCGTCAATCGGTCGGGTCGGCGTTTGATCCCAGTTCGGTGAAACGGATTTATCCGCCGCAGCCAGGATGACTGCTTTCAGAGTGACCGACTTTTGGGCCGCCGTGTCCGACCCGGCGGCGTCAATAAGAAATGCCGCCACTGAAGCTACCATGGGGGTTGCGAAACTGGTAAAACTACTGGGCGCGACAATTTCGGGCTTGGTGCGCCCAACCCCATCGTAGCTGGTGGTGCCGTAGCGGTGGGTGCCGTCATTTACGCCAACGGTGATACCATTATAAATACTGCCGTAAACACTGGGTATGTCACTGATTGTATTTGGGTCCCCGTAGTTAGAGTTGTTCAAGCCCACTATCGGTAAGAATTCATCGCGACCCACCGCATAGTCCATACGAAGGGTGGCGTTGCTGGTAGTATCAAACCCAACCCAACTGTGATTTTGGATCGGGTTGCTTTCCACAGGTGGCGTATCGCCATACCACCCTAAAATATTGAGCCAGTTGTTGGCCTCGTAAACATCAACTTGAGTGATGCCCGGTGAAACGGAGGTGGTGTTGCCGTACAAATTTTTCCCGACCGTGGTGGCGTGGCTTGAATTCGTACTGCCGCCATCCTGATCGGTAATTATTTTTCCACTGAATTCCGCGTTTGTGGAGTCAGGTAAAATGGCAGTCGCCGTTCCAAAGCCAGCTTCAACTTGAGTGATGCCGACACCAGAGCCTGTCGGTATAGTGGTGCCCAGTTCGGTGAGTTCTGCAACGAGTTCGTCGTGCCGTATTGCGGTTTTATAAGCCTGGGCTTGACTGAGCACGGGCACAAACAGCAGCAATACGATTTTTTTCAATAGAGCCCAAAAAGAATGAGCTTTCTTCCCGAAAAAAACATACATCTGGTGCTTGGGATAGGGTAGGTGTAAGCAGACTTACCTCCGGCTTGCGAGGAGGTAGAGGAGCCATCCGAGACTGGAGACAAATGCAGCGACATAAGTGTAGGCGGCGGCGTCTAGGGTGCGGGTGACGCCCTCGAGTTCATCGCGTTCGACAATCCCGAGATCCACCAGTTGCAGCTTGGCACGTTTGCTGGCGTCAAACTCTACCGGGAGGGTCACGAGTTGGAAAACCGTGAGAACGAGGTAAACCCCAATGCCAAGATTGAGGAGCAGCGGGCCAAAGCCCCCGAAGAAAAAGCCACCAAACATGACGACCGGCAAAAGTTGGGAGGCAAAACTGGTGATGGGAACGAGGGCCATGCGAAGATTCAGGGGAGCGTAGGCTTGCTTGTGCTGAATAGCGTGACCGGCTTCGTGAGCAGCGACTCCAAGGGCGGCGAGGCTCGTGCCACGAAAGTTCTCCTGGCTCAGGGCGAGACGTTTGTGGCTGGGATCGTAGTGATCAGTGAGGGTTCCGTGGCACTCCACGATCTCAACATCCTGTATACCCGCATTGCGCATGACAGCAGCGGCGGCTTCGCGCCCGGTAATGCGGCCGCGAGAGGGCACCTGCACGTATTTACCGTAAGTGCTTTTAACTTTCATTTGGGCCCAGAGACCCACCAACAGCGGGATAATGATTAAAAATAAGAAATTCATGTAAACTTAATTAGATTGTGAGTGTCGGAATGGCAATAAGTTCCAATAGTTAAAAACGTAATCGCTTATTCATAAAAGCATTATATACCTAAAAATACAATATGATCAAAAAAATATACTTTCTAATTATTTTAGGAGCTTTGTCCGGTATGACGGCCTTTGCCTTTGGGGCGACCGATGCCAAAAGCGTGGTGGCGCACGGTGCAGGGCTTACCTGGGAAACGGATTTTGAGGCAGCGCAGGCCAAAGCCAAAGCCAGCGGTAAGCCCATGCTCCTCGACTTCACCGGATCCGACTGGTGCGGTTGGTGCATTCGCCTCGATAAAGAGGTCTTCAGTAAACCTGAATTTGCTGCCTTTGCCTCGAAGGCTTTTGTGCTGGTAGAACTGGATTTCCCGCGCGGTAAGCCGCAACCCGAGGCCATCAAAATGCAAAATGAAGCCCTCGCTCAACAATATGGCGTGCGCGGTTTCCCGACTATTCTTTTACTTTCGGCAGACGGTAAATTACTCGCTGAGACGGGTTACCAGAAGGGTGGAGCCGCAAAATACGTGGCGCATTTAAAGGAATTGCTGGCGGGTAAGCTTTAGCGGGTGCGTCAGGATTCCGGATTTTCATCCAGTCCAGACCACCAATCCTCTGTCGAGCGCAAGGCTTCCGGCGAATGCCCCGCCACGCGTAATTCTCTCAGGCTGAGGGATCGGTGGCGCTTGGCGAGTCGCTGACCGTTGCGGTCGACCACCAGAGGAGCGTGGTAAAATTCCGGAGCGGGGCATTGTAAGGCTTCGTAAAGCAGCAACTGGCGGGCGGTGGAGATCAGTAGGTCCTCGCCGCGCACGACTTCGGTGATGCCCATGGCGGCATCATCGACCACCACCGCAAGTTCATAGGATGGCACCCCATCTTTGCGCCAGACAAGGAAGTCACCAAAATCGCGCAGACATTCAAAAGCGCAGGGACCCAGACGCAGGTCGTCAAAATGCAGACTCCGGTGATCCGGCACACGGAAACGCCAGTTCAACGCCCCCGGTTCATTAAAGTTTTGCCCCGTTCCTACGGGGGGACGCCAATGCTCGGGGTAGAGCGGTTCGCTTTCGTCGTCAGCGTGGGGTGCTTGGGTGGCACTAGCGACATCCCGACGCGATTTCTCGCAGGGGTAGATGAAGCCACCCTCCTTTACCCGTTTCCATGCTTCGAGGAAGCGCGGGTAGCGTTCGCTTTGCCGATAGGGACCTTGACCGCCGCCGCAGTCGGGGCCTTCCTGCCACCCGCAACCAAACCAACGCAGGTCTTCAATTGCGCTTTCGGCGTATTCCCTGCGGCAACGCTGAGGGTCAAGGTCCTCCTCGCGGTAGATCAGTTGTCCACCTGCCTCAGCGGCCCGCTCCATTGCAATCCAGAAGGTGCGCGCATGACCCAAATGCAAATAACCCGTGGGAGTGGGAGCAATGCGGCCTCGGTAGTCTGGATTCATAATACTTCAACGGATCAAGGCCTTCATTTTTTAGCTTTTAGCGAGCGACTGTCAATGAGCAGCTTTGAGGGCTGTTGGGCTTTCTCCTTGATTCCCAGTAAGAAAGCGTATCTTTTATATCGTTTTAATGGACCCGGGTGATGAAAAGGCCGGGCATTTCAACACCCTTATATATATGACATTTAAAGAACTGGGTCTCGGACCCACTATTCTCTCGGCGATCGAGGCTTCGGGTTATACCCAGCCCACTCCGATTCAAGCCCAGGCTATTCCGGAAATTTTAGCCGGACGCGACATCATCGGATCGGCACAAACCGGAACGGGAAAGACCGCCGCCTTTGCTTTACCCGCCCTCCATATTCTGGGCGGTCATAAAAAAGGCGCTCCCCCGCGTTGCCTCGCCCTCGGCCCCACCCGCGAATTGGCGGCTCAGGTACAGGGTCAATTTGAGAAATACGGTGAGCAGACCAAACTTAAAACCACCCTGGTGCACGGTGGAGTCAGTTACGGACCGCAACGCGACGCGCTCGAAAAAGGCGCGGATGTCGTCGTTGCCACCCCCGGACGCCTTCTCGACCACGTAGAGCAGGGAAGTATCGACCTCAGCTCCATTGAATTGCTCATCCTCGATGAAGTCGACCGCATGCTCGACATGGGTTTCATTGATGACGTCAAGCGCATCATCAAACATTGCCGCAACCCCAAGCGCCAGACCCTCCTTTTTTCCGCAACGGTCTCCGAGGATATCAAGCGTCTCATCGCACGCAGCCTTAAAGACCCGGTAGAAATTGCCATTGCCATCAAGATAACGCCCGCCGAAACGGTGAAGCACGAGGTCTATCCGGTCGGTGCCATGCAGAAATTTGACCTCTTAATTGCCCTCATTGAGAGCATGGACATCGACAGCATGATCATTTTCTGTCGCATGAAAGTTGGTGCGGATCGCATTGCCCGCTGGCTCAGCGAGCGCGACTACAACTGCGCCGCCATGCATTCCAACCTCCAGCAGAAAGCCCGCACTAAAGCCCTTGAGCAATTCAAGAGCGGGGAGATCAAAATTCTGGTAGCCACTGATATTGCCTCCCGTGGCCTTGATATCGCCAACGTTACCCACGTCATAAACTACGACGTGCCCGAGCATTGTGAAGACTATGTCCACCGTATTGGGCGTACGGGTCGTGCCCAGCGCGAGGGCGATGCCGCCACCATTCTCGCGCCCGATGAAACCGCCAAGATCGATGCCATCGAGAAATTCATCGATCAACCCATCCCGCAGCGCAAACTCGAAGGCTTCAATTACTTCCACGAACCGCAGATTCGCGACGCCGAACAGGCGGCCCCCAAACGCCGCCGTCGGAATTCCTCCACCAGCAAATTTGGCCGCCGCCGCCGTTAGCTCATTCCATGAACCTCCTGCTCTTCGAGAAACCCTTTGAGCGGATTTGTATCG
>JAACDB010000089.1 GCA_009937095.1 Verrucomicrobiota bacterium
GGGGAGTAATTTATTCATACCATCGTATTTATTTGCTAGGTATAAATATGTCAATATTGAAAAATTATTTAAAGCCCGGATGTGCTGCCCCAAAAGGGTTCTTGTCCTTTGTTAGGAAGGATGCACCCTCTGACGCTTCTTGTAAATTTTTATAACAGCGAGTCAGAGAACCACTGAATGCAAACTACATTTTCCGATCTAGGGCTATGCCCTGAACTCTTAGAGGGCGTTCAACGCCTGGGCTATGAATCGCCTTCCCCGATCCAAGCAGAGACTATTCCAGTGGCTTTGGCAGGCCGCGACATTGTGGGGCTTTCGCAAACCGGTTCCGGTAAGACCGCTGCCTTTGCGCTGCCCGCGCTCAATCAGATTGATATTGCGCGAATGGAGACGCAGGTGCTGGTCTTGTGCCCAACCCGGGAATTGGCGGTGCAGGTGTGCGAAGAGATTCACCGATTGGGAGCAGCCCTCCCCGGATTAGGTGCGATTCCAGTTTACGGCGGCGCACCCATGGACCGACAAGTCAAGGCGCTCCGTCGAGGGGTTCACGTCGTGGTGGGAACACCCGGGCGCTTGATGGATCATATGAAGCGGGGCAATTTCAAAGGGGATGCTGTTCGCATGTGTATTCTGGATGAGGCCGACCGAATGCTGGATATGGGTTTTCGTGATGATATGGAGGTGATCCTCGATGCCCTGCCCAATGATCGCCAAACCCTTTTCTTTTCTGCCACCATGAACAAGGGAGTGGGCGGGCTCATCAAGGCCTTCAGTCGCGATGCCGAGAAGATTTCAATTGAACGTAAAGCCCTGACGGTTGATACCATTGAACAGAGTTATTACGAGGTGCGGAATCGCTCTAAGATAGAAGTCATGTGCCGCTTGCTGGATTTGGAATCGGCGCCCCGGGGCATTGTTTTTTGCAATACCAAGCAAATGGTGGAGGAAGCTTGCTCTGCCTTGGTGGCACGAGGTTATCTGGCCGACTACATTCACGGAGACATTCAGCAAAGGACGCGGGAACGGGTCTTTCGCAAGTTCAAGGAGGGTGATTTGGAAATGCTGGTCGCGACCGATGTGGCGGCGCGGGGTTTGGATGTCGACGATGTCAGTATGGTTTTCAATTATGATTTGCCCTACGATCCGGAGGATTACGTGCACCGCATCGGGCGCACCGGGCGCGCGGGTCGCTCGGGAAAATCCATCACCTTTGTTTATGGGCGAGACATTCACCGGCTCGAGGCGATCGAGCGTTATACGCGCCAAAAGATTCCCCGGTGCAAGATTCCCACTCAGGAAGAAGTGGAGGGGTACAAAGCAGACAAGGTCTTTGACAAGGTTCGCGATCTCCTCGAAGCGGGTGTTTCCGAAAGCTACGGGCATTTGTTCGACCGTTTGCTGGACGCAGGGCATACCCCTACGGAAATCGCGAGCGGACTGTTTCATCTTTTGCGCGAAGAAGACAAACGCGAAAGCGAGAAAATGGCGGAAGATTCCGAACCTTTCAGCGATCGCCCACGCTCGGCAGGCGGTGGCGGCAAAGGTTCATACGGCAAGCGCAAGGGGGGGTATCGTCCCGGTCGCAAACGCAGTGAAGGGCACGGTTCCGGCGGGAAGCACAAATTCAAGGGAAATTCAGGCGGCAATGGAATCGGTTCGCGCCGTCGCTTTAAGGGCCCGAAGGGCTAGTCTTTACTCGCTGGAGATAGCGATCTTGGGGGCGGGCTTTTGCGAAATGCCCATAACCCAATCTGCCATGATGCGTACGGTCTCGCGCAGATAGATGTCAAAGGATTCCTCGTCCTCCTCCTCTTCATCGCCTGCAGGGGTATCGCTCTCTGTTTCGGTTTGCGCGCTTACTGTGGGGGAGTCCTCTGTTTCAGTTTCTGCGCTCAGGTTTTGCGCGGAGAGCGCTTCCTGTTCTTCGCTTATTTGGGTGAGGAATTCCTCGGTGGGGTAGTTCTTCTCGCACAAGGTCTCGTAAGTCGCGTTTAAAAGTTCCGCGTAAGCCTCGTCTTCAATTTTTTGAGCGATCCGGTTGGCAAGGTGGATTGAAACGGCTTTTTCTTCATAGCGTTCCTTGCGCCAGGCGATTTGTTTGTTGAGGAAGTCAAACTCCTCAAGGCTTGCCTGCCGCGCCATACTCGCTTGTTCCAATGCTTCGATGAGAGGGGCGTCGTTCGCTCCGCAAACCCCCATGGTAGACCAGTCTGTTTCGGTCACGAGTGGGTCAATTTGATCCCAGGGGAGAGCGTGGGGGAGATCCGATTCCCCGATCGAGAGGAACTCGTTGCTGGAGGGCAGGGTGATATCTGAGGGGACACCTTCGAGCTGAGTGGAGGTACCGCCGGGGAGATAGAATTGTTTGATGGTGATCTTACTGGCAACGGGACGGGCGGTGCTGCTGGGCTTTGAGAATTGCGGGAGGAAGCTAAAAACCGGACGGGTATTCATGTGGTAAACTTCCTGTACCGTGCCTTTGCCGTGGGTGGAGGAATTACCGATGATGAGGGCGCGTCCGTGGTCGCGGAGGGCACCCGCAACGATTTCGGAGGCAGAGGCACTGAAGCGCGAGGTAAGCACGATGAGCGGCCCATTCCAAAGGATGCGGGGATCGTTGTCCGGCAAGACATCGATCCGCCCGGTTTTGTCGCGAACTTGTACCACGGGCCCGGTCGGGATGAAGAGTCCGGCAACCCGCACCGCCTCCGAGAGCAAGCCGCCACCATTGTTGCGCAGGTCAAGGACGAGGCCCTCTGCGCCGGCGCTTTGTAATTTGCTGAGCAACTCCGCGATGTCGGCAGAGGTGGTCGTGAGGTTGTCGCCCAGGCCGATGTTGCCATAGAATGAGGGAAGATTGATGACGCCAATTTTGCTGGGACTGTTGGCACCATTCGGCACCTCAATAAGTTGGGCGGTGGCAAGGTTAGCGGTGAGCTTTACTTCGCCCCGAACAATAGAGACTTCTTTGCGGGCGGATGGATCGGTGTCGGCTGGATGGATGAGCAGGCGCACCACGGTGCCTTTTTTGCCTTTGATTTTGCGAACGACATAACGGAGCTGCATGTCGACAATATCCTCAAATTCCCCGTCTTTTCCTTGGGCGACCCCTAGGATTTCATCTCCGGAGCCGAGCTTGCGCGACGCTTCCGCAGGGCCACCGGGAAGGATGTCCTTGATGGTACAAATGCCATCCTCGTCCTGAAGGAGGGCCCCAATCCCGACAAAGGAATTTTGTACGGCAGAGTTGAAATTTTCGAGGGTATCGGCTGAGAGGAAGGAGGAATGCGGATCAAAGAGCTGAGTCATGGAATTGACGTAGGCTTCCTGTACTTCGGCGGCTTCCCTTTGTTGGATGAGGCCGTGGCGACGCTCGTAGCGGCGATGGATCTTTGCTTTAGCCTGTTTTAAAATGTCCGCGTAGTATTCCGGATCGTTGAGGAGTCGTAGTACGGACTCCGGGTCAAAATCTTCTTCGGAGTCGTCCTCATCTGCCTCAAAACCGGAGTCCAGTTGTTCGAGCTCGATAGAATCCAGTTTGTCCAGATTGCTCTCGGATGCGAGCGAGAGCATCTCGTTGATCAGTTCGTATTTGAGGCGCTTTTCCCAGAGCGCATCGGCTTCTTGAGTCGTAGTGGGCCAGGGCGCGTCTTTGCGGTCAGTGACAAAGCTCGCTTCGACCGAGAAATCAAAGTCCTGCTCTAGGCGGGCATGAATCCAGGCGGTTCTTGCCTCAATGCGTTCGCGAAAGATTTTAAAGATTTCAAAGGCGGCGTAGAGATTGCCTTTTTGGAGGAAGGCTTCCACGGCATCGGCAAAGCGAAAATGAAATTCATCCAGGTCGCTCTGGAGAAAATGCATTTTACCGTAGTCGAAACTTTTTATGTAGGCTTCGATGATTTCCTTTCCATCGAGCTCGCCAATGGTATCGCGAAGGTAATGGCGATTGTTGATGGTGTTGACGACCCAGCGGGTCTGGTCGCCCATTTCAGTGGTGGGAGCGAGCGGGGCATCTTCGATGACAAGCGCGAAGAGCGGGAGGCCGGAAATGGCGAGAACGGCAAGGCTGTAGGCAGTTTTTTTTAAGCGATTCATGTTTCAGGAAAAGGTGTGCTGCCACAGGGCTTAGGATAAATCCTGCTGTGCGCGATGGAGTGTTTCTTTTTCTTTTTGGCTGAGGGCATCAAATCCCTTGGCGCTGATTTTATCAAGGATGCGGTCGACTTCCTGGGTGTTTTGATTGGCGGAGGGGCGATTTACGGTGTAACGGGCCGGGTGTTTCTTGAGCCGGGCAAACCACTTGGGGAGCTCGATGCCGACGGATTTATTGTTTGATAGGGTGGAGAAGTTCAAGCGGTGACCGTAATGGTGAAAAAGGAAGCCAAAGCCGAGTCCTCCAAGGTGTGCGGAGTGGGCAATGCTCGAGCGGGTGGTGCCCAGCTCGTAGAAGAGTAAACCAAAGAGGGAAATCGCAATGGCAATTCGAAGGAGATACTTCGGCTTGAGGGTAACCGGGAGCACAAAGAAAAGGAGGAGCGTAATGGGTTCTTCAGGGTGACGCAGGCAAAAGAATGCCATCAGCGCGAAAACGGATGCGGAGGCTCCGACCACGACCATGCTGGAGTTGAAATGCAGGAGGACGTAGAGCAGACCACCGGCAAGGGCGCCGCCGAGATAGAGGATGAGAAAGGATTGGCGACCGAGTTGCGGCTCAATGATACGCCCCAGGAAATAGAGCCCCGCCATATTGCCGATGATATGCCACAAGGTTTGGATGCTGTGGAGGAAGCTGTAACTGAGGAGGGTCCAAACCTTGAGCTCTTGAAAATGGGTTCCGCTGAGGGCAAACCATTCCTGGAAGAAGCGGTAGTTAAGTCCTGGGAAAAAGACGTTTACAACATGCTGCAGGATGAAGACCGCAACCGTTCCAAAAAGCAGGTAGCTGGTGGCGCTGCGAGCGCTGCTCTCGGGCGGGCGCGGCTCGCGCATGTAGGGACGATCGTAAATCATAAAGTTGTACTCATATTAAGAAAGCGATGCTTGCCAAGTTGCGAGACCCTAATGGGAGGGCACATGTTCCGTTCTTCCCGCTTGACTTAGAGGATTTCTGTGTAGCATTTAAGGCATGGCAGAAAAAGATGAAAAATGGGCCGAAAATGTAAAAGGCAAGTTCTACGTTGACGAACAATGTATCGACTGCGATCTATGCCGCGAAACCGCGCCGGACAACTTCACTCGCTACGAGGACGGGGGCTATTCCTATGTCTTCAAGCAACCGGAGTCCGAGGCGGAAGTTGCGCTTTGCCAGGAAGCCCTGGAAGGTTGCCCTGTGGAGGCAATTGGTGAAGACGGCGAGGATTAACCCTCGATCGCGGCTTCCAATATTTTAAAGAGCTCGTCTTCGCTGACGCGTTTCTGTTCGCAGGTGTCGCGGTCGCGTAAGGTAACGGTGCCGTCTTTTTCGATGGTATCGAAGTCGATGGTGATACCAAAAGGCGTGCCGATTTCATCCTGACGACGGTAACGACGTCCGATGGCCCCGGAAGCGTCGTAGAAGACATTCCAGCGTCGTTGCAGTTTGCGATATAAAGCTTCGGCGTGCTCGACCAGTTCGGGTTTATTTTTGAGGAGCGGGAAGACTGCGGCTTTGTAGGGAGCGATACGGGGGCTGAATTTCAGAAGGGTGCGCTTCTCGGTTTTGCCCTTGTCGTTGGGTACTTCGTCTTCGCAATAGGCGGCTGTTAGCACGGCGAGCAAGGTGCGGTCTACCCCGAGGGAAGGCTCAATTACGTGCGGCACAAATTTCTCTTTGGAGGCTTCGTCGAAAAACTCCATCGATTTGCCGGAAAATTGCTGATGTTGCTTGAGGTCATAGTCCGAGCGGCAGGCAATTCCCCAGAGTTCCTGCTCCCCGTGGGGAAATTGGAACATGAGATCGGTGGTGGCTTGGGAATAAAAAGCGAGTTTGTCTTCGGGGTGGACATCTTCCGTGATCGATTCGCGGGGCAGTCCGATGGCAACAAGCCAGTCGATGCAGGTGTCGAGCCATTCTCGGTGAAGGTGCTTCCAGTCTGCCGAGGGAGCAATAAAGTACTCGATTTCCATTTGCTCAAATTCGCGGGAACGGAAAATGAAATTGCGCGGGGTGATTTCGTTGCGGAAGGCTTTACCGATTTGGGCGATACCGAAGGGAAGTTTTACCCGTCCGGTATCAACGACGTTCTTATAGTTTGCAAAAATACCCTGCGCAGTTTCAGGGCGCAGATACGCGACCGCGGAATCGTCTGCGAGCGGCCCGACTTTGGTTTCAAACATGAGCTTGAATTCGCGCGGTTCGGTGAGGGTGCCAGGTTCGCTTGCCTCGGGGCCGAGGGTTTGGGCGCGTTCTGCCTCGGTACTTTCAGTGAATTCACGGGCCTGCTCGCCAAGCGCAGCTTCGTCGATGCTTGCGGTTTTATCACCCGCGAGATCGCGGATTTTCTTGGCAAGTTTCAGGCGGGTTGGCGCATCCGTTCCTTCTATGAATGCAATAAAGCCCGAGGGAGTATCATTTAAATTAACGGGGCTATAAAAGAGCTGGTCTGCGCGGTAGCGGCTCTTGGATTCCTTGCAGTCGACCATCGGGTCGGAGAAGCCGTCGACATGACCGGAGGCCTGCCAGATGCGCGGGTGCATGATGATGCTCGAGTCCAGCCCGACAATGTCATCGCGTTGCTGAACGAATTGACGCCACCAGGCCTGCTTGATGTTATTGCGCAGTTCGACGCCGAGGGGGCCGTAGTCAAAGAATCCATTGTAGCCACCGTAGATTTCGGATGAGGGAAAGATGAATCCGCGTCGTTTACAAAGACCGACGATTTCGTCCATAAGGGCGGTATTGGCGACAGCAGGAGCATTCATAGGGGCTTGAAAGAAGCATCGAGGGCGCAGACGGTCAAGATTTGGTTGCAGGAAGGATTAGAATCTCTAGCTTGCACCGAATGTCTACAGAAGTACCAGTGGCAAAAGGTGAAGCGAACCCAGCTCACAATCTTAGTTTTTGGAAGCGTTTATCCATGCGTGCCCTGGTGGGCTTGGTAAGTATCTGGAGCGCTACTTTGCGCTTTCGCTTTACGGAGGAGCATAAGGCAAAACTGATGCGATTGCGGGAAGCACCTACTTTGGTCGTGCTTTGGCACAATCGTTTGTTCATGGCTCCGCAATTGCTGCGTTCCTATGGAGCATCCAATAAAATGGCGGCTTTGGTCAGCGCCAGCCAGGATGGGGCATGGATAACAACAGGACTCAACCTATACGGCATTCTTCCCATTCGGGGGTCGCGGTATCGGCGGGGTCGGGAGGCGCTTCGGGAAATGGTCGCACTGCGGCAGGCAGGCAAAAGCGTCATCATCACGCCGGACGGCTCTCGCGGGCCGATGTATGAGATGAAGCCCGGCGCGGCCCTGCTGGCCCGCGAGACCGAATCATCAGTTTTTTTGCTTTCCATAAATTACTCTCGAGCCTGGCGGCTGAGCACCTGGGACGGCTTTTTTATCCCTTGGCCTTTTTCGCGGGTCCAAGTGGATGTGCGGCAAATCCCCGCAGAAACATTAATGGCGGTAGAATCCGTAGAAGCTGCCACCGGCATCTTAAAGGCGGAGATGGATGCCATCACCAAGGATTGAGCCGGGCGAAAACGCCAAGGCGCCACCTTACCAGGAGAAGGTCGGGGAGCTGATGGATTCTTCGCCTGCGATTACGATGACATTCTCGCCCTCGGACCAAAGTTCGTCGTTGATGAGGAATTTAAACTCGATGGATTTGGCGGGATAATGGGTGGTGAATCGCCATTCGTAGGCCGAGACATTTTCCATTTGAATACCGCGCTCCCAACTCAGTCCTCCATTTTCGCCACGAATATAAAGTTGATTGCCGAAGCCGACATCGACGCGAGCAATGATTCGGGTAAGTTTAATTTTTTTCGCAGGGGCCTTTTTCGCGGGCGTCTTTTTGGCCGCAGTTTTCTTGACCGCTACTTTTTTCGCAGCGGGTTTCTTAGCTGCTTTCTTTGCAGGCGTCTTTTTTGCCGGTGCTTTCTTTGCCGTAACTTTTTTAGAAGCGGCCTTCTTGGTAGAATTCTTTTTTATAGGCATAATAATACTCCTTCTTAGCTTGGTTGACTTTAGCAGAAGAGCTTAAAGCAATAGCAAATTATGAGCCAAATGAAGAGCTTATAATTACCCTTTTATTTTTAAATCCTTTTTTAAAACTCATCACCTTTTAGCAGGAAGATGACTTCTTCGGCAAGATTCTTGGCATGGTCGCCAATGCGCTCGATTGATTTGGAAATCAAGACGGCCTCAAAACGAGTGGCGTCAGAAAGTTGTCCATGCATGGCCTCGGCGGAAAGGGTGTCGAAGTGATGGTTGTTGAGGGCATCGACTTGGTGGTCCATCTGGATGACGGCCTCGGCTTTCTCAAGGTCTTCCTCGACAAAGCAGGTGATGGCATCATGCAGAAGCTGGGAAGCAAGACGGCTCATCTCGTCAAATTTCAACGTTTCGCTGAGGCGTCCCTCACGAGTGAGGATATCCTTCGCTTTTCTGGCAATGGTATGAGCTTCGTCGCCAACTCGCTCAAAGTCATGGCTGGCCTTAAGCGCTACCAGGATAAGGCGAACATCTGTTGATACCGGTGACCGCAGGCTAATGTAGCGCATGCAGGCGCGGCCGATTTCTTTTTCCAGATCGTCAATGGCATCATCCAGTGCAAGGACGGCATCGACTTTTTCAAGGTCGCCCTCGAGAAGGCTTTCAATCGCCATTCGGGCGACTTCGTTGGATTTTTCGCCCAGGAGGATAAGCTTGTTGCGTAGTTCTTGGAGTTCGTCGTGAAAATAGCGTTGCATGTTGATTCGCGGTTAAAGTTGAAAGTGAAGAGCTTTAGCCAAAACGTCCGGAGACGTACGCTTCAGTTTTAGGGTTTTCGGGGTTCATGAAGATTTGCTCGGTAGGGCCGTATTCAATCAATTTGCCCAGATAGAAAAAAGCGGTGCGATCAGATAGGCGAGCAGCTTGCTGCATGTTATGAGTTACAATCACTATGGTATAATCCTTTTTGAGTCCATGAATAAGTTCTTCCACTTTGGCGGTGGCGACGGGGTCGAGTGCCGAGCAGGGCTCATCCATTAAAATGATCTCTGGTTTTACTGCCAGTGCGCGAGCGATACAGAGGCGTTGTTGTTGGCCGCCGGACATTCCAAGGGCGCTTTCGCTGAGGCGATCTTTGACTTCGTCCCAGAGCGCGGCGCCCCGAAGGCACTCTTCCACTACCGAGTCGAGTTGGCTCTTGCGCTTGATCCCCTGAATGCGAAGGCCGTAGGCAATATTATCGTAAATGGACTTGGGGAAGGGGTTGGACTTCTGGAATACCATACCCACGTGCTTGCGTAGTTCGATGACATCAACGTCGCGGTTATAAATATCAACGCCACTGATCTTGATTTCCCCGCTTGGGATGCGGGTGTTGTCGATCAGATCATTCATTCGGTTGAAGCAGCGGAGGAAGGTGGACTTCCCGCAACCAGAGGGGCCGATGAGGGCGGTTACTTCTTTTTCGCCGATATCCATGGAGATGTCGAAGAGGGCTTGAGTGGAGCCGTAGGCAAAATTGAAGTTGCGGATTTCAATGATCGGCTTTTCCGGAGTAGGGGAGATAGGTGGAGTTACTTCGTTCATGACGCGGATAGGTTAAATTTATGAGTGGGTAGCGGAGGCTTACCATTTGTATTTACTGCGAACTTTAATACGCAGAAGGATGCTGCTGAGGGCAAAGAAACCCACGATGAATAAGAACACAAAAGCGGTGCCGTACTGCATGTCGCGGGTGTATTCGTTTTGTGGAATCTTGGAGCTGACCACATAGATATGGTAGGGGAGCGCCATGACGCCCTGAAAGAAGAAGTCGGTGGGTTGTTTGAGCCCTTCCCAGGGGAGCTGGTCACGCAGGGCGTAGGCTGCGGTGAACATAATGGGTGCGGTTTCCCCTGCAACGCGGGCAATGCCCATAATGGACGGAGTCAGAATCCCTGGAAGGGCATAGGGTAGCACGTTGGTGCGGATGGAAGTCCACTTCGTTGCGCCGAGGGCGAGGGAGCCTTCCCGGAAGCCGCGGGGGATGGCACGCATAGATTCCTCGCTGGCGGCGATGATTACCGGGAGTGCCATGATCGCGAGGGTGAACCAACCGGCAATCATGGAGACGCCCCAGCCAAAGAAGAGGACAAACATTCCAAAACCAAAGAGACCGAAGACGATGGAGGGAACGCCGGAGAGATTGAGGACGGAGAGGCGAATGGCCTGTAGGGTTTTACCGGGACGGCTGTATTCGCTTAAATAGATGGCGCAGAGGAGGCCGAGGCTCAGGGCAATCGCGATAGAACCGAGTACCAGCAAGCAGGTTCCGATGATGGCAGGGCCGATGCCGCCGCCACTGTATGCGTAGGTTTCGTGTTTAAATTTGGATGGGTCGGGGGTCTCTGTGAGCGCGCGGAATTCGTCGTCGCTGTATTTAAGACGACCTGCCTTGCGTTGTGCGTCCAATGTTTCCATCTCCGTCTGCAGGCTGCTTATTTCAATCGCGTATTCGGCGTCCTGCTGGGCATCATTTTTGCCAAGGGCCTTTCGTTTCGCTTCCAGCCGGAGGATTTGACCGTGTAGGCGCTGCAGGTCATTATAGGGCTCGAGGGGCTCAAAGACGTGCAGGGTTTGCGGTTTTTCGGTTAGGAACTGGGTGTTGATGAAGGGCGCTTTGCTTTGGAAGACCGCTTTTGAGCCGTTGACCGCGATATCAACAAAGATGTAGGCCGCTGCAAGAATCACGCAGTAAGTCATCAGGCGGAAGAGATTAACCGCCAGCACCTCGGTGGTCTTTTTCCGCGAGGGGCGTATGGAGAAGCGATGTCGTTTAGGTTTTGGCATGCCGAATTAAAGTGTGCTTAGTCACCGACCCTGCGGTATTTTTTAACGACCCACTGGGCACCGAAGTTGATTAAAAGGGAGACAAAGAAGAGGACGATCCCGACCATAAAGAGGGCGCGGTAATGAACGCTGCCGCGCACGACTTCACCCATTTCCTGGGCGATAATGCCGGTCATGGTGTGAACCGGTTGAAAGAAAACCCCAAGACCATCAGTGAAGTCAGGGATTTTGATGCGGGTGCCGGCGCAAAGGAGCACCACCATGGTTTCACCGATGACGCGGCCAAAACCGAGCATGATCGCTGAGATTATACCGGAGAGGGCAGAGGGCACGATCACGCGAAGGGTGGTTTGTAAGCGGGTGGCACCCACCGCAAAGGAGGCTTCTTTAAAGTGGCGGGGGATGTTGTTAATGGCGTCTTCCGCTAGGGTAAAGATCGTAGGAATAGCCATGAGCGCGAGGAGGCCGCCGGCAGTGAAGGCATTAAGGCGTTCCTGCAATGGAAAGAAAGGAACCCATGCCATAAATTCAAATTGGGAGAGTAGCCGGATAGCTTCACCAAAGACCACCACCCCGAAGAAACCAATCACGACCGAGGGGATCGCAGAAACAAATTCCACGTAGGGCTTGATGAGATTGCGCTCAAGCGGCCCGGCAATTTGGTTTACATAGATGGCAGCACCCACGCCAAAAGGTACTGCAAAGAGAAGGGCAATGAGGGAAATGAGCAGCGATCCGCTTAAGAGGGGAAGGAGTCCGTACCAATCCTGCTGGTCGCTGGCGGTGACCCAGTCCTTTCCCGTAAGGAAAGCTACGAGGGCACGCCAGGGCGGGATGGCCTCGTTTTGATCCCAGACGGCAAGCTTGGCCTTATGCTTGGGGAAGGAGGCAAGAAATTGCTCATTTAATTCTCCAAAACGTTCCACCCGTTTCTCAAGCGCGGGGTTATTGAACGCAATGGCATCGGCTTGATCCAGCAGGGTGTGGATGTCGGCCTTCATTTTCGTCAGGATAGTGGCATAGCTCGCTTGGTCGCCGGTAATGACCGCAATGCTTTTATTGAAATCGACCGGCTGAATCGCGCGGCGGGTTTCCTCGGACTGCTCCTGCAGCAGTTTGAGGATTAAGGTGCGGGCCGCTTCGCCAAAGGGAGCCTCGCCTTCCAGTCCGGCGATAACTTCCGTTGTCCGTTGCGATACCGCTTCCGGCAGGGTGTTTTCGCGCAGGTATTGCTTTAGGCGTAGGGCATGGCGGCTGCGTTCCTCTGCCTCCGGGTCGTAATCCGTTTGGCTGACCGCCTCAATTTCGGCGGTGTAATTGTTAACGGTTTCACGAAGATTTTCATTCGTTATGAAGCGATCCCGCACTTCAATGGCCGCATCCATCTTCTTCTTAATAAATCCCCGCAATTGAGATCCCGTTCGAAGATAGCGCAAAAAGAGGGCTTTGGCTTCGGGGGCGGTCACGATGGCAGACATTTCTTTTTTCGTGAGTCCCTGAGCTTTGAGGCTTTGGATCCACTCCGCGCGAATGTCGGTGAGGTAGCGATTCAGGGCGCTGAAATCATCGCGCGGTTCCTTGAGGATATCGACGTATTCCAGCCCGGAGAGGCGGTATTCCTGCAGGCTCTTATGGTAGCTGCCTAGAAATCCGGCACCTTCCTTAAAGAGAAAAATCGTAATGAGGCCGAGGACGACAATGGCAACGGTGGCAGAACTGCCAAAAAACCCTTTGATAATGGAATCACGATCCTTACCAAAGAGGACATTTTTGCGTCGGGTAAAGCGGACGCCGCTTTGCTCGCTTGCCTGCAAATCTTCGCTCATAAGCTAGTCGAAAAGGCGGATCGAATTAGGTTCATAGCCGCTGGTTTTGAGTCGTCGGTGGCGCGTGGTTGCATCTGCCTAAAGGATATGAATGGCTCGGCGCATGAAGCCAAGCAAACAAGCGGCGCAAAATAAGATTTTTTGCGCCGCTTGGTGTTGGAAGGGGTTCTGCTCCTAGTAAATGGGCAGAAAGTACACCTGGGTCACGATTGCCTGACCTGCAGGGCTCATGGTGAAGCCGATAAAATCATTGGCATTTGCGCTCAGGGCGGCATTGCCATCGATCAGGTAATACAGCGGGCGCGCCAAGGGATAATCAGAGGCGTCGGGATTAATGCCATCAACGGGAAGCACCTTGACGCCCGGAGTATTGATATAAGCAAGGCCAACATAACCGATTCCGTTGGGGTTCTTCGCCACTTCCGAGGCGATTTGCTCATTGCCAGCCATTTTCTGGGTTTCCGAGCCGTAGTCGCGGGAGTTCATGCCCATCTTTTGGAAGACTGCATAGGTGCCGGATGAAGTATTTCGAGTGTAGGCAGAGATCGTGCCCGCTTCCATTGAGATAGCCGACCAGTCGGTAACATCACCGGAAAAGATCAACTCGATTTCCTCAAGGCTGATGGATTCCAGCGGGTTCGCTTCATTCACGATGATCGCGATGCCATCCTTGCCGACGGTCAGGGCTTTCATATCGACACCTTTGGCTTTTGCCTTGGCGATTTCTTTTTCCTTGGGGTCACGAGAGGACATTCCGATTTCTGCGGTGGCATCGATGACCGAGGCCACACCCGTAGAGGAACCTTCCGCTGCGATTTCAAAGGCGATCTCACGGCCCTCGGCCTTGAGCTTGGCCTTATAAGCCTCGGCAAGTTGCGGCACCATTTTCGCGCCTAGGGTATCGGAACCTTTAATGACCAGTGTTTCACTCGCGGAAACAAGGGACGTTCCCAGAAGCAGGAACGAGAAGCTAATAAATAGCAGAGAGATAATTTTTTTCATGGTTCTAATCTTAGTGTTAAGAAGTAAGGTTTTGGAATCAACGAGTATCGTTAAATTCGCCCTTATATTAGCGGGGTTATGTGGCGCGAACATTACAGCAATGTGACAGTAGTGTGAAATTTGAAATAACGTGACGCAAGTCTAGCCGCACGTTTAAGGCCGCAGGCAGGTATTTCTGTAATAAAAAGCATGCATCTGTAACAATTCACCTGTCCGTAACAATTCCTTAACCCATGCGTAACATAAGGGTGGCA
This sequence comes from Verrucomicrobiota bacterium, assembly GCA_009937095.1. Lineage (GTDB taxonomy): Bacteria > Verrucomicrobiota > Verrucomicrobiia > Opitutales > Coraliomargaritaceae > UBA7445. The sequence goes on from JAACDB010000089.1 coordinate 14,041, forward strand.
TACTGTTCCCCGTTGCCGCGCAACTCAATTAACCCAAAAACTAACATGAATATATACAAAACAATACTCCTTGGTATTATTACATTCGCCGCGAGCGGATATGGAGCCAACGGCGACGCCTTGCTCGATCTCCTCGTCAAGAAGGGAATCCTTACCGAGGCTGAAGTGCAGGCCGTTGAAGCTGAGATAGCCGCTGATGCGCCCGTAGCCATGAAGGCGCAAGGCAAGGAAACCGTTGAACTTCGCTTTAACGGACGCCTTCAGGGTCAATTCGATGGCCTTTCCATGCAGGAAAACGGGTCCGATAAGCCTAGCACCTCGCATTTCTACTTCCGCCGTCTTTTCCTTGGTGCAAAAGCCAAGTTGCAAAACGGGGTTTATGCCGAGACCGTCCTCGATTTTGCCCGTGATGGCGATGAGGGCGACTACGCCGTCAACTTCGACAAGGCCTACATTGGCTATAAGTTCAACAACGGTGTTACCGGAATGTTGGGTTTCTTGAAAGTGCCTTTTGGCTTCGAGGACACGACTTCCTCTTCGAAGTTGCCCACCATTGAGCGTTCCGCTGCCAACCGCTTCTTCGCGGACGACATCGACTTCTCCTCGCGCCACACGGGGCTTCATATCAAGGGCGACCTTGAAGGAGGCTTCAGTTATGCCGCCGCGCTCGTAAACGGTGCGCAAGGCGAAGGATCACGTCTCTTAGGAAGTGCGGAAGCCAATAATGACATGGCGGTCTTCGGCCGTCTGCAATGGGCCAACGACGACCTTACGCTTGGTCTCGATGCGGGTACGCAGTCCAATAATATGACCGAGGATGCGAATAAAGTTGCAATCAATCAGGACGTCACCGCCTACACCGCTTATGTAAACTATAAGCTCAATGACCTCAACCTCCTCGGGGAATACTTCAACGGGGATCTCGGTAGCTACGGCGATGTATCGGGGTATGCCCTCCGCGCTTCCTACAAAATGGATAAGCTCGAGCCGGTCATCCGCTACTCCGTCCTCAAGGCCGACCGCTATTTAATTGATACCGATGAGCTCATCCGCCGCGCCCCCAAGGGTGGCACGGTCAGCGGTACCGACAACGAGATCGAGTCCTTCTACCTCGGGCTCAATTACTACTACAGCAAAGCCGTCACCTTCATGGCCGGCTACGAAAATGCCGAAGCTGAAAACGGCGCCGGAACCGATACCGCCGAAGTCGACGGTTTCCGTGCCCGCGTGCAGGTGCTCTGGTAGGGAAACGCACTCTATGTAGTTAATTAATCTGCTTGTTTTAAAGCCCGGAGCATCCCGTATGCTTCGGGCTTTCTTGCATTACAGGCGCATGAAAAGGAAATCCGACCTCCGCGCGGGCACTCCAAGCTTGCTTTTTAAGCCCTTATCACTCAGGGTTTTCAGCGTCGGTCCCGGCGTGTGGATGTTCGCTTGCCCTTCGGGGTGAGAGGAAAGTCCGGACACCATAGGGCAGGATTCCCCGTGAAAACGGGGGCGCGGCAGGGCAACCGGTCGCGACGGATAGTGTCACAGAAAATATACCGCCCCGCGCTTGTCGTGGGGTAAGGGTGAAAAGGGGAGGTAAAAGCTCACCGCTCCAGAGGTAACAATGGAGGCAGGATAAACCCATTCCGGTGCAAGGCAAAATAGGGAATCGGGCGGCCCGTCCTACGATTCCGGGTATGCCGCACCCCGCTCCGGCGGGGAGGTCGCTCCGGCGGCCTAGATAAATGAACGTCCACCGCTCCGCCTCGCGGAACGGAGACAAAATCCGGCTTATAGCACTCCGGGACCGACACCTTCCCCGCCTCTTTTCTCCATTTAAGCACTTGACAGCCCGCCTCCCAAGCGGCTTTCTCTCGCGTTCAACTTTATAACTTATGGCTAATACCAAATCAGCTCAAAAATACATTCGTAAGACCGAAACCCGCACGCTTCAAAACCGTCAGGTCAAGAGTCGCCTCAAGACCCTTTCCAAGAAAGTGTCTGCCGCCACTGAATCCGGTGACAAGGACGCCATTGCGGAAGCCACTAAAGGTTACATTTCTGCCCTCGACAAAGCCGGCAAGACCGGACTCGTGCACGCCAACAAAATCGCCCGCCACAAGGCACGTTGCGCGAACCTCACCTCCGCTTAGGAATTGGTCCTTACGATCTCAGCATTTCAGCCCTCGGATTCGCTTGCCGAACCGGGGCTTTTTTGTAGCCCTAGATAGACCTTGAGTGCGACTCCCGAAAATTCCCCGCCACCCGCCCTCGGCTTCCCCCGCCTTTCCTGGGCCCCGATCCCCTGCGCCTTCCGGTCCTCGGCCTCACTGACGATTGGGTTGCTCTTGCCAAGCCGCCCGCCGTTGCCATGCGCGAGCACCCCTGGAGCCTTAAATACCCCAACCTCGATTCCGCTCTCAACGCCCAACTGCAAAACGAGAAACCCGAACTCCTCCGGCTCCAGGCCTCCTGTTTCGGTTCGATCTACAACCTAGATCCCGAATGCAGCGGCATCGCCCTCTTCGGGCTGAACCGTCCCGCTATCGCAACCCTCCGCGAGCAATACGGGGACGGGCGCATCGAATCCCGCATTCACTTCCTCGCCCGGGAAGACGGCGGCACGGAAACCCGCACCATGAATGCCCCCCTCCTGCCACACAACACCAAGCCCAAGATGATCCCTTCCACCGCCAAGGGAAAAAAACGCGCCACCCGTTTCACCCGTCTCGCCGTTGCTGAAGACTGGAGCCTGTGGGAAGCCTGCGCCGGCTACCTGCGCCCGCATCAAATACGCGCCCATGCCGCCCTTGCCGGAATTCCCATCATGGGGGATGCTCTTTACGGCGGCCCACCCAGTCCCGTTGCCGGGGGATTCCGCAACCCGCGCCGGGGAAATGCCGTCGCCAAGCCGCTCTTTAATGGCCTCGCCGCCCATCTCGCCGCCCTTCAACTCCCGCAGAATAAAGCACCCATCACCGCACCCCGCCCGCGCCCCTTCCAAAACTGCCTCCGCCGCATGAACCTCAGCGCGCCCTCCCCGCAATAATCCCCTTAAAAAAGCTTTACAAGCCGCCTCCAATATGAGTTGTTTGAGGTTTTCCGAACAAACACCGCAAATTTAATATGGGTAACCTCAAAAAGAAACGCCGTCTCAAAATGAACAACCACAAGCGCCGCAAGCGCTTGAAGTCCAATCGCCACAAGAAGCGCACTTGGTAGTTCCTCGAGGCAAGCCCGCACCCTGGCGGTGCACCCAATCTAATTTCCAAGACCCGGCTCTCAAGGCCGGGTCTTTTTTTGTGCCGGTTCCTAAAAACGTACATACTGCACATACGGTTTATTTATATAATAAATACATATTGCCATTATGTGAAATAATTGTTGACAAACGCATCTATTTTTAAAGTGTCGTTAAAGCCTTAGTTAGGCTGAACTAATATAACCAATAATAAATATATGAAACGATACACAAAAATCATATCCATTTTGCTCGTCGCTGGCCTCGCCACCGCCGGTGCTCAATCTGCTAAAAACTTCTACGTCAAGGGTTCCGTCGGTTATGCCGATCTGGATTCCGAAGGTGGATTAAGAGAAAAACAAAAAGTTTTGCTCCAATGTCCGGCATGGACCTCAAGTTGGACTCGGCAACTTCATTCTCGCTTGAGGGCGGTATGTACTTCGAAGAAAACTTCAGCTTTGGTTTTGAGTGGACGACGTTTAATTCCGTTGCAAAAGCAAGAAAGAATTTTGCTGATTTCGGAGCCCTTCAAACTGGTATTGGCGATGAATGGAACCTTGGCGTGGGATTAAATGCCTTTGAGGAAGAGATTGATCTGAATCGGTTCATGTTTGTCTTTAACTACGAGTATTTCTTCAATGATCAGTTCTCTTTATTGATTAATACTGGACTTGGTGTTCTTGACGTTGAGCAAGAAATCAAGGTATATGAAGCCACTTCACCTCGAGTTGATCGTATCAACAGTTAGGCTGACGAAACATCCTTTGCCTATCAGGTTGGGCTAAGTTTGGGTTACCACTTTAACGAGAGCATCTCTATCTATGGTGGCGGTCGTTACCTTGGCGGCAGTGATGTAGATTTTGAACATAAGCTTGTAGATGGTAGCAAAACCAGCTTTGGCGGCTTCTGTCCTGACGCCTTCGTTTACGAAGTGGGCGCGACTTACAACTTCTAAAGCGCTTTCGTGTTAGTTTGCGCTTTCCCAAAGGCGTGGTGCTTCGGTGCCACGCCTTTTTTTTGAGTAGCGTGAGGGCTCTTGAAACCCCTCCCACCTGACAAGCAGGTGACCTCCCCTTGGCAGGGGAGGAGCTTCTTTCTTAAATCAGTCTCCTGCTTAATTCTTAATCTTACTCTCGCCTCCCGCTTTCACTCCAACAGCTCCCCTCCTTTTCAAAAGGCGCAACCGTCCGGTTATCTCAAAAAAGCTTCCCTTCTTTTAAAGGAGGGGTGACCGGCTCGCCCGGTCGGGGTGGTTACTGGTCGGGGTAGTTGCTCAAAGGGAAGCGCTTAGCTAAAAAGCTTTCTGCGGCAAACAGTGAGGGCAAGGACAAGACCACCGAGATAGAGGCCATAAGTGCCCGGTTAGGGAATGACGGTGACCCGGAAGTGGCGCCAGAGGATGTGTTGATCCACATTCGGGGCAGTTGGGTAGGTGGGATTAATGGAGGTGAGGGTGAGATCGGTATTGGCGGCCACCTCAAAACGGTTGGCGAAGTTGTAGTCACCAACCGCGCGGTTGCCTTCCTGGGTGGTTTGGGTGCCGTCGCTCAGGCGGACAAACTCGTCGCCATCAAAGGGAGTTTCTATGCTGCTGATGGTGTAGCTTTCCAGACGAATCGTTTTGTTGAAACGAAAAGTCATGGTGAAACCGTTGGTTTCTTCAAGTACCCCCAGACCGACAAAGCCTTGTTGGGCATCAGAGTTGGTTGTAAATCCGACTGCCTCCTGCGGGTTGCCTCCGTCCTTCCAGCGGTCATTAGTGCTCATATCGAGGATCAAGCCGCTGGCGCTGTCGTTGAAGCGGTAGCTGGTCGCGCCGCTAGTGACCTGGGCGAGGTCAAAGCTCAC
>JAACDB010000018.1 GCA_009937095.1 Verrucomicrobiota bacterium
ATTGTATCTAAAACCCCTCCAGCCAGCCCTTTTTGAATTTTTTGATAAAGGTTTTCGTGGCATAAAAATATCTTCATCCTGTAAATCCGCAGGCAAATAGTAGATAGCATAATTTTTTGGAGAGTCATACAAAACTAGAAATAACGGAAAATAAACGCTGCTATCCATTCTTTCTTTCTGCGGACCCCAAGCAGCTCCAAGTATACTATCTGGAAGTTGAGATGGATTTGAGCTTTTACTCGTCTTAACTTGAGCAAGGTATCCACAAAAATCACATATGAGATCCGTACATTTGAAGTTTTTAGGAAGAAGCTTCAATGTCGCCTTACGCTTGCACTTTGGGCAAGGAATATTTCTAGAAACCAACTTCTCGCCTGTATCGCCTAACTGTTGTTTGTTTGTGGCCATATCCCAAGACTAGACCCAAATTTTGCCTGGGTAAATAAGAGATATTAATAGAAATTGATTCTAATAGCATCTTACTAGCTATTCTGTTTCTAGCGGACGCTTAAGGCTTAAGTCTACCCTAGGAGTCGGCTTTTCTGACGTACTAGCGATTGCGTCCGCGCGAACGGGGACCGCGTCCACCGCTTGCACCACCGCCGCGCTTCGCCTCTCCCTGCCTTGGGTTTCTACTGCTGCTGTTACCGCGACTTCCATTGCCGCCACTACGAGGACCGCCCCCGCCGCGAGGACCACCGCCGCGACGTTGATTATTTTGTCCGGGTGCCGGACGCTTCAAAGCAGAACGTGTTGCGGGTTTTGACACCCGTACCTTTTCGCCCTCCGCATTCAATTTGTAGCGTGCAATTTCTTTTTTAAGTAAACGCTCGATGTCCCAGAGATAACCTTCTTCCACATCACTCACTAAAGAGACCGCCTGTCCTGCTTTTCCCGCGCGTCCGGTGCGCCCGATCCGGTGCACATAGTCCTCCGGAATGTTCGGTAATTCGTAATTCACCACATGCGGCAAATCCGCGATATCCAAACCCCGCGCGGCGATATCCGTAGCGACTAGCACCCGAATTCGATTCGACTTAAACAAGGCCAGGGCTTTTTCCCGTGCCGATTGGCTTTTATTGCCGTGAATCGCCATCGCAGCGATGCGCTGACCATCCAAATGTTTTGCCAAGCGATTCGCACCATGTTTTGTCCGCGTGAAAACCAAGACCTGCGACCAATCACCCATCTGAATCATGTCCGCAAGGAATTGTGGCTTCCCGCTTTGACTTACGACATAAGCTTCCTGATCCACCCGATCCGCGGTTGCATTGCGGGCAGCAACCTCCACTTCGATCGGATTATCCAACATTGAGTCTGCTAGTCGCTTCACCTCATTTGAGTACGTCGCCGAGAAAAAGAGGTTTTGGCGTTTATGCGGAAGCAGCTTCAGCACCTTCTTAATGTCATGAATGAAGCCCATATCCAACATACGATCCGCCTCGTCGAGCACCAGAATTTCAACCCCCGATAGCTGCGCCTCGCCCCGCTGACACAAATCCAGCAAACGACCGGGTGTAGCCACGATAATATCCAGCCCCCGACGCAAGCGGTCGATCTGCGGTTGGAAACCCACGCCACCAAAAATGACCGCCGAGCGCATGCCCATCCCGTCACCATAATCCAGAATACTTTGATGCACCTGTGCTGCCAACTCACGCGTCGGCGCCAGTACCAGGGCACGTGGTCGCTTGTGTTGACCATTGAATTCAGATGCCGCCAGCAATTGCAACATCGGCAGACTAAAGGCCGCGGTCTTACCCGTGCCCGTTTGCGCACCGCCGAGGACATCACGGCCTTCGAGGATAGCCGGGATGGCCCGTGCTTGGATCGGTGATGGCGTCGTGTAGCCCTTGGCTTCAACCGCCAATACGAGTTCAGGGCGAAGCCCCATATCAGAAAATTTCATAAGAGAGTAGCTCAGTCAGCGCATTGCGAATAAGAAACAACATCCCTACCCCGATCCTACAACACTTCAGATAACGGATCCATAGGACCCAAAGATGAAAATAAAAATGCGCCGAAAAAAGAACCGTATTCCCCGAAGCAAAAAAACCGTCCTCTAAAAGAACGGCTCAATTAAGACCATACTGATACATAAAAGAAGCAGACATGCGAGCTTAAAGACACAGCCCCATCCGAAGCCTAATTCACGACATTTTGAGACGACCCATTCATAAAAACCGAAATATTTTTGACCGAGATATCAATCATGCGCCGCCGACTCGGCTCACTCGCCCAAGCTAAGTGCGGCGTGATGATACAATTCGGCACACCCAGCAGCGGGTTATCAGCCCCCATCGGCTCCACTCCCACCACATCCAGCCCTGCTCCAGCGAGCTGACCCTCCTTTAAAGCAGACGCTAGCGCCGCTTCATCCACTAATCCCCCGCGCGCGGTATTGATCAAAAAGGCGCGCTCTTTCATAGTTCCCAAAAGATCCGCATTCACAAACCTGTGATTCTCCACAGTTTCCGGGCAATGCAGGCTCACGATATCCGAGGTCGCAAACAGCGTTGCCGCATCCACCCATTCAAAGCCTGGCCAATCCGGAGCATTGCGCGGTGAGCGCACGCAAGCCTGAATCCGCGCCCCCATCGCATGCAGAATCGACAAAGAACGACGCCGGAGGGTCATTCAATGCGCGAGGATTCAGCGCTCCCAAAACCCTTCGAGGAAACAAAGACTGGCCCGCAACAAAAAAAGCCCGCCTGGGAGGCGGGCTTGAATTGTAGCGCGTTGCTCGGCTGAAGGCCTGGGCTACATCATGCCGCCCATGCCACCCATGCCGCCCATGTCGGGCATGCCGCCACCTGCAGGTGCATTTTCCTCGGGTTCGTCGGTGATCATGCATTCGGTGGTGAGGAGGAGTCCAGCTACGGAACCGGCGTTCTGCAAGGCAGTGCGGGTCACCATGGCGGGGTCAACGATACCGGCGGCAAGGAGGTCAACGTATTCGCCGGTGGCGACGTTGTATCCTTTGGCGCCTTTGGATTTAAGGACTTCGGAAACTACGAGTGAACCTTCGACTCCGGCGTTTTGGCAGAGTTGACGGAGGGGGGCTTCAATGGCGCGACTCACAATGGCGGCTCCAAGGGCTTCGTCTCCGTCGAGTTCGCCAGTGGCAGTGTCGATGGCTTTGGCTGCGCGTAGGAGGGCTACGCCACCTCCGGGAAGGATGCCTTCTTCAACAGCGGCACGGGTTGCGTGCAGGGCGTCGTCGACGCGGTCCTTCTTTTCTTTCATTTCGGGCTCGGTTTGAGCGCCGACGTTAATGACAGCGACTCCACCAGCGATCTTGGCGAGGCGTTCCTGCAGTTTTTCACGGTCGTAATCCGAGGTGGTTTCCTCGATTTGACGGCGGATCTGCTTGACGCGACCCTGAATGTCGGAGCTTTTGCCGGCACCTTCAACGATGACGGTGTTTTCCTTGTCGATAACAACACGCTTGGTGCGACCGAGGTCACTGAGCTGAACGTTTTCGAGTTTGATGCCGAGGTCTTCGGTGATGCAACGTCCGCCGGTAAGGACGGCGATGTCTTCGAGCATGGCCTTGCGGCGGTCGCCGAAGCCGGGAGCTTTGACAGCAGCTACGTTGAGCGTGCCGCGGAGCTTGTTGACCACGAGGGCAGCGAGGGCTTCGCCTTCAACGTCTTCCGCAATGATGAGGAAGGGTTTGCCGGACTTTGCGACATTTTGAAGAAGGGGAAGGATCTCGTTGATGTTGGAGATTTTTTTCTCGTGAATGAGGATGTAAGCGTCGTCGAAGCTGACTTCCTGAGTCTCGGCGTTGGTGCAGAAGTAGGGGCTGAGGTAGCCTTTGTCGAACTGCATACCTTCGACGACGTCGAGGGAGGTTTCGATGGACTTGGCTTCTTCAACGGTGATGGTGCCGTCTTTACCGACGCGGTCCATGGCCTCAGCGATGATGTCGCCGATTTCGGTGTCCCAGTTAGCGGAGACGGTTGCGACTTGGCGGATTTCCTCGCGGTCTTTTACCTTCTTGCTTTGCTTTGAGAAAGCGGCTGTTGCGGAAGCAACGGCTTTATCGATACCGCGCTTGAGATAAATGGGATTGGCTCCGGCGGCGACATTCTTGATGCCTTCGCGGTAGATCGCCTCGGCGAGCACAGTGGCGGTGGTAGTACCGTCACCGGCGGAGTCGGCGGTTTTTGAAGCGACTTCGCGCACCATTTGGGCGCCCATGTTTTCGTAGGGATCGGACAGTTCGATTTCCTTGGCAACGGTGACACCGTCTTTGGTGACGGAGGGAGCGCCGAATTTTTTATCGAGCAGGACGTTGCGGCCTTTGGGACCGAGAGTGACCTTCACCGCTTTGGAGAGCGTCTCCACACCGGTGAGGATCTTTTTGCGTGCTGCTTCATCAAATAGAATTTGTTTAGCCATAATAGTTTTTCGTTGAGAATGATTATTGGATTATAAATGTGGACTTAAGCGACCACACCGAGGATGTCTTTTTCATCGATAAGGGTGTATTCCACGCCGTCGATTTTGACTTGGCTGCCGCCGTAAGTAGGGAGGAGCACTTTGTCACCCACTTTCACGTGGAAGGGCTGGTCGTCCTCTTTACCGGTGCCGAGGGCAACAACTTCAGCTTCCTGCGATTTTTCCTTAGCGGAATCGGGAATGATGATGCCGCCGCGGATCTGTTCGTCTTCTTCAATGCGTTTTGTGAGCACGCGTTCTCCGAGTGGTTTAATTTTCATGGTTATTTATTAGTGTTGGTGATTTATAATAGTGGTTTAGATGAATTAGCTGTCTTTCTTGTCGTCATCGACAACTTCGAAGTCGGCATCAACGGTATCAGCGTCGGGCGCTTTTGAAGCGCTTTCCCCTGCCCCGGCGGGATCGCCAGGTTGAGGTCCTGCGGCACCATCGGCACCGGCCTGACCGTAGAGATCCTGCGCGAAGGATTGCATGATGGTCATGATCTTTTCCTTGGGCGCCTTGAGAGCGTCAACATCGGCCTCGCTGTTTTCCAGGACGGCTTTACCTTCCTTGATAGCGTCTTCGAGTTCGGTCTTTTTATCGGCGGGGATCTTCTCGCCCAGTTCCTCGATTTGTTTCTCGGACTGGTAGACGATATTGTCCAACTCGTTGCGGGCTTCGACGCCGGCCTTGATTCTTTCGTCTTCGGCAGCGTGGGCTTCGGCTTCGCGTTTGAGTTTTTCAACTTCGTCCTTATCGAGACCGGAGGAGCCAGAGATCGTGATCTTTTGTTCCTTACCGGTGCCCTGGTCCTTAGCGCTGACGTTCAGGATGCCGTTGGCGTCGATATCGAAAGTTACCTCGATTTGCGGAACCCCGCGGGCGGCGGCGGGAATGCCGTCGAGGCGGAAGGTGCCAAGCATCTTATTATCCTTAGCCATGGGACGCTCCCCCTGAAGGACTTTGATATCCACCGCAGTTTGATTGTCTGCGTAGGTAGAGAAGGTTTGGCTTTTCTTGGAAGGGATAGTGGTGTTGCGCTCAATCATGGGCGTTGCCACTTCACCAGCGGTCTCGATTGCGAGGGTTAGCGGAGTGACATCGAGGAGCAGGACATCGCGAACGTCACCTTGAAGGACACCACCCTGAATGGCGGCACCGATGGCAACGACTTCGTCGGGGTTGACGCCCTGGTGGGGATCTTTGCCGGTGAGGTCTTTTGCAATTTCCACGACCTTGGGGGCGCGGGTCATACCACCCACGAGGACAAGTTCGCCAATATCAGAGGCGCTGTGGCCGGAATCAGCCAGACAAGACTCGAAAGGAGGAATGGTGCGCTTGTAGAGCTTTTCACAGATCTGCTCGAGCTTCGAGCGGGTAAGGGTGACATTGAGGTGCTTGGGACCCGAGGCATCCGCAGTAATGAAAGGTAAGTTGATATCGGTGCTCTGTGTTGAGGAGAGCGCGATCTTGGCTTTTTCACCCTCTTCCTTGAGGCGTTGGAGCGCCATCTTATCGGAACGCAGGTCGATGCCCTGTTCTTTTTTGAATTCCTCAACGAGGAAGTCGATCAGGGCGCTATCCCAGTTGTCACCGCCGAGATGGGTATCGCCGTTGGTCGCTTTCACTTCAAAGACACCGTCGCCGATTTCGAGAATCGAAATATCGAAAGTGCCACCACCGAGGTCGTAAACCGCGATCACTTCGTCCTGTCCCTTGTCGAGACCATAGGCGAGTGCGGCGGCAGTCGGTTCATTGATGATGCGCTTCACTTCAAGGCCGGCAATTTGTCCGGCGTCTTTAGTGGCCTGACGCTGAGCGTCATTAAAGTAGGCAGGCACGGTGATAACGGCCTCGGTAACTTTTTCTCCGAGGTACGCTTCGGCGTCTGCTTTGAGCTTCTGAAGCACCATGGCGGCTATTTGCTCGGGAGCGAAAGTCTCGGTCTTACCTTCAACTTCACACTCGATGTAAGCGTCGCCATTTTTACCGGCCACAACTTTATAGGGCAAACTGGCGGATTCTTCCTGAACCTCATCAAATTTACGCCCGATAAAACGTTTGGCGGAGAAAATGGTGTTATTGGGATTGGTGACGGCCTGGCGTTTGGCTGCCTGCCCCACTAAGCGTTCGCCATTTTTAGCGAAGGCTACAGTCGAAGGAGTCGTGCGAGCACCCTCGGAGTTGGGAATGACAACGGGTTCCCCGCCTTCCATGACGGACATGCAGGAATTCGTTGTTCCTAAATCGATACCTATAATTTTAGACATGCCAATTGCATTGCAATGCCTGTGCCAAACTGAATTAAATTATCTTAAGTTATTGATAAGCAATGTTATAAATATTTTAAAGGGAGTAATCAACCCGCACCGATGCTCGCATAAAGTGACGAAATGTCTCACTTTTATGTCCCAATTTGGCAAATGAGACAATCGACTGTCACAGTTGGATGCGCTGTCTTTAAAAAAAGTGGGATTGAAGATTTGAGTTTTAGCAGGGAACGTTTGATTAAGGTGTCATGCTGGAACCACGACGCAAAAAGAAAGTTGATTACGAAGCTTTGAATTCGCCCTTGATGCAGATTCCGCGGATGAGCGTGGAGGCGACGCGTAATCTTTTGGATTTGGGAATTCGGGAGGTTTTTCAACTACAGGGTCGGGCACCGGAGGTGCTTTTTGAGGATGCGCTGGAGAAAAATGAGGGACTACCTGCGGATCGCGTTCGCTTTTTTCGTATGGCGGTGTATTATGCAGAAACTGAACAACCGGATCCAAAACAACTGCATCCGGACTTCTGGACTTAAATAAATTGAGCATGCAACAGGAAATAGAGATTCCCAGCGAAGTACCCGTAATGACGATGAGCGGTGCGGTACTTTTCCCGCATGCCATGATGCCCCTCTACATTTTTGAACCACGCTATCGGGAAATGCTTAATGCAGTTTTAAAATCCGACCGTGTTTTTGCAGTCGCTTCACTGGACACATCTGCGGAGGCCGATCCGGAGAGTGAGACACCTTGCATGGTTGCGGGCGTTGGGGTGATTCGTGCCTGCAAAACTAACAGCGACGGCACCTCAAACCTAATTTTACAGGGATTAACGCGAGTAGCCCTTGAAGCCCTTACCCAGGAAACACCGTATCGGGTCGCACGGATTCGTCCGATTTCCAGCGAGCCAGGCGGTTCCTACGATCTTATTGATACTATCGCAGCGGAAATTATCAGTTTGATCGAATTACAGATTAAATTTGGCGCTGGCATTCCCAGAGAGGTGGTTCGCTTCCTGCAATCGGTCAAGGAACCGGAGGGCGTTCTGGATATAGCCATCCATACCCTTTGTACTTCCGGCGAACTCAAGCAGTCCCTGCTTGAAACCCGGGGCATCGTACCCCGCTTCGCGAGCTTCAAAGCCCATCTCGAAGAAACCATTGAGGTTCTCAAAGTAGAGCAACAACTAGGTGGCGATTGTGACAGCGACAGCTACGGGAAAAACTAGGCGATCAAAACTTAGGCTTCTCAAAGAAGAAATCATATACCGTCGGGTTAATTTCGAGATCTCGCCATTGGTAAGTTGCGGTGGAGCCATTTTTGCCTGTAATCTTTACGCTACGAGCTAGCGCTATCCCTTCAATATGCCGAAAATCGCCGTAATTATTTTCCTCAAACACTTGATCTTCGCTATCCAAAAACACGACTTTCTCGAGAAAATATGAAACCGCATTGAGATAATATTTAGCATCTAATTGGCCATCAATCCGAGCAAGTATGACGCGCAGGGTACGACCTTCTATGACAACAGTGTCCACCAGAGTGAGTTCTATTCCCGCCTCTCCATAGAGAGCTCTCAAAAGAGGCCCCTTGAAGTCGGCACTTTGCCTCAACCAGTCATATTCTTTCGCAACATAATCATCAACGGAAACGTCATCGCCTTTTTGTAGGCGTCGCCAACCCATCTCCCCACTGTAACCGATCTGAGTTTTTACGCCATCCAGCGTATATTCATAACGGATCTTGTGGGGCGCTTTACAAGTCTGGGTAAGTTCAAAATTTTTATCACCGTCATTATGGGTACCTTTTCGAATGATGGTATTAATTCCCTCCGGATGAGCGGTACTGCGCTGGGTAGCTTCGTACTGCCGCACTATTTGCATAACCTCAGTGTTATTAACTTGGGCGATACCACTTTGGAAGGCTATGGGCAAAAGCAGAGTGAGATAAATTCTTATCATATCGTCTTGCACTTGGTCAGCTAGTTTTATTGTTTGTTCAATCAAATATAGCTTCCTTACTGAGCCAATTTTGCTCACTCTATCACCCCTAGGATTTACGTGAATACTGAAACACTAACCCATTGGGTCACTAATCAGGGTCTCTCCCCTGAAACGGCCAACCTGATCGCTGCTGGCCTTGCTTTGCTTGCCCTCTTTTTGTTGGCGGCATTCGCCAACTACTTTACCCGCGCCCTAATACGCTACCTCATTCACCCGATCATTAGGCGTAGTAAAACCCAATGGGATGATATGCTCATCGAGCATAAGGTGCTGCTGCGTGGCTCGCATCTCGCTTCCGCGATCATTCTTCATCTCCTCGCGCCCGCTATTTTTCTGAATTCCCCGCAACTTGCGGCATTCCTAAAGGTTTTAGTAAATGCCTATTTCATAGTCATTCTCCTCCTTGTTATTGACGGAGTTTTAAACTACCTGCGCCAGGCATGGGAAAGCGCCTCGATCGGCAAGCGTTACCCAGCCAAGAGCTTCATTCAAGCTGCCAAACTTGTCATTAACCTCATTGGCCTGATCTTCATTCTCGCAGCACTACTCAACAAATCCCCGGTTGTTTTCTTTTCCGGACTTGGTGCGATCACCGCGATTTTACTGCTTATTTTCAAAGATGCCATCCTCGGACTGGTAGCGGGCTTTCAGCTCTCCGTTAACAATATGGTGATGGTGGGCGACTGGATTGAAATGCCGAACCGTGGCGCCGACGGCGATGTTATCGACGTCTCCCTCACCACTGTTAAGGTTCAAAACTGGGACAAGACCATTACCACCATTCCAACCTATGTCCTCATCAGTGAATCGTTCAAAAACTGGCGCGGCATGACCGAATCCGGCGCGCGGCGCATCAAGCGAGCCATTCATATTGACCTTAATAGTATTCAATTCCTGGACTCCGAACTCCTTCAACGCCTTCAAAAGATTAATCTGCTCCGTGATTACTTCGACGGCAAACTCGCTGACCTAACAAATCACAATACCACTGCACAAGTGGATCCCAGCGATTCGCTCAACGCCCGCCGCCTTACAAATATCGGCACTTTTAGAGCCTACTGCCTCGCCTACATCCGCCAACATGCAAAGATCCGCCAGGATATGACTCTCATGGTACGCCAACTACCACCGACTGAAACAGGCCTACCTCTTGAAATTTATGCCTTCAGCAACGATACTGCATGGGTGAATTACGAAGGACTCCAAGGTGACTTTTTTGACCACCTCATCTCGGTCTTACCTGAATTCAACCTACAGGCCTATCAGCATCCCACCGGAGGCGATTTTACAAAATTTGGCGTGCAGGCAAAAACGGCTTAAAAACTGCAGGGTCAGCAAAAAGCCGCTGGAGCCTATCCCCCAGCTCGAACGGGCTTGAACCCGCGTGCGGCTAATTCCGTACCGACGCGCTCACAGACATCCCCCTGAAGTTCCAAAATCCGCCCCTTCAGGGTACCACCACAAGCACAGCTTTGTTTTAAATCTTTCAGCAGTCGCTCCAAATCACGCTGTGTTAGGTGCGTCGCAAAAGCGCTTAAAGTTGTAACAGTCTTGCCCCCGCGACCCGCTTTCTCGCGCCTGATTTCTACCCGACTCCCCTTGGCAAGCCCTTCCACGGGTCTGGCTTTTTGAGTTTTGCCCTCTGGCAGACCCGCACTTTGCAAGTCCCCAAAAGGATTCAAATTCAAACGCTCACCTCCCTGAGTGGATCGCTTCTCCTGTCGCTTACCACTCATGCTTGATGCGGAAGCTCGGGGTTTTCCAGCCATGCGAGCGCTTTTACATAACTGCGTCGTTCGAGGTAGTGCCGGAGTTGCTTCGGTAGTTCACCTTGCTCCACAGCAGCATCAAGCCGTTGCAAAGCCTTGACCAAACTATCACCTTCCGGCGCGGGCACCAACTGCGTGGCAATCTCCAAATCTGTTTTCAATCCATCCATATTGATACCTCAAAGCTCATGACATCCGGCACCGGAAGCTCAACCCAAAATTGAGTTCTCAGTATTAGCATTTTGAATAATAAAACAAACTTTGTATTCATAAATTGTAACTGCGCCAGAGAGCGTTATCACTATTCGTAATATAAAATAAAGTTGATGAAGCACTCAAGCATCGCTAATCGTTGGAACGCTGACTTGATTGACCAGAACTACAGCATCTGGTCTACAGAGCCCGCCAAACTGGACGCCGAATGGCGCGCCTTCTTTGAAGGCTTTGAACTTGCCCAAGCAACGGATCCCGCGACAAAAAACGGCACCACCAGCCCAAAGGAGGTGGATCACACCACCAAACAGGCACGTGCCATCGGTCTCATTTACGCTTACCGTTCCAACGGCCACACGATCGCAAAGATCAATCCCCTCGCCAAGGAACGCCCCGCCAATCCCCGCCTAACCCTTGAAAGGCTGGGTTTCACCGAAGCGGATTTAGACACCGTCTTTCATACCGGTAACTATCTTGGCGGCGTTGAAATGACCCTCCGTGAACTGATAGAGCGTCTTGAAAAAACCTACTGCCACACCATTGGCGCGGAATATATCCATATTCAGGAAACTCCCAAACGTCGCTGGATTCAATCGCGCATTGAACCGGAGTGTTTTATCCCCCGCTTTTCCAAAGACGAAAAAAAGCGCATCCTCCGAACCATTATCGAAGCCGAAACGTTTGAGGACTTTTTGCAGACGCGCTTTGTGGGTCAAAAACGTTTCTCACTGGAAGGCGGCGAGACCCTCATCGCCTGCCTTGAAAGCATCTTTGAACGCTCTGATAAAAATCAGGTGGATGAAATTGTGATGGGTATGGCTCACCGGGGACGGCTCAACGTCCTCGCCAATTTCCTAGGAAAATCCTTTGATTACATCCTGCGCGAATTTTCAGAAAATTATGTCCCCAATGCCATCTACGGTGACGGTGACGTGAAATACCACCTCGGCTTTGAGACCCGCCGCAAAACATCCAGCGGCCACGAAGTTGAATTGCGCTTAGCCGCCAACCCCAGCCATTTGGAAGCCGTTGACCCCGTTGTGCAAGGTAAGTCGCGCGCCCGACAACGCATCCGCGGCGACCTCGAGCGCAAACGTGTCCTCCCTGTTCTCATACACGGAGATGCTGCCATTGCCGGTCAGGGTATTGTCGCGGAAGTCTTCAACTTCTCACAACTCGGTGGTTACCGAACCGGCGGCACCATCCATATCGTAGTCAACAACCAGATCGGCTTTACCACTGGCCCTCAAGACGCCCGCTCCAGTCGCTACTGCACCGATGTTGCCAAAATTGTTGAGGCGCCGATTTTCCATGTAAACGGCAACGACCCCCTCGCCGTCATCGCCGCTGTCGAAGCCGCTTACGACTACCGCCAAACCTTTGGCTGTGATGTCGTCATCGATATGTATTGCTGGCGCAAGCACGGGCATAACGAATCCGACGAACCCGCCTTCACCCAACCCGTCCTTTACAAGACTATTTCCAGCATGCCGCTGATTGGGCGTTCCCTCGCAGAACGACTGGTAGCCAGCGGAGAGTTTAGCCAAAACGAAGTTGATAGCCTTAAAGAGGACTACCTAAAGCGCTTGGAAACCGCTTTTGAATCCGTCAAATCCCTGGATAACGAAACACCCCTCGACCCTTTCGAGGGTTCCAACGCAATGGAACAAGCGCCCTATAATTTCAAGGGCTATGAAACGCGTGTCTCCAAAAAGAATCTTCATCACATCGTTACCAAACATACCGAATTTCCTAAAGGCTTTCACCTTAACCGGAAAGTTCAGCGACAAATGGCGGCGCGCTTCAAATCGTTTGAAGACGACAGCGGTATAGACTGGGGTCTTGGAGAAGCGCTCGCAATTGGCAGTCTCTTGATTGACGGTACCCCTGTGCGTATCAGCGGGCAAGATTCCAAACGCGGCACCTTCAGTCATCGACATGCCGTGGTCTACGACGAAGAAACCCGTGAGCGCTATTGCAACCTGCTCGACCTCAGCGATGACCAAGCGCAGTTCTGCGTTCACAACTCCCTTCTATCCGAAGCTGCCGTCCTTGGTTTTGATTACGGCTATTCCCTCGATTATCCACAAATGCTCTGCATCTGGGAAGCGCAGTTCGGTGACTTCGTCAACGGCGCACAGGTTATCATCGATCAATTCATAACCAGCAGCGAGTCCAAGTGGGGACGCTCCAGTGGCATCGTTATGCTCCTACCACACGGTTACGAAGGTCAAGGGCCCGAACACTCCTCTGCCCGCCTCGAACGTTTCCTCCAAGCCTGTGCTGAAAACAACATACAAGTCTGCAACCTCACCACCCCCGCACAACTCTTTCACGTCTTACGTCGACAGATGAAACGCGCTTTTAAAAAGCCCCTTATCATCATGTCCCCCAAAAGCCTCCTTCGGCACAAAGAATGCGTTTCTAAAATCACCGACTTCACCGATGACGAATTTTGGTCAATCCTTGATGACACCAGCATTACCAAGAAAAACACCGAACGCCTGATTCTTTGCTCCGGGAAAGTTTACTATGATCTCAAGACTTTCCGCAGTGAAAACAAAATCAAGAACAGCGCCCTCCTGCGCGTCGAAC
>JAACDB010000019.1 GCA_009937095.1 Verrucomicrobiota bacterium
ATTGAGGATCAGGGTTTCGATTTCTGCGGCGGCCTCTTTGAATTTTTTATATTCGAGCAGTTGTTGCACCAGCTCCCAGCGCGGGTCGATGGATTCATCCTCTACATCTTCGTTGGTGCCCTGGTCTTTTTTCGGGAGCAGGAGCCGACTTTTGATATACATGAGGGTGGCGGCCATGACAAAGAATTCACCGGCGACTTCGAGATCCAGTTCATCCATGGAGCCCAGAATATCGATGTATTGCTGGGTGACGGTCACGATGGGGATATCGTAAATGTCGACCTCATTGCGACGGATCAGGTAGAGCAGTAAATCCAGCGGACCCTCAAAGGCGGGCAGGCGAACCGCTAAATCATTATTCGGGACAAGGGCTTCTTTCATGGGCTTTAAGGTTCTACCAAGCGCAGACCGACTGTAAATTCAAGTTCGCTTTCGCGGATGGGGTCGTCGCGAAGGGTGATTTCATAGAGGAGTTCCCAAGCTGAGCCAAGTTGCGAGTGGAGACCGATGCTGGTATAGTCAAAGGTTCCGGTGTCGGCATTAAAACGGGTGTGGGCGATAAAGCTTTGGTTTTCGCTGAGGCGGAGCATATAGGCGAGGCGGAATTGGTCGATATCACTAAGGAGGAGATCGGTGGAGAGGCGCAGGCTCCAGGCATCCCCGCTCAAAAGAGTCGTGCGGGTGCGCAGTTCCTCCAGCGACATTTTTTGGGTGGAGAGACGGGCGGCCAGGTCAAATTTCAACCAGGGCGCGGGTTGGATAAGCAGCTCAACCCAAGTGGCGTGCAAGGTGTTTGGTTGTGTGCCGTCGTATTTCACCTGTTCCCGCTCCAGAAGGATGTCCTGATAGAAATTGAGGGCTGCAAGGGAGCGCGAACCATAGCCCTCAGCACGGGTTTGGAATTCATTTTCCAGACCGATACGGACGAGGTGGGCATCTCCGACAGCATCGAGTTGGCGCAGTTCATTGAGATCCAGAATGGGGCGATTGAGGTCCAAGGCTTGGCGCTCGATTTGAATGGCGTCGTTATCGGCAGGCGAGCTGAGGTAGCGGTATTTCAAGACGGGGCGCAGGGTATGGCGGAGGCCCTCAATTTCCCAGATGGCATTGCGGGTGGCGTAGGTCGCCTGCGCCTGAGCAGCAAGGTCGAAACCAAGGGCGTAACGAGAAAGGCTGGTGCTGTCTTTAGGATTAACCGCAAGGATGGATTTAGTTTCCTGATTGATGTAATGGCTGAGGCGGGCGGCGGCGAGCGGGGTAAAGCTGAGCCAGTTATTCAGGGGCACCGGTCGCAAGAGTTGGTAGCTCAGGTCAAAGCGTTCGTAGGCGCGGTAGGTGGTTCCGTCTAAACTGGGAACATTATTGAGGTCGTCGCGGATGCGGGCGTAACTCGCCGCGCCGGACTGATAGACTCCTAAGTCGCCAATTGGAGTGGGGAGGTAATCGAATTGTAGTTCCGGCAGGCGTTCCTGAATGCGATCAAAGTCACTCGGGTTGAAGCGTGTGAAGGCCGAGAGCAGGAAATTATCACCGGCATAAACCGCTTCTACAAAATTATCGGGACGTTGGTTTCTTTTAAAGACGGATTCGTTGAAATCGCGCATCACAGCGGAATCGGAACGATAGCTGAGGTTGGCGAGTAGGGTGCCGCGTTCACCGATCTGGTGTTGGTGCCGCCACTCGGCGTAACTACGGCTGGGATCAATGGCTTGACCGTTCACATCGGTACCGGTTTTACCACGGTCATCAATATAGCCCGAACTGAAGGCGCCGACCATACGGTGGGTTCCGGTATCGTAAACGTACTGGGCTGCGGGGCCTACAAGCGTGCCGCGTTTACTGTAGTAGTCGAGATTGGCACCGAGTCGCAGAGCCGGGGTAAGCGGAATGAGGGTAGTGGTTTGCAGGTACGTGCCCAGGGTGCTGTCACTCCCCACATCAAAGTCAAAATAGAAGGGGGATTCCGTTAAGTAATAGGTAAAGCTTGGAAGATAGAAGAAAGGGACGGGGCCAATGCGAAAGGTCGCACCTTTGATTTGAAGGCTTTTTCTTTCGTCAACTTCTTTAAAGCGAAGGCTGCGGGCCTTGATATTGGGGGTTAAGAATCCCGGGTCGGTATAATAGATATGGGATGCTTCGAGGGACATATTTTCAATGCTTCCCCCGGCATCCTGGCCTTCGATATAAAGTGGCCAAGCACCGGTGCGCGGAGCCTGTACCGAAAAGATGTTATCGTTCGCGTCAAAGCTGACGCGTTCACCGACCATGCGGTACCCTTCGCGCATGATGGCGGCATCACCCAAAGCATCGGCGAGGCCGTATTCCTGATAGTAGGTGATGGTGTCGGCGCGGACTTCGGTGGTTTCCACCTTAAGGCGGGCGTCGCCCCGCGCCACAAGCCGTTGTTCTGCTTCATCGTACTCAATGGGGTCGATGGAACTCAGCTCGGGCAGGGTCGCGAAAAGCGCTGCTGGCAAACTGCTCAATAGTAAGAAGGACCTCGTTTTGACGTACACGCTTTGAACTATGGTGGGGGCATTTGACCGCACAAGCCTTTTTGTATGCGGAATGCTTAAAGGCGATAGTATTGCTTATGAAACTTGCCAGAACTCGCCCTAGGGCTTTGCATGCTGGGGTGATATTAAGCCAAGCCGAATTCGAATCGATCACGCACACCAATTGCGGGGCACCGCATGCGCTCTTGGGGATGCACCCCATAAAGCCGAAAAAAGGCGGGGCGACTGCACTGGTTGTGCGGGCTTATTTGCGTGGGGTTGAGCGTTGCGAAGTCGTGGACCTTGCAGATCCGGAAAAGCGTTATCCGCTCGAGCGCCTCAGTGAAGACGGTTTATTTGAAGGTGTGATCCAAGGTCCTGCAGCGGTTTTCCCTTATCGCTTGCGGGTGCAGCAATCCAATGGGGAGCTGCGCCAATTCCACGACCCCTACTGCTTCCTGCCAACGCTCAGCGAGGAGGATGTCTATTATTTCTGCAGCGGGCACGATCCGCAGGCGCATCACAAGCTCGGCGCACACCCCCGTGAAATCGAGGGCGTCCCAGGGGTGGCCTTTTCGGTCTGGGCCCCCAACGCGAAACGCGTTTCCGTGGTCGGTGATTTTAACCATTGGGACGGACGTTACTATCCCATGCGCAGTCTCGGGGCCTCCGGCATCTGGGAACTCTTTGTGCCCGGCCTGGAAGCCGGCGCGAAATATAAATTCGAAATCGGCAGCCAGCAGAACTACCCTCATCTCAAGACCGACCCCTACGGTGCCGCATTTGAGGCCCCGCCGCACAACGCTTCCATCGTCAGCAAGCTCGATGACTATGTATGGAACGACTGCGATTGGACTGCCCGCCGGGCTGTCACCGATTGGAAAAAGGAAGCCCTAAGCATTTACGAAGTGCACCTCGGTTCCTGGCGCACGGTGGTGGAAGACGCTAATCGCCCGCTCAATTACCGCGAGCTCGCCACCGAATTAGTGGATTACCTCAAGGACATGCACTACACCCACGTGGAGTTTATGCCCCTCGCGGAGCATCCCTTTGACGGTTCATGGGGTTATCAGGTCACGGGATTCTTTGCACCCACCCACCGCTTCGGTTCCCCACAGGATTTCATGTTCCTCGTCGATACCCTCCATCAACACGGCATCGGCGTCATTATGGTCTGGGTCCCCGCCCACTTCCCGACCGATAGTTTCGCTCTCGGGCAGTTTGACGGCACCGCCCTTTACGAGCACGCCGACCCCCGGCAGGGATTCCATCAGGACTGGGGCACCCTTATCTTCAACTTCGGGCGCAGCGAGGTGCGTTCCTTCCTTATTTCCAGTGCCCTCGCTTGGTGTGAACGCTATCACATCGACGGCCTGCGCGTGGATGCAGTCGCTTCCATGCTCTACCTCGACTATTCCCGCGAGGAGGGCGAATGGATCCCGAACCGCCACGGTGGGCGCGAAAACCTCGAAGCTATCGATTTTCTACGCACGGTGAACGACGCGGTACATGAAGCCTTTCCCGGCACCCTCATGATTGCCGAGGAATCGACCTCCTTCCCCGGCGTGACTGCCCCCACCGCCGACGGCGGTCTTGGCTTTGACTTAAAATGGAACATGGGCTGGATGCACGACACCCTCGAATACATGCAGCAGGATCCCATCCACCGGAAGTTCGCCCACCATCAACTTTCCTTTGGTATGCTCTATCAATTCAGCGAGCATTTCACTCAGGTTTTTTCACACGACGAGGTCGTTCACGGCAAAGGTTCCATGCTCTACAAAATGCCCGGCGAGCCGATCTCCAACAAAGCCCGCCAGTTGCGCTGCCTCTATGGGCTCATGTGGCTCTGGCCCGGAAAGAAGACCCTCTTTATGGGTTGCGACTTTGGGCAATCTTCCGAGTGGGCCTATGCCCGCAGTCTTGACTGGCACCTCCTGCAATACCCTGATCATGACGGCATCCAGCGGGCCGTCCGCGACCTCAACCGACTTTACCGCGAAACGCCCGGCCTCGCTGCCGCCGATTGTAACTCCAACGGATTTGAGTGGATCAATTGCACCGACGGCGACAACAGCACTCTGTCCTTTCTCCGCAAGACCGACGGGGGAGAGACGCTTGCAGTCGTGGGCAACTTCACCCCTGTTTTGCGCGAGGGCTTCCGCGTGGGTGTCCCACAGGCTGGTTACTGGGAGGAAATTTTCAATTCCGACGCTAAGGACTACGGCGGTTTGGGCTTTGGCAACTGCGGCGGCTTGGAAGCCGAAGCCATCGAGTGGGACGGACGTTCACATTCCCTTTGCCTTCAGCTTCCCCCGCATTCGATCAGTGTCTTTCGCTTGACGCCTTATGCTTGAGCCGTTTCCGGCTATGCCGGACTCAAGGTACCCCTTACGAACATCGAATACCGAAGGCTGAAGGATGGTTGGGGTTCTTCCCAGTTCCAGCTTCTGCACGGAGTCAGCCTAGCCGGCGACCTTTAATATACACTCATCTACGCTAATTGTATATAATGGAAGCGGCAATCTTGCCGCTTTAGGTGAGACGGAAAAGCGACAAAAGTGTCGCTTCCACGCTATGACGCAGGTGGATTTATTCGTCAGAATTTGTGTCCATTCGTCGTTTCCTTTTTCTCATCCGTTTGATTTGCGTGATACTTGGTTTCTGCTTTAAAAATACGTGCAATTTGCCGCGATCCTACTTAAGGATATGTTTATGCCAAAGAAAAAGACACCTAGCCGCCAAACGACACAAAAAAAAGCCAAGCCTTTTACCCCGCCGGAATTCCTCGTTGATCTCTTGGAGGCGCGTTCGCCCACGGGGCATGAGTATGAAGCGCAGGCCGTAGTGGATGCCCATATTGAGCCGGTGGTCGATGCTGATCGCAAGGACACCATGGGCAATCGTTTTGCCACCGTGAACCCGGACGGCGATCCCTCTATTCTTTTTGCGGGGCATATCGACGAACTTGGGCTCATCATTACCTATATCGACAGCAAGGGCTTTGTCTATTTCGACACCCTCGGCGGGCATGATAAAACCATGATCTCCGGGCGGCGGGTTTCCATTCTTACGAAGCAGGGCATCGTGAAGGGCGTCACCGGTAAACGTGCCATTCATTTAATGAGCGCAGAAGACCGTACAAAAGTACCCGAGACCCACCAGATCTGGATCGACTTGGGGGTCAATTCCAAAGCGGAAGCGGAAGCCTTGGTGCGCATCGGTGATGCCGCGGTCTATGATCAGGGATTTGAATTGTTGTGCGGCAGTGTGGGCATCGCGCGGGCCTTTGACGACAAGGCGGGTGCCTATGCGGTACTCGAGGCCGTGCGGCGTCTGGCGACCGGTAGAGGTAAGTTGGCGGCGCGGGTCACCGCGGCGGCTACCACGCAGGAGGAAATCGGCACCCGCGGTGCCATCACGGCGGCGTATTCCGAGAATCCCGATTTTGCCATTGCGGTGGATGTCGGTCACGCCACGGATTCACCCGATTGCGATCAGCGTAAATACGGTGCCTTCAAGATGGGCGGCGGCCCAATTGTGTGTCGCGGCCCGAACATCAACCCCGTCATTTTCGAGCGCATCGTCGCGGTCGCGGAAAAAGCCAAGATTCCCTATCAGATCGAGGCGTATTCACGTCCGACCGGCACCGACGCACGCGCCATTCAAGTGGCACAGGCGGGCATTGCGACCGGACTCCTTTCTATTCCTCTGCGCTATATGCACACCCCCAGCGAGGTCGTGGATCTTGCGGATGTCGAACACACCGTGCAACTCCTCGTTGCGGTGGCAAAGAGTTTGAAAAAGGGCGAGCGCGGGGCTTGGTAAGTGGGGCTTTTCTGCCTGCTGCACTGAGCGGGCATAGCCGACGCCGCTGATATAAACTCATCTACGCTAATACGTTTTAATAAGTAAGCATTAGTGATTCCGGCACTGCTGGATTCAGGGCAATTGACGGTGGTTGCTTTATCTTTTCTCCTAACTTACTGATGTGAAAAAGTTAGTACTGTAAGAAAAAAAGGCCGCCATCCAGAAGAGGAGGCGGCTTTGAAAGTTGGGAGCTCAATGTAGGAAGTTCAATGTTCTTCTGGCCGCCATCGTCCCACATGAAGGCTCGAATCATTCGGTTACTGATTTTGAAGTGCGTCCTGAATGTCTTCGAGGGGATAGGTCCAGATTTCTGAGAGGGTGGGGTGGTACCAATGCACTTGGAGGAGGTCGTTGACATTTGCGCGAAGGGTAACGGCGACGGCGAGGGCGTGGATGAGTTCGCCGGCGTCTTTGCTTACGCATTCGGCACCGAGGACGGTTCCGTCAGGGGCGGCATAAACTTTGACGTAGCCGTATTTGGCTTCCATAAGAATAGATTTTCCGTGGTCGTCGAAGGGGAAGTCAGCGGTGAGGTAGTCGATGCCTCGGTCCTTGAGTTGTGACTCGTTGAGTCCGACAGTTGCGAGTTGAGGATCGGTAAAGACGACAATGACGAGGTGGTCGTAATTGACGGGGCTGGCGTGACGTCCGGTAGCGTGGCGGGCGGCGCATTCGCCCTGAAGGATAGCTGTGTGAACGATTTCGTGCGGGCCCGCGACATCGCCACAGGCATAGATGCGCGGGTTGCTGCTGCGCTGGTGGGCATCGCAGTCAATATGGCCGGAGGGCGGGGTTTCGATGCCCGCCGCTTCGAGATTGAGGGAAGCGGTGTTCGGGCGGCGCCCGAGGGCATTGAGGCAATGGGCGGCTTGTACGGTTTTGGATTCACCGTTCTGCGTAAAAGTTACGGTAAAGCCGTCGGCTGCGTGTGAGATGGATTGAATAGCGGTGTCGGTGTGGAGTTCGATACCCGCGTCGGTAAAGGCACGGGCGAGGGTATCGGCGGCATCGGTGGGAAAGGCTTTCAGGAGGCGGGGGCTGCGCTGGATTTGAATGATGTGGGAGCCGATACGGTTGAGGAACTGAGCGAGTTCGCAGGCGACGATACCGCCACCAAGCACGATGACCGATTCCGGAACGCGGTCGAGGTCGAGGACATCGTCGCTGGTCCAGGCCGGAACATCGGCGAGTCCCGAGATGGACGGAGTGGCGACGGTGGAACCGGTGGCGATCATGATGTGATCGGCGGTGAGGCGGGTGCCGTCCTCAAGCGCGAGGGTGTCGGGGTCGCGGAAACGGGCGCGCTGGCGAAAGAGGGTGAAGCGGTCGCTTTGGAGTTGTTCCTGTCGGTATTCGGCGAATTCGCGGACGAGGGCCTTTTTGCGTTGTTGGAGGGCTTGTCCGTCGGCTTGTGCTTTGGGGATTTGAAGGCCGAATTTTTCAGCCTGGTGGGCGAGGTGAAGGACTTCAGCGGAGTAAAGGAGTGGTTTGGAGGGCATGCAACCCCGGAGGATGCAGAGGCCGCCGAGTTCCGGGGCGGCATCGACGATGGCGACGCGTTGGCAGGTTTCGCGGGCGGTGCGGGCGGCTGCATAACCACCGCTTCCACCGCCAATGACGAGGTAATCAAAGTGCTGATTTTGGGCAGTAGGCATGTGCTTAGATTTCTTTTTCGTTCTGTTCCCCGGTGAAGAATGGAATGCGGCGGGCTTCCGGCGGGCTTACCATAACGGTATCTTCAATGTCCACTTCATCGACCTGATTGCGTTTGATAGTTGCGTAGCGTAAGGCACTGAAAAAGAGAACCCAAAAACTTAGCGTGACGGTGGGGGACATGAAAGGGCTATCCATGGCGGCGATGATGATAACACTCAGGCAAGCAATAAGGAGATGGTTAGTGAAACTGCTTTCCTCTTTTTGTCGGAAGTAGCGGGTTGATAAAATCAGAATAAAGGTTGCAATGACAAAACAGCCAAAGAGGCCGAATTCGCTGAGGTAATGCAAGAGGTCGGATTGGCCGTGCAGGTTGAGGCTGCTGCCGATTTTGTCATTATTAAAGAAGGGTGCGGCATGGGCAAAACTTTCAAAACCCCAGCCAAAGAGTGGTCGTCCCAGGAAGAGTTGAAGGGCGGACTGGCGTAACTGGCTGTAGTGAATCGCCTCGGGGTTGGTTTCCACGAGTCTGAAAATTCCGGCGGCAAAGAGGATGCAACTACCGAGTGTGCAAACAAGAGTAAGCGAGTTATGGTTCCGGTCGCCTCCGGAGTGAATGAATTGAATTGAGGTAGCCAAGAGCATAAACGAAAGGAGCAAGAGCAGAACCGCGCCCGGGCCGCTGGAGTGCACCACCAGTCCGGTGCTGCCGAGGATGATCGCCCCAAAAAGGAACCAAGGGCCGTTGGTATTAAGGTAGTCTTTTGTTTGATCCTGACGGATATGCTCCATGCTTAAAGCCGCGCAGACTACCGCCCAGAGACAGGCAAAGGCTGCCCAGTGACCGTCGTAGGGGAAGAAGGCGAAGAAGTCGTCTTTTCCGGTACCGTTGGAGGCGAAGGGCTTGGTCAGCCCAAAGGTTTTCTGCAGGTATCCGATAATAGCGGCAAAGACGGCAAGGAAACAAATTTTCGGTAGGAGGCGTTTGAAAAAGATAATGGATTTGGGAACAATGAACAGGCTGAGGCTAACGATGAAAACAGAGATAAAGCCGAAGAGGGTGAGGGTGGTGGTTAGCTTGCTCGGGGGAGTGGATGCTGGCAGCCACTTGCTTGAATCGGTAAGGATAAAGAAGACTTCTTCTTTGATTTGGAGGGTCTCGGTGGTAAGGGAAGTAATTCCAGCCATATACTGGAGGGCAATGAGGATTGCCGGCAAAAGCAGGAGTCCATAGCGCCGCCAAAGATGGTCGATGCGGAAGGGGTGAACCAATTCATGCAGTTTGGTATTTGCGATGCAAAGTGGGACGAGAATGATCATGGTGCCCAGTAGCCAGAAGCTGCGCGGGTCGGCGGCGATAATGGAAATGCCGACCGCGAGTAATGTCATGAGGTAAACGACGTTTTCCGCAGGGGTGAAGCTATCGCGGACGAGGATTTCCCGTTCGTGGAGCGGTTGTTTTTGTGTTTTCGCCAAAGTTTTAAAGGTTTGGATTTTCGGGAGAGCAAATTGCCCGGGCAATGCTGTGTGCAGTTTCGTTGTCGATTAAATGCTGAATAAGGGCGAGTGAAAAAGGGAGGGCGTTGCCTGCGCCGCGTGCGGTGATGCAGTCATGGTCACGGACGAGGGCCTTGTTTTGTGCGTCGGGTAATTCGTTTTCGGCGGAGGGGTGGCAGGTATATGCGGGGCCTGGTAGGATGCCGGCATCGAGCATGAGGAGAGGAGCTGCACAGATGCAAGCGAGGGTGCGCCCGCTTTGGTATTGTTTGCGAAGGGTTTTGCAAAGGAGGGGGTGGCGGCGCAGTTTTGCGATGCCCGGGCCGCCGGGCAGGATGAGGCAGTCAAAGTCCTGAATGGGCAGGTCTTTCAGTTCGCAGGCAAGCTGAACGGATATGCCGCTGCGTCCGGTGACGGTTTCGGGGGTATCAATACCGGCAAGGGTGACGGCTACATTGGCGCGGGTGAGCAGATCCACGGGGGTGAGGGCTTCGACTTCCTCGAAGCCTTCAAAGAGCAGCACTAGCGCGCTGAGGGGGGCTTCTGTCATACCGCTTTCGGGGGTTGGGGTTTTAGCCATTTTCGAATGTCAGAAACGGGGTACGCGCGACGCCCGCTCTCGAGGCGTTCGATATATTTATCGGGTTTGCGGTCTTCGGGAAGTGCGTCCTCAAATTCATCTTCTTCGATGGGGATCAGTTCGTCGAAGAAAAGGGAAACACGGCGGGCCTCAGGTTCGAGGATTTCGCGGGGATTTGGGGGACGGCCTTTCTTGATGAGTTCAAAGCGGCTGGGGACATGCGCTTTGGAA
>JAACDB010000020.1 GCA_009937095.1 Verrucomicrobiota bacterium
GCCTAAAAAACTGGGGTTGTTGTGGTAGACGCTGTCGGCGAAGTCAAAGCCGATTTCGCGCATGGCCTGACGGGTGTGGTCGTGGTTGGCTTTGAGTTGGGCCTTGTTGGCAGGGTCTTTGGCACTGGCATCGAAGTTGGGAAATTTCTTTAAGCCGTAGACCTCGACGACATGATTTTTGCCGGCCATACCGGTGGTGTAACCGGCGGCTTTGAGGAGAGCGGGGAGGGTGCGGTCGGAAGGAAGGATGTGAGTGTTGAATTCAACGACGCTCTGACCGTTCTTGTTGGTATTTTGTGTGAAATAAGGATTTGTGGCACGGCTGGCGAAGTTGCCGGTGAGGGCGTTGTAGCGACTGGGGGTACAGACGGGGGAGACGACATGCTGTTGGAGCATAAGGGTGCCTTCGCGGGCGAGGCGGTCGAGGTTGGGGGTAAGGTTTTTGCCTTTGCCCCGTGGGAGGCAGTTGAAATGCCGGGGCAGCATATCATCGGCAATAAAGAAGATGATGTTAGGGCGCTCGGGCGTGGCGTTTTGGGCCCTTGTCAGGGGCGCGAGCAAACTGATGGCGGCCAGTGTGATGGCGAGGTGGATGAGCGGTTGTTTCATGACGGGTGCGCGTTGGTTTAGAGGTTTTTAAAAGTATTGATGAAGCGGAAAAGTTTATTGGAGAGTTGGGCGACGGTAGCTTTGTATTCTGGATCCATGGCAAGGTTTCGCTGCTCGAGGGGATCGGCGGCGTAGTCATAGAGTTCGGTGGCGGTGATGGGGTCACCCGGTGTGGCACCGTCGCCGCCGGTTTTAAACCAGGCGACGAAACGGTATTGGTCGTCGCGGAGGGCGTAACCCATCATTTTGCCACGCGGGAATTGGCTGATGGCAAATTCGCGGGTGAGGGTATTTTTGTCCTGTAGGGTGGGGGCGAGGCTGGTGCCGTCGAGGTTGTTGGGGGTTTGGATACCTGCAAGGTCGCAGAGGGTGGGGAAAAGGTCGGTCAGTTCAGCGGGCATATTCGTTTTTTGAGGCTTGCCGCCGGGTTTGGATATAATGAGCGGCACGCGGGTGGCCTGTTCGTAGTTGGTGTGCTTGCACCAAAGGCCGTGGTCGCCGAGGTGCCAGCCGTGATCGCCCCAGAGGACGATGATGGTGTTATCGGCGAGTCCAAGGGTTTTGAGCTGATCGAGAATGCTGCCGATTTGCGCGTCAATATAGGCAACACAGGCGTAGTAACCGTGAATAAGTTCGCGCTGGGTAGCGGCATCGATGGGTCCTTTTTGTGGAACGCCGTTATAGGAACGAAGTTCGGAAGAGTCGTGCTGGGCGAAGTTTGGTGCTCCTACGGGCGCATCCTGATAGGGTTCCAAGGCAATCGCTTCGCGGTCGAATAGGTCCCAATATTTTTTGGGTGCGACAAAGGGCAGGTGGGGTTTCTTGAAGCCGACTGCCAGAAAGAAGGGCTGTTTTTTCTTGGCAAGTTTGGAGAGGGTCTTGACGGCGTGGGCGGCGATGGCGCCATCGTCATAGGCGTCATCGGGTACTGCTTCGGCTTCCACGACGGGCCAGGCATCGTTCTGGAAGAGCAGCTTGTTGACGGCATTCCAATTGGAATTGTTTGAGCCGGCGGCAATGCGTTTACTTTTGGGGTTGTGGTAATGACCAATGGGTTTGCCGGTTCGGGCATTGTAATCGAGGTGCCAGGTTTGAGTATAGGGCTCACTCCAGGAGCGGGTATCGCAGCCTTTGTCGACACTGCGCGGATCGAAGGTCTTGCCCATTCCAACGGCGTGGTAGCCATTGTTTTTAAAGTGTTGGAAAAGGGTCAGGACTTCAGGATGAATGTCGCGAATTGTGGTTTTAAGATCCCAGACTTTGGTGAAGTCGGGGTATTTGCCGGTCATGATGCTGGCGCGGGAGGGGCCGCAAACCGCTTGTTGGCAATGGGCATTCAGAAAGGTCGTACCCTGGGCCGCGATACGATCCATCGCGGGGGTGCGCACGGTGCTGCCGTAAGCGCCGATGGTCGGTTTGAGGTCGTCGACGGCAATAAAGAGCACGTTTGGCCTTTCGGCAGTCAACAGTGTCGCGGTCAAGAAGAGCGCGAGGGTGCAGTGTGTGGCGAGGGTGTTTTTTTTCACTAGAGTCCGGTGCGGAAGATGAAGCCAAGATCGTCGAGGTAGATGTCTCCCGTGATGGGTGCGTCTGCCTGGATTTGAAAACGAACGGCGTATAGCTTGCTCATAGCATCGAGTAGGTCGGGCTCTTTAACGGTAAAGGCAAAGCTTTGCCACGCTCCATTGATGACGCGTAGGGGAATCGAGCCGATGGGCATCCAGTGATTGGCGTCGCTTTGTAAAATAATATTAATGCGTGCTTTCGGGTCGGCGCACTCGAGCTTGTGGGCGGCGCGTAATTTACCAATTACCCCACTGGCATTTTCAAAGGGCAGCTCGTCTCTTGGGAGCGGTTCAAAATGAAATAGGAGATCGGCATCGCGGGCGGGCAGGGCCTTGGAGAGTCGTGCGGCGGCGACGTACTGGTTGGGTCGGATGGAGGACTCCGATCCGAGTTCGAAGGTGCTTTTGGCGTTCCACTCGTCGATGGGGTTGTCGAAGGTCCAGTAGGTCAGCGCGCGTTCCTGCAGGGCGACGAGTTCTATTTTTTGCCAAGTAGAGAAAGCGGATGATTTTCCATGAATGGTGAGGGTGCCGGGTCCTGTGGGATCAATGCGGAAGGGAGCGGCGGCGTTTTGAAGGACGACGGTTTGGGTGCTCAAGGTAGCGGGGCCTTGAATGCTAAGCTGAATGGGGTCGGAATGTTTGAGGTATGGGATTTCTTTTTCGGGATCGTGCGCCACAATCCAGCCTTCAATTGCTTGATCGGCGGCGGCGCGTGCGGGTAGGAGCAGCTCAAGATTTGGCTGAACGGTTGGGGGTTCCGGCAATGCCTTGGGTTGGTGGGTGGGTTCGAACGGAAGGTCGAGAACGCTGATGCTGAATTTTGGAAGGGTGATGCGGATGCGTTTGTTGAGGGTAAGGGCTTCAATGCTTGGCGGGCGGCTCCAGAGGGGCTTGTGGGCATGCGGATCCCAAAAGTATTCCGCGCCGGAAAAAGTATGCAGTTGTGCGCTGTCTGAGGTTCCGGGGTTTTGAATCTCCAGGGTGAGGGGATGATCTTCCGAAGTATTGATCAGCATGACTTGTAAGCCTGCTTCAGAACGTGTGACGAAACTACGGATCTGCTGGTGACCTTTGATTTTCGATTTTACGAGTTGGTCACCCATCAGGTTGCCCCACATCCAAAGTGCCCAGTATTGGCTTTTGGGTACAATGACGCCAGTTGCTTCATCCATATAAAAAGCGCTGTGGCCTCCTTCTTTAACGAAGGTACTGAGGTCCCATTGGTTGGCGAAGTCGATGCCCTCCTCAAACAAAGCACCAATCCAGAGGGCCGACCAAATTCCGTTTATGAGATCGGCGGTGTCGCGATCTTCGTTGACCTTGAGATTCCATTCGCTGATGCCGATTTCGATTTCGTCTTTACGCGGAGCTTGGTATTTTTCGATCCACCGGTGTACTTTGCGGACGGCCGCTCGCATTTCCTCGATAGCGGCAAATTTCTGCTCGCTTGCCTTCGTTCTGACGCCCACGGGGTAGGCGTGGAGGGTTACAAAATCGAGTTCGTCTCCGCCGTCGCGGATGAGTTCCTCCACGAAATCAAGTGCAAGGTCGGAACAGGCCGGTCCGCCAAGTTTGATGGAGGGATCCTCGGCGCGCATGGCTTGGGCAAATTGCAGGAAGCGTTGAGCGTAGACCTCACCGGTCATAGTGGAACCGTCCGGCAGACGGTGCCCGAGTTCCCAATCGCCATTGAGTTCGTTGCCGACTTCCCAGTAGCGAACGCGATAATCGTTGGTACGATTGGCCCACTTGACCCATTCAGCCGCCATCCGTGGGGAACCGGAGCCAACATTGACGGTGACCATCGCTTCCGAGCCGAGGCTATTGATCCACTCATGCTGGATTTTGACGTCAAGATCGCCATGGTAGTCGGAGAGTGCGTGGTTTTCACCATGTACGCGAAAGCCCTTCTTGTAGTCCCCATAGTCGATGTCCCAGGTGCCGTTCAGGGAACGCTTCTGGGTGTTGAAATTTTCAGGGGCGTGCTCATTGCCGATTCGCACGCCATTACCGTTCCAAAAATATTCGTTGGACCAGGAACCACCGGGAATGCGAATAGAACCCGGTTGCCACTCGCGGATATCATTCTGGAACCCGGGATTTTCGATCATGTGCTGCCGGCTCCAGAGAGATAAATTCGTTCCGATGAGACGGTGGCGGTCGGTACGCTCTAGGATGGTATGAGCCTCGATCCGGAGGGTTGCGTCAACGGAATCGGCGAAGCTGCAGCTACCGCAGGCAATACTCAGGGTAATGCCGGGAATAAGATTTTTGATGCTTGGTAAACGCATGCCGCGGTAGAAAATTTTCTGGAATAAGATAGGGAGTTTAGTTTCAGGCTTTTCAGGGGCTCGGTAAATGCAATTATGCATTTAAGCCGTGCGTGAAAAAAATGAAAAAACGCATTCTCTTTTTCTACGTATTCTCATTTTTTTAATCAAATTTATAATGCTGTTATGCCCTTGTCGTCCGAGCGCATGCAGGCCTAATTAGGTCTAGATGAGTCAACCCCACGATCCAACGGCAACGGTCGCCATAAAAGACCGGGTCCCCTTTCCCAAAAAATTGGCTTACGCATTGGGAGGCCCGGTGGATATCTTGTCTGTTTGGGTCCTCGTGAGTATTGCCTATCCCCTTTTTAATATGGAGTTGGAGATGCGTCCGCTCTATGTTGCGATCATTCTGATGTCCCTGCGTTTGTGGGATGGAATTATCGATCCAATCATGGGTTGGATTTCAGACAACGCCCGTACGCGCTGGGGTCGTCGCCGGCCCTTTATCTTTGTGGGAGCTATTTTATCTGCGCTGACTTATCCTTTGATATTTTGGTTTCCGGTGGGGTTAAGCCCCGAACAAAACATGTTTTGGGTGATTGGTTTTGGTATTATTTTCTACACCAGTTTTACGATATGGGCCATGCCGTATCAGAGTATGCTGATGGAGATGACGCCGGATTATCATGAGCGCACGCGGGTGACGGAGGTGCGGGGGTATTTTCAGGCACTTGCGGGTCTTTTAAATGGTTGGATTTGGTGGATAACGCTACGTCCGCTCTTTTTTGTGTCGGAACCGGGAACGGGTGAATTGGTGGCCAGCACGGCGAACGGGATGCGCTACGTGAGTCTTGGGATTGCGGTCTTGATTTTGGTGGGGGGTCTCATTCCGGCACTATTTGTCAAGGAGCGGTATTATGAACAGGTACGGAAGCATCAAAAAAAGATTGGTTTGTTCACCAGCATAAAAGAGACGCTATCGAACCGTGCTTTTTTGATTTTGTGTAGCTTCACGGTCTTCTTTTTGTTGGGTACGGCTATCTTTGACAGCTATGGTCGCTATGTGGGCACCTATTACGTACTGGGTGGCGACTGGGGACGTGGCGCGGTCTTTGCGGGTTGGGGCACCCTCGTTTATACCCTCTTCAGTTTAAGTTTCATTCCCTTGTTCCGTCGTCTGTCGGAACGGATTGGAAAAAACAAATGTCTCGTGCTTTCGGTATGCGTGGTTTTGTTGTCTGCCGGCTCGACCTGGTGGACCTTCACGCCAGACTGTCCGTGGTTGATGTTGATCAACACCGCTTTCATTGGGGCGGGTTATGCGGGCTTGTGGTTGATGTTGCCCTCCATGCAGGTGGATGTGGTGGACTATGATGAACTCAAGACTGGGGAGCGCCGCGAGGGCAGTTTTGCGTCGATATTTTCATGGATATTGAAGCTGAGTTTTTGTGTGGGCTTTTGGTTTCGGGTCCCTTGCTGGAGTTGACGGGGTTTGATGCCAGTGATGGAGGGATGCAAAGTGAGGCGGTCTATCGGAACATGCGGCTGGGCTACATTTTGATCCCGGTCTGTTCCTTGATTGCGGCGCTCCTGCTCTTGAAATTTTTCCCGATCAACAAAGATAAGGCTGCGGAGATTCGGCAGGCATTGGAAGCGCGCCGTGGCAAGATTTAACAATTGCTTATATTTATGTCATCCAAGTCCCTTTTTCTTATGCTGGCGACTTTGTGAGCTTCTTCCATAGGGCGGGCGATACGCAGCACTTTGCCAACACTTTAAGGCGTGCAACAGGCTTTCTGGATAACTTAGGATACTTTAAAAATTATACACCTATGCTCCATTATAAATACTCACTATTCTGCGCCCTGCTAATTTTCAATACCCTCGAGGCGGCGTTGCCGGAGGTATTGCCCATTCCGAAGGGTATGCCCTTGCGTGAGATCACGGCGAGATACTACGCAGAGGGGAATGTCTATATCGGGGGAACCTCGGGTTGGAAAAAGCCCTCCCGGACTTCGGGTTTGTTCAACCGTGAATTCAGCTACATCACCCCGGAAAATGATTTCAAGCATCAGATGGTCCATCCAAAACCGGGGGTGTGGAACTGGGAGGCTGCGGATGCATGGATTAAAAACGCGGCTGAGCACGGGCAGTTGATCCGTATTCACGGTCCGATCAGTCCACAGTGCTCAAAGTGGGCAAAGGGCGATGACCGCACCGCGGAAGAGCTCGAGAAAAGCATGGTAGATTTCATGACGGCGCTCTGTCAGCGCTACAATGGCTTGCCGCAAGTGAAGTGGATGGATGTCGTCAATGAAACGATTGAACCCAAAAGAAATGTTTGGTTTGGTCCAAAGCCCGGGGTTGACCGATGGGAAAATCCATGGACCTTAATGGGTTTTGATGCGACGCATTTCCTGCGTCCACCGCGTTATATCAAATTGGCCTTTGAAATTGCGAATGAGCATGCGCCGGACATTGAGCAAATCATCAACCAGCACGGTAGTGTGAGCCCCAGGGTATGGGATCGGATTTTTGACTTGGTAGATTACCTCCGGGGGCATGGCCTGCGGGTGGACGGCATTGGATGGCAAGCGCACGTGAATCTGGGCTGGGAAAAAGAGGGAACCAATATCGAAGATCTAGAAGCTTTGATTGAGCGGGCGCATGCAAATGATCTTTCCTTTCACGTGACCGAGAACAATGTCTGGCTTCGAAAGAAGAAGGACTATGAGGCGCAGGCCGAAACCTTTGTCGCGATATTGCGCACGCTTTTAAGCAAGCGGCACAGTGGTGAAGTGACTTGGAATGTCTGGAACCTGAGCGATGACGATTCCTGGGAGGCAAACCGACATCTGGATGGTTGTATCTTTGATTACGATTATGCTCCCAAGCCGGCTTATTATGCCTTGCAGCAGGTGCTTCTTGAGATGCGATGAAGTCTCCGGAGTAGGTCGCTACTGACCGCTCACGGGTTGGACCGCACGCATCTCAGTGAGTTTTGAGTGGAGCAGAAGAGAGAGTTTAAGGCTGAGTGGTTTCGCGGAGTGAAACAGATTTTTATTTTCCCCGGGATCGGTATTTAGGTCGTAGAGCTCGTAGTGTTCCTCGGGGAAGTAAGTGCGCCAAGAAGGGTTGCTCGCTCTTTGATGCGGCATGTTCTTTCAGAAAAAGGAAGGTGAGCAAAATAAATTTACAGATTGGGATTCCCATCGCTGAATATAAAAACACTTTTTTACTAGGAAATGAACTACGTGTATCACTTATAAATAAGTGTGCTTGACTGAGAAAATGTAGTGTTACCTAGGCGTCGGCTACTTCGTGCTGACTGAACTTCACACGGTATTCCCGTGGTGACATGCTGGTGTCGCGGCGAAAGGCACAACTCAAATTTGAACTATTACTGTAGCCACAATCCAGCGCGATGGATTCAATTTTGTCGTCGGTTTCGGTGAGTAAACGCTTGGCTTTGTCGAGACGGACACGCCTGAGTTCACTGGCGGGGGGTCGCCCAAGGTGTTGTTCGAAAGCTTTTTCCAGTCCCCGTTTTGAGAGGCCGGTGTATTCAACTACGCTGTCGATTGTAATGGGCTCGGAAAAGTGCGCCTTGATGTAGCGCAGGGCAGCGAAGACGCCGGGATGATCCACCGCGAGGACATCGGTGCTTTGACGGCTTACGATCCCGTGTGGTGCAATCAAGGCAGGTGCAGCCCGGTTGTTGATTTCCTTCCTCATTAAACGATCGAGTTGATGGGCCGCCTGATAGCCCAGTTCTTCGAGGCGGGTGCGCACACTGGAAAGTGGAACGGGGGCACTTTCGCAGAGGAGATCGGTGTTATCCACCCCCAGCACTGCCACCTCTTCGGGTACATGAATACCCGCACGCGTGCATATCTCAATGAGACTGGCACCAAGATTATCTTGTCCCGTAAAGACAGCGAGAGGGCGCGGGATTTGATTCAACTGGTCGAGAATATCTTTTTGATGTGACTTCCATTTAGTGAGCAACTCGGAGGAAGACTGTTTGATTTCAAAGATTTGGTTCTGCGGGATGCCTCGGGTGCGGAGATAGGCGAAATAAGCATCGCGGCGCAGGATATTTACGGGGACATCCTCCCATGAGTAGTAAGCGAAGAATTTGTAACCCCGGTGCAGGAAGTGATCTGCGGCCATTTGGCAAATCGCAACGTTATCGACCCCAACGCGTGGAATGGTTTTGGGCATCCCAACATAACTGATATCCACAATTGGCATGCGAAGGGATTTGATGAGATCCTCGAAACCCGGCGCACAACAGGTGATGGCTCCGTCACCTGGCCAGCCATGCGGGGTAAAGCCTCCGTTTGCCATGTAAGGCGATAAATGCCAGCTGTGCTCGCGGGCATAACGAAAAATACCCCGGATGACGCGTTCGTCATACCATTCCATCGCAACAATGATCGAGGGTTGATTGCTCTTTGGCTTGGTTGCTTTGAATAGCTTCGGGGCAGAAGGCTTGCGTTGCATAATATTTTGATAGGGCGTCTACGCATTAATATCAAGCCCAATATCAATGAGTAAAACCCTTGGGGTCTGCGGAGTGCAGTATTTAAATCGAAACACCTTAAATAAGTACATTCCGATTTTAAAAAACATATAACCCCAAAAGTAATGAAAAAGCATCCAAGTCACGCTGCGTTGAAGGGCTCGCTCTTGTTGCCGCTGGCAATAATGCTTTTACCGTTGCTCATTGCGGCACAAACACAGGGGGAAACAACATTCAGCTTGCAACTATCGGTTGCGAATCTTTTTGATGCCCGTGATTTGATTGCCACTGGAAACAATGC
This sequence comes from Verrucomicrobiota bacterium, assembly GCA_009937095.1. Classification (GTDB taxonomy): domain Bacteria; phylum Verrucomicrobiota; class Verrucomicrobiia; order Opitutales; family Coraliomargaritaceae; genus UBA7445. Next base: position 9,277 of record JAACDB010000020.1, read on the forward strand.
GCGTTACACTGACGGGCGGCGGCTTTCAATGAAAGCCTCAGTTCAGTTTTAGTCCCCAAACCTCCTTATGCCCTCTATTATTTCTCTTCTTTTTATCGCGAGTGCGACTTTGCTCTACGCGGCGAGGCCGAATGTCCTGATCCTTGCGGTGGATGACCTGCGTCCGGAGCTGAAGTGTTACGGGGCGGAACATATGGTGACGCCGCACATCGATCGTCTGGCAGCTGAGTCGATGCAGTTTGATCAAGCCTATGTCCAACAGGCGGTTTGTTTGCCGTCACGGGTCAGTCTCTTTACCGGGATGCGCCCCAACTCAACAGGAGTGCATGATTTACAGACGAAGTTTCGCGATACCATTCCGGATGCTATATTGCTGCCGCAACTGTTTGCGGCGAGTGGTTATCGAACCTTTGGGATGGGAAAGGTTTTGCACATGGAAGATGCCAAGGAGTGGACGGATTGGATCAATATAAATAATGAGGCCGGCGTAAGAAATTATCATGATCCTGAAAACATTGATTTGATTAAAAAATTGAGGCGCGAAGCGCAGGACAAAAATCTGAAAGGGAAAGCGCTTCGGCGTTACACTGCCGGGCCGGCGTATGAAGCTGCGAATGTTGCGGATGAGGCCTACCATGATGGCGCTATGACAACGCGTGCCATAGAGGTACTTAAAACGGTTGGCGATACGCCCTTCTTTATGGTGGTTGGATTCAAACGTCCTCATTTACCCTTTAATGCCCCTCAAAAGTATTGGGACCTCTATCCCCGTAAGTCTATCGAGTTGCCAGAAAATGACTATACCCCCAAAGGAGCGCCACCGATTGCGCTGATGAGCTGGGGAGAGTTGCGTGCTTATCAAGGGATTCCAGCAAAGGGGCCGGTCAACAAGCAGACTGCTTTGGAATTAATGCGTGGTTATTACGCCACGGTGAGCTATGTCGATGCGCAGGTGGGAAAAATTATGGCGGCACTAAAAGCTGAAGGGTTGGCCGAAAATACCATTGTGGTTTTCTTGAGTGATCACGGTTTCAAAATCGGGGAGCACGCCATGTGGTGTAAGCATACAAATTATGAAATTGATGCGCGTATTCCATTTATGATTAAAGC
>JAACDB010000090.1 GCA_009937095.1 Verrucomicrobiota bacterium
CCAACGAACAACACTACGAAGTCCCCACCGACTATTTCCTGCAGGCACTTGGCCCCCACCTTAAATATAGTTCCGCATATTGGAACGAGCACTGCCATTCCTTGGAACAAGCCGAAGTCGAGATGCTCACCCTCACCTGCGAACGCGCCGAACTCCGCGACGGGCAGGACATCCTGGAACTTGGGTGTGGTTGGGGTTCCCTCAGCCTCTTCATGGCCGCTCGCTATCCCAACGCCCGTATCACCACGGTTTCCAATTCCAACACCCAACGCCAACACATTGAAGAACAGGCGCGTCTGCGCGAACTCCCCAATCTCAAAGTCGTCACCTGCGACATCAACCACTTTCATCCCGAGCAACAATTCGACCGCCTTGTCTCGGTTGAAATGTTTGAGCACGTCCGCAACCATCGCCAGCTCTTCACTCAAATCGCCACCTGGCTCAAACCCGCTGCCAAGGTTTTTATCCACATCTTCGCCCACCACACCCACGCCTTCCTTTACGAAGCTGAGCACGAAGACGACTGGATGTCGCGCTACTTCTTCACCGGAGGCATCATGCCCGCCGCTGACCTCCTCCCCCTCGCCGCCGCCGATTCATTCGAGGAAGAACACCGCTGGAACGTCAACGGATGCCATTATCAAAAAACCCTTGATGCCTGGCTCGCCCTTCACGATGCCAAGCGCGAAACCGTCATGGAAAGCCTTCGCCCCTGCTACGGCTCCGAAACCGACCGCTGGTTTCATCGCTGGCGCCTCTTCTACCTCGCTTGCTCCGAACTTTTCGGTTACCATGAAGGTAAAGAATGGAGCGTCATGCACTACCGTTTTGCCCTTAAACCCAAAGCATGAACCCCCCACCCGAAAAACAACGCATCGCCGTCATCGGCAGTGGTGTCGCCGGTTCCACCACAGCCTGGCTCCTCAGTCGCCGCCACGAGGTGCACCTCTTTGAGAAAAACGAGACCCTCGGCGGACATACCCGCACCTTGACCCTTGGTGGCGGCCCAGACGCGGGTACCCCCGTCGATACCGGCTACATTGTGATGAATCATCGCAACTACCCCCACTTCACCGAGGTCCTCCGCCAACTGAAAGTCGAACTCGCCGACAGCACCATGTCCTTCAGTTACTTCGACCGCGCCAACCATTACGGTTATTGTGGTAAAGGCATCCGCGGTCTCTTTCCTAACCCGACCTACTTCGCCAAACCCCGACACCTCGCCCTCCTTCGCGACCTCTGGCGTTTCGCCCGCATCGGCTACGCCGACCTCCAGTCCGGTTTCCTCGACGGAAAAACCCTGCATGATTATTGCCTCGAGCGAAACTTCAGCGAGAGCTTTCGTGAACGCTACCTCTACCCCATGGGAGCCGCTATCTGGTCCTCGCCCGTCGCTCAACTCCGCAAATTCCCCGCCCAGCCCTACCTCCATTTTCTTGAAAACCACGGCCTCCTCCGGCTACACAACCGCCCCCAGTGGAAATACATCCCCGGCGGTTCCCGCACCTACATCGAACGCATGCGTGAGGCCCTGCCACACCCGCCGCAGACGAGTGCCCCCGTTCAACGCATCGCCCGCAATCAACAAAACTCCGTCTCCCTTCTGCTTGCTGACGGCTCACAGCATGAGTTTGACCAAGCCGTCATTGCCACCCACGCCGACCAAGCCCTCGCCCTCCTCCAAAACCCCACCCCCGAGGAAACCCGATGCCTCAGCCCATGGCGTTATCAGGACAATACCGTCACCCTCCATACCGACGCCTCCCAGCTCCCCAAAAACAAAAAACTCTGGTCTGCATGGAATTTCGTCCGCTCCCCCGGCGACCAGGACACCCGCCCCGTCGCGGTCACCTACCACATGAATCAACTCCAGCATATCCCCAGCGAAACGCCCTATCTCGTTACCCTAAACCAGGACAACTCCATTGATTCGGATAAAATAATCAACGCCACTACCCTTGCTCACCCCCTCTATGATTTCGATTCCCTCGCCACTCAACCCGGTCTCGCCGCCATGAACGGCAAGGATCGCCTCTGGTTCTGCGGCAGTTATTTTGGCTATGGCTTCCACGAAGACGCCGTCCGCTCCGCTATCGAAGTTGCCCGCCAACTCGGCATCGAATGGAACAGCTAAACTCCAGAATCTTCCGCGGCGAAGTCTATCACGAGCGCCTCACCCCCCGGCGGCATGCCTTCACCTATCCCGCCACCTTTTTTGCCTTCGACCTCGCCGAACTGCCCACTCTCGCAAAACACTCCCTCCTCTTTGGTCACAACTCCTTTCGACCCCTCAGCCTCTGTGACTCCGATTACCTTCACGGACAAGATCAAGCCATAGAGAAGCAACTCGATTCCTTCCTGTCACCCCCACGCCAAGGAGAGTCCACCTACCTCATCACCTCCCCCCGTTACCTCGGCCTCGCCTTCAACCCCGTCAACTTCCACTTCCGTATGGACGGCCCCCAACTCCGCTCCGCCGTCGCCGAAGTCAACAATACCTTCCGTGACCGACACGTTTACTCCTTAACCGAACTCGAGCACTCCGCCCCCAACCAATGGCAGGCCCGGCACGCCAAACAATTCCATGTCTCCCCCTTCAACAATATGGAGGGACACTACCAATTTACTTTTGAAATCCATCCCAAAGCCCTCGACCTGCGCGTTGACCTCCACCGCGATGGTGACTGCGTGATGAAAACTGCCCTCCGCGGGCAGGGACATCCCATCACCCCCGGCAATCTCTGGAAATACGCCCTCCTGCATCCCGCCGATACCGCCCTCAACAGTTTCCCCCGCATCCTCTGGCAAGCCGCCAAACTCGCCTACCGTAAAAAACTACCCGTGCACCAGCGACCCGTTCCCGAACATCCCAACACCCTCCACCGCCGCGAGGATAAAGAAAAACCGCCCACCTGTTAGATGGACGGTTTTGATCAACAAAAGCTTTAGACCAAGCTTAGTATCGGTAGTGGTCCGACTTGTACGGACCTCCGGGTTTGACGCCAATATACTCTGCTTGATCCGTGGAAAGCTGGGTCAGCTTACAGCCGATCTTCTCAAGGTGTAGGCGGGCTACTTCCTCGTCGATATGCTTGGGCAGGATATAAACCCCAGGAGTGTATTTCTCGACCTGCTTCCAAAGTTCGATCTGCGCAAGCGCCTGATTGGTGAAACTATTGGACATCACAAACGAAGGGTGACCGGTCGCGCAACCGAGGTTCACAAGGCGACCTTTCGCAAGGAGATAGATGCTCCGTCCATCCGAGAAGGTGTATTTGTCCACCGCACCCTCATGGTCGGGCTTGATTTCCTCAACCTCAACTCCGGGGGAGTCGTTGAGTTTGTCGACTTCAATCTCATTGTCGAAGTGACCGATGTTACAGACAATTGCCTGATCCTTCATCTTGGACATGTGGTCGGCAGTAATAATGCTATAATTACCGGTGGTGGTGACGTAAATATCGCCCCAACCAAGGGTGTCTTCGACGGTGAGCACACGGTAACCTTCCATGGCAGCTTGCAGGGCGCAAATAGGGTCGATCTCGGTCACGACAACTTGCGCACCCATTCCCTTGAGAGCGGCGGCACAACCTTTACCCACATCACCATAACCACAGACCACGCCCACCTTACCGGCGATCATAACATCCGTAGCGCGTTTGATGCCATCAAGCAGGGACTCGCGGCAACCGTAGAGGTTATCAAATTTCGCCTTTGTGACGGAGTCATTCACGTTGATTGCAGGAACGAGCAACTTGCCGGCGTTATGCATTTCATACAAACGGTGCACCCCCGTGGTGGTTTCTTCGGAAACGCCCTTCCAATCCTCGAGCACTTCGTGCCAACGGTTTGGTTTATCGGCATGCACTTTCTTGAGCAGGTTCTTGATTACCGCCTCTTCCATGCTACCCGAATCGGACTCAACCCAATCACTACCATCTTCAAGTTCGTAGCCTTTGTGGATTAAAAGGGTCGCGTCGCCACCGTCGTCCACGATGAGCTGCGGACCGGAACCGTCGGGCCATGTGAGCGCTTGATCGGTGCACCACCAGTATTCCTCAAGAGTCTCACCCTTCCAGGCAAAGACCGGCACGCCCAGATTTTTCGCGACATAGGCCGCCGCGTGATCCTGCGTAGAGAAAATATTACAGGAACACCAGCGCACATCCGCGCCGAGGTCCTTGAGGGTTTCAATCAAGACCGCAGTCTGAATCGTCATGTGCAACGATCCCATACTGCGCACACCCTTGAGCGGTTGCTCCCCTGCGTATTTCTCCCGGGTCACCATGAGTCCGGGCATCTCGTGCTGCGCGATCTCGATTTCCTTGCGGCCAAAATCCGCAAG
>JAACDB010000021.1 GCA_009937095.1 Verrucomicrobiota bacterium
AAAGAGACGCGGGTACGGGTGCTGCTCTTGTAAAACAAAAGTCCCCACGATTGTTTGTTGAGGCTTGGGGGGTTGTCGAGCCTTGTGTCTTTAAGCGCTTTGGCATTCCGAAAAACTGCCTGAGCTTCTTCAAGAGTGAAATCGGTTTCTTTTAGGAAATGGTGCATCATAGCTTTGGAAAGGAAATGGTTTATTTAAGTGGCTTAGGCTAGCTCCGAGAGGACTGCCTTGAGAATTTGTACCGACTCATTGAGGTTTTCGGCTGTTGCAATGAGCGGAGGAAGCAGTCGGATGGTTTCGTGACCTGCGGGAACAATCAGCAGCCCCTTATCTCGAGCTACGCTGACGACTTCGGCCATGTGCTTTTTTAAGGCTAGGCCCACCATGAAGCCCTCGCCCCTTACTTCTGCTACCGTAGCGGGGAATGACTCCACGAGTTGTTTCAATTCAGAGTGCCATTCAACCGACACGGTCTGCACATGCTCGAGCAGCTGATCCTGTTCGATAGCGTCGAGGACTGCATGAGCAGCCGCGCAGGCGAGGGGATTGCCGCCAAAGGTGGTACCGTGGGAACCGGGTTGGTATAGCTCGGCACAGGATTCAGCCATCCAGATTGCCCCGATGGGAAACCCGCCGCCGAGGCCTTTCGCCATTCCAATGGCATCCGGTTGGACACCGCTCTTTTCAAAGGCAAAGAAATGCCCGGTCCGACCGATGCCGCATTGCACTTCATCCAGCAACAGGAGTACTCCGCGTTCCGTGCACAGGGCACGCAATTCTTTGAGGAATCCTGTATCTGCTGGAAAGACGCCGCCTTCACCCTGAATGGATTCAATGAAGACCGCCGCAGTCGAGGCATCGATTGCGTTCTCAAAACTTTTAATATCATTCAGGATTCCAAAACTGAAACCGTCCAGCATGGGACGGAACCCACCCTGGATCTTTTCCTGCGGGGTAGCCGCCATACCGCCAAAGGTACGTCCATGAAAAGCATTGTCGGCGCAGACGACGCCGTAGCATTGCCCTTCCTTGCCACCAGCTCGTTCACGGCCGTGCAAACGCGCAAGTTTGATGAGGGCTTCATTGGATTCCGCTCCGCTATTACAAAACAGGATGCGGCCCGAGCCAGCACGTTCTATCAAACGATCCGCCAAACGTTGTTGGCTGGGAATACCAAATAAATTACTGCAATGCACAAGGCTCGCCGCCTGTTCCTGAACGGCCTTCACCCACAGGGGATGACCGTGGCCCAAAGCATTAACGGCAATGCCACTGCTGAAATCCAAGTAGCGCTTACCCTTGGTGTCATACAAATAGACACCCTCGCCCCGTTCGGCATCAAAGGGAGTGGGGCCGTAGTTTTTTGCAAGATTTGGGTAGTGTGACATGGCGGCAAACTTAGGTGTTCACGATTTCAGTACCCACGCCCTCGTCGGTAAAGATTTCCAAAAGTAGGCTGTGTGCTTGTTGCCCATCAATGAAGTGAACACGATGCACCCCGTTGCGCAATGCTTTCACCGCGCTATCCGTTTTGGGGATCATGCCACTGCTGATGGTTCCGTCCTTAACAAGGCCGTCGACTGCATCGGCAGCGACCGTTGACAGAATAGACTCCGGATCGTTGACGTCCCGCATCAAGCCGGGAACATCGCAGAGGTAGACCAAACGACGCGCCCGCAAAGCACCCGCAACCCGCGCGGCGGCGGCATCGGCATTAGTGTTATAGACTTGTCCCTCCTCATCGCAGGCGATTGGAGAAATCACGGGAATAAAGCCGTCATCGAGCGCCTTCTTGATGATTTTGGTTTTCACGGTGTGCGTTTCGCCGACGTAACCAAGGTCGAGGTGCTCACCATCGAGGATGACTTCCTTTTTCTCGCAGACCAAAAGGTTATTGCCAGGTATACCGATCGCACGGGCGTTCTTAAAGGTCAGCAATTCACAGATATCCTGATTCACCGATTTGTTCAGGGTCGATTCAACCACCTTGATCGTAGCGGCATCAGTGACCCGTAGTCCGTGTTCAAAATGAGTTTCAACCTGTGCAGCCTCAAGGGCGCGCGAGATGGCTTTACCGCCACCATGCACCACGACCACCTTGATTCCGGCAGCATGCAAAAAAGCGATATCGGTCGCTACCCGTGAACGCACTTCCGGATTGGCATCGTCCATGAACGCGCCGCCGTATTTGACCACGAAGATTGCACCCCTAAAACGCTGGAAATAGGGAAGGGCCTCAAGGAGTACCGAGGCTTTAGTGGTAATATCGAGATGTTGTAGATCGCTCATACAATGTTGGGAAAATGCAACTACGGCTTATTCGCTTTTATTGAAGTCAACGTAGGCCTCGCTGAGGTCCGCGCTGAGAAGGCGGTACTGACCCGTTCCCAGATTTAAATTTATGGTAATGGTGAACCGAGGTTCCGAAACGATCGCCTTCCAGGTATCGATGCGATCATCCTGCGGGACACCCTTAATCAAAGCCGGGCAATCATTGTAGGCGATATCCAACAGTTCTACCTTAAGACCCACCCGGGCATAACCGGCAGCATCTGCGAGCCGACCCCAGTTCGGGTCATTGCCGTACCAAGAAGTCTTTACCAGTAAAGAATTACCCACCGCCCGGGCGATTTTTTCGGCGGCAGCAGCATCAGGGCAACCTTCCACCTTCAATTCGACCAGTTTGGTTACCTTTTCGCCATCACCGACGATCTTTTCCGCGAGTTGCGAGCACACTTCCAGAACCGCCGCAGCAAAGGCTGCATGCGCGGGGCTTTCTGAGTCGGCATTGAGGGAGACGCCACTCGCTCCATTTGCCATTAAAAGAACGCTGTCATTGGTGCTCATGTCCCCATCGACAGAGATGCAATTAAAGCTCTGGTCGCAGGCCCCCTTGAGTACCGTCTTTAAGGTAGAGGCATCGGCTTCCATGTCGGTAACGAGAAATGCCAGCATGGTCGCCATGTTGGGTTCAATCATACCCGCTCCTTTGGCAATACCGGCAACCGTCACTTTTTTGCCGTCAATTTCAAACTGTGCGGTTGCGCACTTGTTGCGCGTATCAGAGGTCAGGATTGCATCCGCTGCCTGCTGGGAAGACGCTTCATCTGAGGCGAGCTTTTGAGCGGCATCGCTGATACCTGCATCAATGCGTACCATCGGCAGTTTCCGTCCAATCCGTCCCGTCGAACATACCAGGAAGGGTGACCCGATTCCGGTCTGGAGTTGTGCCAGGGTAGACATCTGTTTGGCATCAAGCATGCCCTGTTCGCCAGTGGCGGCATTGGCGTTTCCGCTATTGATGACGATCCCCGCGATCCGGTCGGCACTTTTCTCGAGGATGGTCTTGCAGAGTAAAACGGGTGCGGCACAAAGGTCATTGAGCGTGAAGACCCCTGCAGCAGGGCAGGGTGCGTCGGCAACAATCAAGGCGACGTCCAGCCGTCCCTTATCGCCCGTTTCACGAATATCGGCACCGACGCCGGAAACCTTAAAGCCGGGGCAATCTGCCAAGCCTTTCGGTGATTCGAGCAATTCAACTGGAGGGTGCGTGCTCACCTTAAAAGAGAAGCCCTTCGGTTTGTTTAAAGCCGTACTTTAGATTCATAATCTGAATGGCTTGACCGCTTGCGCCCTTCAAAAGGTTATCGATGGCGGCATGCATAATAAAGTTCCCGGTCCGCGAATCGTAGGTTGCGGAAAGATCGGCCCGATTGGTACCACTGACGTGTTTGGTGTCGGGGAAAGTTCCGCTCGGCAAGAGTCCTACAAAGGGTTGCTCGGCATAGGCCGCTTGCCAGGAAGCCTGGAGCGCTTCCAGTGAACCCTTCGCCTTTGCGACGATGGTGGTGGAGATGCCCCGAGTCATGGGCGCGAGGTGGGGATTAAACTGCACTACGCAATTCCCGCCGCTAACTTGAGCTAGCTGTTCCTCGATTTCTGACAGATGCCGGTGGGTGGGTGTGCCGTAGCCCACCATGCTCTCATTCCGCTCGGCATACATAAATGTTTCCGCGAGTTTTTTTCCGGCTCCGCTCACGCCGCTATAACTATTGATCACGATGCCGGTGGATTCAATGAGGGCATCTTTTAATAAGGGCACTAGGGGAAGCTGTATACTGGTTGGGTAGCAACCGGGACATGCGATTAAACGGGCATCTTTCCAGCCATCCGTTGCCAGTTCAGGCAGGACATATGGAGCCACCGCAAGCAGCTCAGGGGCAGGATGCGCTTTGCCGTAGTAGCTTTCGTAGAGGGAAGGGGAGTTCAACCGAAAGTCGGCGCTGAGGTCGATCACGGTCTTACCGGCAGCATAAAGCGGTTGTGCAAACTCGCTGGCGACCCCATGCGGCAGGGCTAGAAAAAACAGCTCCAAATCGTCCCGCGCGGCGAGGGCCTTGGGATCGGAGGCTTCGAATTGCATGGCGCCGAGCAAGTGCCGCAAACCCGGCATGGCATCGGCAACGCTTTTACCGACAAGGGTGCGCGAAGTGACGGCCGCAAGTTCAACCTGCGGATGGGCGGCCAGTATTTTGACCAATTCGACACCGGAATAACCGGAAGCGCCTATAACTGCTACTTTCATGAATTTCGGAATAATGGGGCGGGGATCTTAAAATGGAAAACAAAAAACCCTCCATTAGCACGTAAACATACGGCCATGGAGGGTTTGCAAATTTGCGTCCTTGGACCGCAGCGTGATTAACGCTTGGAGAATTGGAAATTTTTGCGAGCGCCGGGCTGACCTGACTTCTTGCGTTCACGACCGCGAGGATCGCGTTTCATGTGACCTTCTTGTTTGAGAGGAACGCGAAGTTCTTCGTTCATCTTTTCAAGCGCACGGGCGATGCCGAGGCGTACCGCGCCGGCTTGACCGTTGAGTCCACCACCTTGAGCACGAACAACAATATCGACTGTTTCAGTCATATCGACCGTCGTGAGCGGCGAAAGGGCGGCACGGGTGAAATCCTCTGCCTTGAAGTAATCAGCAGGGGCTTTTCCGTTAACAGTGATCTTGCCGGATCCGCTAGTGAGGCGAATACGAGCGGTGGCAGTCTTGCGACGTCCTACGCTTACAAAGGTTTTTTCTGCGACTTTACTCATGGATTGATAAAAAGGATTTAAACGAGTGGCTGGGGCTGCTGCGCCTGGTAAGGATGGTCAGGACCGGTGTGGATTTTAAGCTTCTTGATCATTTGGCGACCGAGCTTGTTGCGGGGAAGCATTCCCTTTACGGCATGCTCGATAATGAATTCGGGTTTGTTGGCACGCATTGTTTCCATGCTGACGTGCTTGTCGCCACCCATCCAACCGGAATAGGACATGTAGATTTTGTCGGTATTCTTTTTGCCGGTGACTTTGATCTTCTCGGCATTAACAACCACAACAAAATCGCCAGTGTCGGTATGCGGAGTGTAGGTTGGCTTGTGCCGACCACGCAATACATTGGCAATTTTCACGGAGATGCGGCCCAGTGTTTCATTGGCAGCATCCACGACAAACCAAGCTTTGGATTGGTCAGGAGAAGTTAAAAGTGTTGTTTTCATTAAAGGATTTGGAAAAGCGGAAGAGCAAACTTCCCGTAGATGCCGCTGTCAATGCGATTTTCAAGGCTTTTAACTAAATCTTTCGATAAAGACCGCACACAAATACCGAGCTTATTGGGTTGGTCACGCAGCTTTTTCTATAAAGCCAACCCAGTAAGAGGGTGTGATCGCTAAAATCCTATTAGACATAATATTTATTGTGCGTCATAACAACGCCATCCTGGATATTGACAAAGGCGTGATCTAAGCGGATATGTTTCAACTTCGTTTCCAACTCAATGCTCGGGTGGTGAAATTGGCAGACACGCCAGATTTAGGTTCTGGTGCCGTAAGGCGTGAGGGTTCAAGTCCCTCCCCGAGTACCAAAAACACGGTAGCTTTTACGCAGCTAACTTCGTTGGACCTAGATCAGAAACGTCAACTGACGCCTATTTGGTTAGCCAATAACTCAAAGCCGTCCGGCATTCGCCTCAATGGCTTCAACCAAGGATCACTGAGAGTTTAGCTGTGTCGGTACGCTTGCTTTATCAAAAAGGTAGAGATGCTTGTTCTTATTACCTTCATCAACAATGGCTTCTTTAATCATTTCCTGCGGGAAAAGGAACGGTGATTTCAAGATATCAATATCCCTGAAGCCACCGGATTGTATGTCCTTATTCAGGAATTCCCCGCTGGTTTCAAATGATGTGGTAAGCAGGTATTTATAATCCAGTTGGGCAATATTTTTCAGGAAGTTGTCGATATCCGAAAAAGATAGGTGAAATAGGCAATCACGAACCAGGAGTAAATCACAGGAGGGCAAATTATCTTTGCAAATATTGCCCACCTCAAAGCTGCATTTTGAGCTGGAATACACCTTATTGTTATCGCTGATTAAGTCTTCCACTATATCCACGCCTACGTATTCGATGTCGATTTGTTCCACCACTAACTTCATCCAATTAAAATCGCCACAGGGCGCGTCTACCAATTTTCCGATGGCATACTTTTTTAGCAGCAATGGTAACTGCGTGCGCAAATGAGTGGTTACATCAATCGTTGATCCTGTGCCACTGATTGACTCCTTGGATGACCAAAGTCGGTGACGGTATATCGTGGTGAACTTGTCAGTAAGATCCCCCGAGTCGAGCACTTTCTTGATTTTCCTCTTTTTTTGGAATCGCTTGAGCGGTTGAATCAGAGGCTTTGCAAGTCTGCTTAAAGTAATTCTTTTCATTGGCTATAAATCTACCGAAAAAAGTTATCCATATACAAGCTGTTTCACGGTCGAGGACTTTGGGCAATCAAGCCTTATGCTTAACGCCCTCTCGGGTGATGCAGGGCGTGGGCATCGCTGAGTTGTTCTGCTTTTAGGGCAGTATAGATTTGGGTGGTGGCGATATCGACATGTCCCAGCATTTCCTGGATCGCGCGAAGATCGGCGCCGCCTTCGAGTAAGTGCGTGGCAAAGGAATGGCGCAAAAGGTGCGGTTTCACTTCTTTTTTGATTCCGGCGGTTTGGGCGTGGTTTTTAATGAGCACCCAAATCATTTTGCGGGAAAGCGCCCCACCCCTGCGACTGAGGAAAAATGCGCTGCCAGTATTGTTTTTAACCAAGTCGGGTCGCGCGGTACTGAGATAATTGCGTAGGGATGCTATTGCGGTACTCCCAATGGGCGCGATGCGCTCCTTGTTGCCTTTCCCTAAGATGCGCAAGTAGCCCTCATCCAGATAAACGTTCTGAAGGTCCAAGCAACACAGTTCGGAGACGCGTAATCCGCTACTGTAAAATAATTCAAGAATGGCGCGATCGCGTTGACCGAGGGAGCTATGCTGCGAAGGCGCGGCCAAGAGGGCTTCCACTTCCGTACGGGTCAGTACTTGGGGCAATTTCCGGTGCTGTGCGGGTCCTTTGAGCAAGGCGGCACAATCATCCGGACGTAGGTTTTCGCGCACCATATGCTTGGAGAGCGATCGGACGGCACTGATTTTTCGGGATTGGCTACTGCGAGCATATCCGGTTTGCGTCAGATAAGCGGAAAATTCCGATAGCAGCGCAGGGCTTACTTTTTTCCAGCATGAGCAACCGGCTTGGTGCAAATAGACAGCGCACTGCTTTAAATCACGGCTATAGCCATCCATGGTATGCGACGAGAGACCGCGCTCGAGATCGAGCCACGCAAGGAAACTTTCAATGGGTTCCAGTAATCCATCGGGCAGTCTTTCCGTCATCTCAGGGTCCATCTTCTTAAAATGGCGAGGTAAACATGCGCCTTGCAAGCTCAGCCTTTGCTTACATTTAATAGAAGGCTCATAGTCATGACAGCAGATCCGACAGTAACCACGAACATTAAGCCCACCGACCTCCGGGGTATTTTGAAATATGTCTCCATGTTTCGGGAACAGGTCTTTGTGGTCGCATTGGACGGCAGCTTGGTAGCGCATGTGAATTTAGAAAATGTATTGCTGGATATTGCAGTACTGCGCTCCTTGCACATCCGGGTGGTGCTGGTGCACGGCATCGGTCAGCAGTTGAGTGAACTCGCGAAATCCCGCTCAGTTGAGATCAGTAACCCGCATGGTGAGACCCTTACCGATGCCACGACCCTAGAGCTTGCCAGCGAAACTGCTGCCCTTGTGAATCAGAAGATCATGCAAGGGCTCACGGGAAGTGGACTGCGTTGTGCGAACTGTAATGCCGTACGGGCAAAGGCGGCAGGAATCGTAGGCGGCGTCGACCAACAGTTTAGCGGTGTGGTCGACAAACTCGACCTGCCATTGCTCCAACGATTACTCGAAGCCGACACCATACCGGTCATCACCCCGATTGCCCTGGATCGCGAGGGTCAAAATTTACGTCTCAATTCCGACCTTCTCGCTGCAGAATTGGCAAAAAAATTAGAGGCGACCAAGTTGATTTACCTTACGGCGCAGGATGGCCTCGCGCTGGAAGGCCGCCCTATCAAAAATCTCTCGCTTGAAGAATTGGATGCTTTGATGGAGTCCCATCCCGAGCGGATCCCCGAGCGACTGCTGAGCAAATTAAAACATGCCGCAGAAACCATTCGGGCAGGCATTCCCCGTACCCACATATTAGACGGTCGTCAATTTGGCGCCCTTTTGAATGAGGTCTTTGACAAGGTTGGTATCGGAACGATGGTCTACGGAAACGATTACCAATCAATACGTCCCGCAAAGACTGAGGATGCTTATTCTATCTTTAACATCACGCGCAACGCAGTTCGCGCCGAGCGTCTCCGCGAGCGGAATCAAGAGGAGATTATTGACTCAATCAAGGACTACCACGTGTATGAAATCGATGGCAGTATTGTCGCCTGCTTGTATCTGAAGGTTTGGGAGGATGCACGCCACGCGGAATTGGGTAGTGTTTATGTGCTGCCTTTTTATCAGGGCAAGGGTGTCGGTCGCCGGATGGTACAATACGCCCTTAATTGTGCTCGGAAAAATGGCATTAAACGACTCACTGCCTTAAGCACACAGGCGGCTCCTTTCTTCTCGGATATTTGTGAATTTGTTGAAGGCGAGCTGCAGGATCTTCACAAGGAACAGCGGCAAGCCTACGAGACAAGTAAGCGTAATTCGAAAATCTTTTACAGGGATTTATAAATGAAGCTTTACCATACCACTGATCTTGACGGAATTTCAGAACTCAAGCCCGACAAGGCGCGTTTGCGAGCGATCCTATCGACCCTGGATCAAGACAGATCGGTAACCGCTTCACACCCAGATGTTTCGCTGGTAAATGATACAAACGGTTGGAGTCTCTCGGTCTTTGCGAGCGGTATTGTAACCTTTGAGCAACTCGATGATCCTGATGAAGCTCCGCGATACATGAAAAATGTGAGCCGCGACAAAGCGCTCAGTCTCTGGCTTGATTTGGCGGCAGGGAAATTGAAAGCACTGAACGCCCAGCCGTGGAAACGCGACTCGGGCGATTAGGGAACTACCGGCACGGCGCAAAGCGCTATAACGATTTTATCGCTGCATGTGATGCGGAAATGAAACGGTCCCGCATCCTCTGCCAGTTCTTCCAAGCGCTCATTGATATGACGGATTTCCGCGCTTTCCTTTTTTAAATTTACTGCAAGCGCGATGTCTTGGAAATTGGCTCTCTTTTGCCACTTGGGATATTGTGCTTTATAGAAGGCTTCTTTCAGGCTGAAAAGTATAGTGGGCGCGTAGGGTCCACTTTTTGCAAAGTCCGCTTCCAGGGGATGCACCACCCGCTTGGCGGCTGACTCAGAAAGCCGCCCCGTTCGCTCGAAGTCCAAGCCCAAGCAAAAGAAGTCCGAGGTTTTAGCCATGACCGCTCCGCATAATCCTTTAGTGTGCGTGATGGATCCGAGGGTTCCCGATGGCCATTTGGGCACACCCTCGTCATCTGCGGTCAAAACGGCATCGGGATAGCCCAATTCCAGCAGAGCAGTCCGGGCGCAGGCCCGTCCTGCAAGGAATTCGGTACGTCTTGAATTTGAAAATTTAGCACTCAACGTTTCCTCGATGGGATTAACGGATTCACTCACTGCGCCCGCCATTTGAACCGCCGATGCGATTGCACCACCACAAAGAGCATTCAATCGCCCTGCCAAGTCTCTGGTATTTTCGCAAATCACTAGCTGAGAACA
>JAACDB010000022.1 GCA_009937095.1 Verrucomicrobiota bacterium
AACCCCGAACAGGCGGACGCGCTCTACGAAAGCGCTCGGGCCGAGGCAGAACGGCGACACCAGAGGTATGAATTACAAACTTCATGCTGGCAAGAATCCGTCTCCAAGAGTAGCGGGGTCTGAGCTTCCCGCAGTCTGCAAATTCACTGCAATCATTACCAGTAGCATCAACAAGTAGCAGAGGCCACAGGTGCGAGTTTTGTTCTGGGGAGTTGCGCATTCTTATAACGCGCTTACGGCAGCACGGACGAGCGCCATAACCCGGCAAATCGCCAATAGCTAGGCGAGGCCGCGCTCACTGGCACTGACAAAGCTTATAAAAGCAAGGGCATGCGGGTGCTCGGAGTCTTCAGATGCGTTGACCGCCTCAATAGCCTGAGAATGATTAAGCCCGTTTCGATAGAAAGTTTTATATAGGCGACGAATACGGCTAATGGCATCGGTATCGAATCCCGAGCGTTCAAGGCCAATTTTATTAATGGTGCGGCAATTGGCGGGGTTGCCATCGGCGATTAAAAACGGGGGCACGTCCTGTACTACTTTTGAGACCGCCCCGAGCATGGCATGGTCGCCCACGCGGCAGAATTGATGCACCCCAACGCCCCAGCCGATATTGACACGGTCGCCAATCTGCACGTGCCCACCGAGGGCAGAATGACTGCTCATAACCAGATGGTTACCCACTTTGCACTCGTGCGCAACATGGCAGTAAGCGAGCAAGAAGTTATGATGCCCTATTTGAGTCAATAAATCTTCTGCGGTGGCACAATGAACCGTGACGTATTCCCGGAAGATATTGTGATCACCGATTTCAATACCTTGAAAGCCGCCTCTGTATTGTTTATCGTGAGATTTACCTCCGATATAAGCGTAAGGATGTATCTCGTTTTGGGCACCCATGGTAGTGGCACCATCAACGGTGGCATGATGCATGACGGTGGAACCAGCTCCGATTTTAACCTGAGAACCGATATAGGCATAAGGCCCAACGGTGACGTTTTCCGCAAGTTCAGCACCACTCTCAACGATAGCGGTAGGATGGACTTCAGTAGCCATAAAATGATTACGCGTTTGCGTCAGCGAGCATGAACATCAGTTCTGCTTCGGAGACCACCTTGCCGCCAACTTTGCAACTGGCACTTGCGGTAGCAATTTTTTCAGCTCGTATTTTGATCAGTTTAACGTAGATTTCAATGGAGTCACCCGGCTCAACAGCGCGACGGAATTTCACTTTATCAGCACTCATGAAGAAGGCGATGCGGTGATCCCCAAGGTTGAGTTGCCGCAGGAGGAGGATGCCCGCTGCTTGAGCCATAGCCTCCACTTGAAGCACCCCCGGCATAACGGGTCGACCAGGATAGTGTCCTGTAAAATAAGGTTCATTAACGGTAACGTTCTTGAGCGCAATCAACTCTTTATCGCTGATAATTTCAAGAACGCGGTCAATCATTACAAAGGGGTAACGATGCGGCAGGATGTCGAGGATGCGTCTAATATCGAGACTGGTTTCGTGGGCATCAGGGAACTGACCATGGCGTCTTTCTGCTTTGGGCGCCTTTCCTTTTGAGAGCATTGCTTCCCGTAAAAGCTTGGTAAGGTCCGCATTGAGGGAGTGCCCTGGTCGCACGGCAATAATGTGCGCCTTAAGCGGTTTGCCGAGTAGCGCCATATCACCAATGATATCCAGTATCTTATGTCGGACAAATTCGTCTTTAAACCTCAAGGGTTCTTTGGAGACTATCTTATCGCCTTTGATCACTATGGCACTATCCAGACTGCCACCTTTGATTTTACCTAGCTTGAGGAGTTCCTCAATATCCTCGTAAATCGTAAAGGTGCGAGCCGTCGCGACTTGGGTGAGGTAGGATTCGTAGTCAATTTCAAGGCTCAGGTGCTGCGTATGGATGCCACGATCATCGGCGGAGGTACAGGTAATGCGCAGACCATCATGCGGTAGTGCGATAAGAGAGCTATTACCCCGTGTGACGGAGAGGGGTTCTTTTAATTCAAAATACTCGCGCTCGGCATTCTGCTCAACCGGCTCAGCTTCCTGAATGAGGTTAGCAAAATGTTTGGCAGAGCCGTCAAGAATCGGTGGTTCGCTGGCATCCATCTCAACCAAGACGTTATCAACCCCACAGCCACTCAGGGCACTGAGGACGTGCTCAACGGTGTGCACTTTGGCGTGGCCATCTGCAAGGGTGGTGCTGCGCACGAGGTCATCAACATGGTCGATGACGCATTTTAATTCGGGATTGCCGATTATATCCGTTCGACGGAAGACCACCCCGTGGTTTTCAGGCGCGGGCTTGAGAGTCAGGTTGACCGCTTGACCGGTATGCAGGGATTTGCCCTTTATGGAGGCTTCCCTCAGGATGGTGCGTTGCTTCATATAGTTGTGGGTAGAATTTTTACCGAATAGCCTGTTAAACCAACCGGTAATTCATTGCCAGATAAGTTAATGGACAGGGCAGGTGTGTAAAGCATGGGTTTTCCCGTTGCCAGACGGGTGATTGGATGGCTATGAATACGGGTTGAGATGCTTGAAAACCTGACAGAAAAACTGGGAAGTGCACTTAGGAACCTGCGCGGCACGGGAAAATTAACGGAAGCCAATATGGCGGAAGCCTTAAAAGAGGTGCGCCAAGCGCTCCTCTCGGCAGACGTACATTTTAAGGTGGCACGGGAATTCGTGAACCGGGTACAGGCGAGTTGCGAGGGCGAAGCCGTCTTAAAATCCGTCACTCCAGGGCAACAGGTTGTTAAAATCATTCACGATGAATTGGCGCGGCTCCTTGGCGAGGGCAGCACTGAACTGGAGGACAAAAAACCGCTCCGCATCATGATGGTGGGTTTACATGGTTCCGGCAAAACTACCAGCTCGGGAAAATTGGCGCGTTATTTATCTAAGAAACGAAATTACCGCCCTGCTTTAGTCGCTTGTGATGTTTATCGGCCCGCTGCAATCGACCAATTAGAAACACTGGCTAAAGCAGAGGATTGTACTTTCTACGCAGACCGCGACGAAAAAGAAGTCGTGAAAATCGGTAAGCGCGGCCTTCAAGTCGCAAAGGAAGCAGAAGCGAATCTTGTAATTTTCGACACCGCTGGTCGCCTACAGGTAGACACGGATTTGATCGAAGAGATCAAAAAGCTCAAAGCAGTAGTGCAACCGGATGAAATTCTGCTGGTGGCAGATGCGGCGCTGGGTCAGGAAGCAGTGAATGTGGCGAAACATTTCCATGAGGCGGTACAGTGTACAGGTATCATTCTGACAAAACTGGATGGTGATGCCCGTGGTGGCGCGGCACTCTCCATGAAGACCATTACCGAGGTGCCGATCAAGTTCATGGGAACGGGGGAACAGGCAGATGATTTTGAAGTTTTTCATCCCGACCGTGTCGCTTCGCGGATTCTGGGTATGGGCGATGTTGTTTCACTGGTTGAAAAAGCCCAGGATCAGATTGATGAAAAGGAAGCCGAGCGCATGGCAGAAAAAATGCGGAAGGCGGAGTTTGACTTGGAAGATTTCCTTAAACAAATGCAGCAGGTTAAAAAGATGGGCTCGCTTGGTTCAATCATGGGAATGATGCCCGGAATGAGCGGCGTTGAAGTGGGCGATGCGGAGGAAAAGAAAATGGCTCGCACGGAGGCGATTATTCAATCGATGACTTTACAGGAACGACGCACGCCGCGTCTCATGAAGGGAAGTCGCCTCAGACGGGTGGCGCAGGGCTCGGGCGTACAAGTACGGGATGTGAACGCCCTGCTTAAGCAATTCGGGCAAATGCAAAAAATGATGAAGATGATGCACGGCGGGAAAGGCCGAAAGATGATGCAGGCCATGCAATCACAAATGGGTGACGGCGCAGGCATGCCGCCCGATACAAAAATGCCTTAGAAATAAATACACCACCTATGGTAGGAAATTATTATTTAATATTTACTTATGGTTTTTTTACCCCTTTTATCATAGGCCTTGAAAGCTATTATAGTAAATTTATATTTTGGTTTTCGACTCCTCGCTTATTTGTTATCTTTCTTTATGACTTCAGCGCTGGAATCTGCCTCACTTGAAGCCTCTCGTATGCCGCCGGGTGGACTTATGGTCGAGCAGGTGCCGCTTTTTGTTTCAATTGGATTTGATGACAACCAATCCGGAGTCGAGACAACCCTAAAGATCTTCGACAAGTACAAAAATCCCACCCGCAGCCCCAGTTCGAGTGCCACATATGATGGAACCGCCACCCGTGTTACATATTTCCATACCACCAATTATAATAACTTTGGAGTTCTCACAGCCGTTTGGGAAGAAGCCGCCTCTAAGGGACACGAAACCGGCAACCACACCAAAAAGCATATAAACGGAATGTATTTTAGCCTGCAGCAATGGCATGAAGAGGTCGGAGATGCAAATACCCACTTGTTGAGTCTGAATGGTATCGATAATATTTATGGCTTCCGTACTCCGTTCCTTGCATATAATAGCAATCTCTTTAAGGTTTTGAAAGATTCAAGGTATCGTTTTGAATATGACTGCTCAATTGGTGAAGGGGAGAAAGCAAGCGGGAATGGGATGAATTTCCATTGGCCCTATACCCTGGACTGGGGCAGCCATGCCGATCCAGCAATCGGCGCCCACCCCGGTCTTTGGGAGCTTCCCGTTTATGCCCTGATGGTGATTCCGGATGCAGCACTTGAAAATTATGGCCTTTCGGCCAGCAATTCGCTCATTCAAAAATTGGGCGCGACAAAAATTACTGGCTTTGACTACAACCTAATTCAAAAGGGTGTTAGCGGGCCGGAATTTGCAGCACTCCTCAAGTATAATTTGGACCTTCGTTTGGCGGGCAACCGCGCTCCCCTTCTCTTTGGTGCCCACGCCGCAAACTATCCGAATGAAGGGCACGAATACTCGGTAGCCTTGTCTGATTTTTTAGCATATGCTACAAGTAAGTCCGCTGTTCGAGTGGTGCCTTTTATTGAAATCGTGCGGTGGATGGAGAACCCGCAGGCGTTTGCCACAAATTCAAAGTCGGCTCACCGTGTGGAAGTCTCTGTTGTTCCGGAAGAAGTTGTGTCAGGGAATCCATGCGAGGTGGAAATATGGTCTACTTCCAAGACTTACAACGCAGACAATGAGGTGAAGTATAACGGAAAATTATGGCGGGCAAAATGGTGGACTCAGGGTAATGAGCCAGGCAACAGTCAGCATTGGGAAGATATTGGTGAGTGTGAAACCATAACCTTACTCTACCACGGCACAACAAACCCCACAGGATCTCTCGAAATTTTAGAAGGCGAGGATTTCACTTTGACAATTCTTCCGGATGAAGGATATGCCGTCGATAGAATCGTGGTCAATGGCGAGAATTTTAGCGGAACTACCCCATTAAAACTCAGCTCATTGCTGGAAAGCAAAAAAATTGAGGTTCACTTCAAAATGGACTCTAGCTGGAGAAGTCATACCGCGGATAATGCAATAAGTTTTGATGTTTGGGCGCAAGACCAAGGCCTCTCCGGAGACTAAGCCTCAGATGCAGACAATGACGGAATCAGCGACTATTTTGAATACTTTAGTGGCACTGACCCCAAATCTTTTGATACCGAAATCTTGCGTCCAAGATTTGAAGAACTGAATATAAATTCTGAAATGAAGAAATATTTCACGGTTACGCTTGAAGTTTCAACGGAAGCTAAAGCGGAATATCGAATAGAAGTGAGCCATGCTCTGGCAGAAAAAATCTGGCAAGCCGGTGATGATTTCTTTATTTTCCATTCTGCGAGTCCTGTAAATTCGGGCAAAAGCACAATACGCTGGCGTAACCCCTTGCCCTTGAACGATCCCACAAGCCCATCCAACACTTATCTGCGGCTTAAAATAAAGGACAAAACAATTCAGCCTTAGGGTTGTTTTTTCGTCCTGCGCTGCCGCTGTTTGTCTTCGCTTAGGTAGGTTGGCCCTTTGAGGAGGTGAGCATATTCATCGAGCATGCGTGTGCCTTCACGGGGTTTGATCTGGTCGGCCTTGGTCGCGCGGTCGATCTGTTTCTTCATCATTCGGGTCAGGAGATGACCATCGTATTGCGTGAAGCCCAGAACATCATTGATCGTAAAGCCCTTGATGCTGTCCTCGATGTAGAAACCGTCTTCCTCGTCATCTTCCAGAAAAACATGCACTTCATCCACCCGTCCAAAAAGATTGTGCAGGTCACCCATAATATCCTGATAGGCTCCCACCAGAAAAACCCCAAGATAATAGGGCTCTTTGGGTTTCAAGGGATGGAGCCGGAGACTGTGACGGACATCCTCAACATCGGTAAATTTAGAGATCTTTCCTTCGCTGTCGCAGGTGATATCAACGAGGGTCGCGTCGACGGTGGGTTTTTCATTGAGGCGGTGGAGGGGCGCCACGGGAAAGAGTTGATCGCAGGCCCAGTGGTCGATGAGAGACTGAAAAACGGAGAAGTTACAGACGTATTGTTCCGCCATGACGCGGGGGAGGGATTCCAGTTCCTCGGGGGCATACGTGGAGGCTTCTCCGCTTGGTACCAGTTCGCGGCAAATTGCCCAGTAAAGAGCATCGGCGTCGGCTTTCTCTTTCAGAGGCAGGTAACCAAGATTAAAAAGATTATTCGCTTCCTCAATTTTTTGCTGAGCATCGTGATAACGTTCAAGCGGGCTGGAGTTGTGGCTATTATTGAGGATCGCTCGGAGGTCGCGTATTAGAGGGTTGCACTTGGTTGTCGCGGAGGCCCGGGGAGCCACCGAAGTTTTTGAGATGCGGTCACATACCTCGGTTATGAGAATTGAATGAGGGGCGACAATCGCGCGTCCGCTTTCTGAAATAATATCAGGAGGAGGCACCTCTGCATCCTGACAGATTGATTTAATATTATACACCACGTCGCGGGTATATTCGCGCAGAGTATAATTCATGGAACTTTCGAAATTACTGCGGGAACCATCGTAGTCGATCCCGAGGCCGCCACCGACATCGAGATAGCGCATGGGAAAACCGAGCTTGCTGAGTTCGCAGTAGAAACGAGAGGCCTCCACAGTGGCCTTCTTAATAGTTTGGATATTGGGAACCTGTGACCCGATATGGAAATGGATCAACTGCAGGCAATCGCCAAGGCCTGCGCGTTTGAGGCGGCGCGCGGCATCGATTACTTCCGGGCTCGTGAGTCCAAACTTGGCATTTTCCCCGGACGAGCTGGCCCACTTACCCTCTCCTGCGGTGGCAAGTTTGATACGAAATCCGATGAGAGGCCGCACCCCGGTCTCTTTGCTCAACTGAATAATGCGACGCACTTCGCTCAGTTGCTCCACCACAAGGAAAATGGATTTACCGAGGCGACGACCCGAGAGGGCCAACCGGACAAAGGCGTCATCCTTGTAGCCGTTACATATAATGAGCGATTCCACATCTTTATGCATCGCGAGGGCAATCATAAGCTCTGGCTTACTGCCACACTCAAAACCATAATGAAAGGGACTGCCGGCGTCTTGAATCTCTTCGACGACCTCACGGAGTTGGTTCACCTTGATCGGAAAGACGCCGCGATAACGCCCGGCATAATTTTCTTCCTCAATGGCTTGGGCAAAAAGTTGATTCAGGCGCACGACGCGGGTGCGTAGCAAATCCTGAATACGGATGGTGAGCGGAAGCTTGTGCCCTTTACTAAGGGCCTCTGTCACAATATCATGAATGCGTATCGTGGCACTGTCGCCATGAGGATGCACCATTAAGTAGCCGTTTGTATCAACCGAGAAGTTAGCACCACCCCAATGCTTCAAGCCATAGTAATGTTTGGCATCGGCGATTGTCCACTCCGTGCGTGAATCAGATGGTTCGTTAGGATTCATATTCCCTAAAAGTAGAAAAGGGCTTCTTACGAAGGGTTTGCAACAAATGCGCGGATGAACAAACAGCGGCGCATTCGCCCGCTTAAGTCAGGGCAATGTAATCACCGGGCTTGAGTAGTGCTTCAGCTTCGGTTGCTTCGCTAAGGCGAATCTTTAAGAGCCAACCCGCAGCATAGGGATCACTGTTTAGCAGATCGGGCGCGCCATCGGCTTCGGCATTAATGGCAATGACTTCACCAGCGAGGGGCATATAAAGATCTGAAGCAGCCTTAACCGACTCTACCACTCCAAAAGTTTCCCCGCTTTGGAAACTTGCACCCTCATCGGGGAATTCGATAAAGGTAATATCGCCTAAACTCTCCTGAGCGTAATCGGTGATACCCACGGTAGCGGTGCCGTCTTCATGGAGACGAACCCATTCGTGGTCTTTGGTGT
Organism: Verrucomicrobiota bacterium; assembly: GCA_009937095.1. GTDB lineage: Bacteria > Verrucomicrobiota > Verrucomicrobiia > Opitutales > Coraliomargaritaceae > UBA7445. The sequence goes on from JAACDB010000022.1 coordinate 8,305, forward strand.
AGAGAAGATCTTCGGGAACGCTGGACATGCGCGTTATTTACAAGGAAACCAGATGCTCTGGCTAGACATTTTCTTCGAAGAAGGAAATTATTTGCTCAATAATATATTTGTGCTCCGATGCGGAAATTTCTCCTGCCTCCAAACGGCGGTCCGCTTCCAATGCCTGGATTGCCATATTTTCGAAAGGGTCGGATCCAAGCGAGGAAGGCACCAAGTCACTTCCCATGTCGGCGTCCATCGTACCTGGCTTGAGGTCGACGTAATAGCCAAGGTCTTCAGAAAGGCCAAAACGAATGAAATTTTTGCTCTTTTCGTTAGGTACGGGAGTAAAATATTTCACCGCAGGGTTATAGCCTTGTTTGCTGAGCCGCACTTCGTGGACAATTTTGCGGTGGAGTTTTGTTACAATCGGCGTCACGCCCACCACTTCACCGTTTATATAAACCCTGCACTCCTTTGGGAAGGAGACGATCGTGACTTCCTGGGGAACCCCCTTGTCTAAATATTCGCAACCGTTAAAGAGGTTAATTACGAGGCAACTGATTAAAAGGGGTACGTATTTCATAATCGATAAGTGATGATTATGATATTACAATAGGTGTTAAACCGTCAAGTGGCGAAACAAAAAAGATTGCCGTAATTTGCCCGCAGAAGCTTCACATTCTTCTTGTAACAAGCGTGGGAGTCCTTCTTTTTGAAACCGTCGGCCTTAGCGCCTATTCCAGCGCTCACCTCAAAGCACCGGGAGGGGTGCCGCCATACCGAAAATGACCCTAACTCTTATAATAGCCATCGCATTCACAATCGGGATCTCCGCTCTGTGCTCGATTCTGGAGGCGATGTTACTCAGCACCACTACTGCTGAAATTGAGGCCCTGAAAAAAAGCCATCCCCAAAGAGGGAAACAATTAGAGGGACATAAGCAGAATGTCGAAAAAAGCAGTTCTGCAATTCTAAGTCTCAATACCATCGCAAATACCCTCGGAGCCACTGTGGTGGGCGGCCTGGCGGTACAAATATGGCCGCAAGACGCCAACATGTTGCTCAAAGTTTCGATCCTGATGGCCCTGGCAATTCTCTTTTTTTCAGAGATCATTCCAAAAAATGTTGGCATCCTCTATCGGCCCAGCCTGCAACCCATTTTAGTGCTTCCCCTGAATTTTGTTTGCGCGGTAATGACCCCGATCGCCAGCGTGGCCGGATTCTTCGTTCGGCTAATCCTGCGACCTGCCAAGTCCGACACCACCGATAGCGATGAGGAAATCATGTTGCTTGCCGAAAAAAGCGAAAAAGAAGGCAACTTAACCTCCCACGAACGAGAATTAATCAATAACGCCCTCCAACTAGACGAAATTCAGGTACACAGCATCATGACTCCCCGAACCGTGGTGGAAACCCTCGACGGCTCAGAAAGCGTGGGGGCACTGTATGCCCGCGAGAAAAATATTCCCTTTGCCCGCCTACCCGTCTACCGCGACCGCAACGAAAACTTTATCGGAATTGTGCGCCGCCGCGATATTCTGAATCTGGTAGCCAAAGATCAGGACGATGTGAAAATTGAATCCCTGGCCGCCGAACCTGTTTTTATTCCGGATAACGCCACTGCCGAAGACGCCCTGCAAACCTTCCTTAAAAACCAACAACAACTCGCGATCGTAGTAGATGAATTCGGCAATATGGCCGGAGTCATTACCATGGAAGATGTCATTGAGCACATCATTGGCCATGAAATCTATGAAGTCGATGATCCTGCAGTGGATATGCGGGAGTTGGCCCGCGCCCGGCAATACGCAGAAAAACGTAAAGCCCGCAAAGGCATTGATTAGACCCGGTCAGCCGCCAAATCCTCGGCGTAAGCCTTTGCAAAATAAGTCAGGATAATATCCGCACCCGCTCGACGAATTGCGATCAGGGATTCGTCCCGGCAAGCCTTTAAATTCAGCCAACCCTTTTCAGCGGCCGCCATGATTTGGGCATACTCTCCGGAAACCTGATACGCCGCAAGTGGCAGTTCCGTCACTTCACGCACCTCACGAATAACATCTAAATAAGGCCCTGCTGGTTTCACCATTAAAATATCCGCTCCTTCACTTTCATCCAGTTCCACCTCGGTGAGTGCCTCTCTCCGATTAGCAGGATTTAATTGATAGCTTCCCTTGTCTAATGGCGATGCGCCCTCCGCAGTTTGACTGCCGACCGCATCGCGAAATGGCCCATAAAAAGCCGAAGCAAATTTTGCAGAATAAGCCATGATGGCAGTATTTTCGTAGTCATTTGCATCCAGCGCCGTACGAATTGCTCCTACGCGCCCATCCATCATATCCGAGGGTGCCACCATGTCCGCGCCGGCATGCGCTGCAAGCACTGCCATCTCCGCTAAAATTTCAACCGTGGCATCATTGGCAACGGCTGTGCCTGCCGACTCCAGTAAACCGTCATGCCCATGGGTAGTGTAGGGATCCAGCGCCAGATCCGCAATGACCATCATTTCCGGCAATTCGGATTTAACCGCCCGAATAGCACGTAAAATTAGGTTTCCCGGATTGAGTGCCTCCCGACCATCCTCCCGTTTCAAATCATCCTCCATTTTCG
>JAACDB010000091.1 GCA_009937095.1 Verrucomicrobiota bacterium
GCAAGATTGTACTCACATTCCGGCAGGCCTACCTTCTCACAGGCATCAAAAGCGGCGACTGCCACCGTGAGGGCATGTGAATTGGCGAGCCCGATATCCTCGGAAGCCAGAATAACCAAACGCCGCGCGAGGAAACGGGGATCCTCCCCACCCTCGAGCATTTTAAAGGTCCAGTAGAGGGCGGCGTCGGGATCGGAACCGCGAATACTTTTAATCATGGCCGAGGCGTGGTCGTAGTGTTCATCCTCGTCGCGGTCATAGCGAATACGGCGTTCCTTGGCAAAGGCCTCAACTGCATCAAGTCCGACAGTGGAACCATTCGGTTGACTCAAAACGAGGGTTTCAAGGGCGTTCAGGGCACGGCGCAGATCTCCACCGGCAAACTCGGCAAGGGCTTTGAAGACCTCTGGATCGGCCTCGCAGTTATGGGAACCGAGCCCCCGCTCGCGTTCGCCCATCGCTTTTTGAAGGACCGTTGCCACAGCCTCGGTATTCACCGGCTCAAGGCGAAAGAGATGGCTTCGGCTCAGAAGCGGCGGGTTGACATAGAAACCTGGATTGTGAGTGGTCGCACCAATCAGACGAATATTACCCGCTTCGACATCCGGGAGCAGCAGGTCTTGCTGTGATTTATTGAAACGGTGGATTTCATCGATAAAGAGAATCGTGCGTCGCTCGGGTGAATAGCGGGCAAGGCGCAACAACTCCCGCAACTCTGCCACATTCGAAAGAACGGCATTCAAACGCACAAAATGGCTTTCAGTTTCAGCCGCAATGACCTCGGCAAGGGAAGTCTTTCCACAACCCGGCGGGCCATAGAAAATCAAACTCCCGAAGTTATCAGCCTTTACGAGACGCGGAAGGAGGCAATCTGAGGCAAGGAGGTGCTCCTGCCCCAGCACCTCGCCAAGCTTGCGGGGTCGCATACGCACTGCGAGCGGACGGTGGGCAGAGGCAGGTAATTCGGTTGGAGCATCTGCCTTAAAAAGCCCTGCCTGTTGGGAATGATCCGGCATGCTGTGAAAATCACCCGCCAAGCTGAAACTTGCAAGACGGAAGCATTTCAAAGAGACTAGCCGCCGGGATGCAAAATGGTACCACCATGCCCAACCGAGCTCCGCTGGCTTATATGCTGGTGAGCCTTGTTGCAGGTTTATCACTTGCACAGGTCGATTCAAATATCAGCCCCTGGATAACCTTTGCCGGATTGGCGGGAGCATGCGGTGCCCTATTTCTCGCGGGCAAGCAAGGTGTCGGAGTTTGGTTTTGGAGCTTGCTGTTCCTGCTTTCAGGAAGTGCCGTTTTTTGGAGCTATGGGAGCTTACGGCTACCCCCGATCCCCGAACCGATGGCGCTCCAGAATGCGCCGCGAGAACAGCAGATCCACTTGGAAATCAGACGGGGGTTCAACAACGGCTCACTCGGTAATAGCCGTGTCAGTGGTCTGGGGTTTGTGCCAAAAGGTTCTGCTAATCGCCAACTCACACCCGGCACCCAGGTTTATTTTAACCTTCAAGTCGACCCGGCAATCCGACAACGCCTCCTTAAGGGTGCCCAATTCGAGTGCCTGGGGGTTGTGCGTCCAATCCGTGAATCCGATACCTCCGGCTTCGGTGAATACTTGCGCAGGAACCGAGTTTACTACCGCTTCAGCCAAAATACCATCCTTGAGCTTACCCGCGAGGCGAGCGCCTTTAGAGGTTTTTGCGCCTCCCAACATACCCGTTTTCTGGAAATCCTACAGTCCGGTGCAAGCGGGGCAGCGGATCCCGCACGAGTGTACGCCGCCATGTTACTCGGGGAACGGGCGAGCCTTAACGAAGAGCAGAAGCAGCGATATCAGGCAAGCGGAGCCATGCATTTATTTGCCATCAGCGGATTACACATTGGGGTTATCGCAAGCGCGCTGGCAATGAGTCTTCGGGTTTTGCGAATTCCCAACCGGATCGCTCCTTTCCTGGGACTTCCCCTGCTCTATCTTTATGTGGAAATTACCGGTGGCACACCGTCAGCGATGCGGGCTTTTATTATGACGCTGTTTTTCTGGTTGGCTTACGCACTGCAACGTCAGCGAAATCCCTTTGCAGCACTTATGGCATCCGCAGTGGTTGTCCTGTTGGTTGACCCGCTTCAGCTTTGGAGTCTTGGTTTCCAACTGTCCTATGTCGTAGTCGCCAGCATTTTACTTTTCGGACTCCCCCTGCACTCGGTACTAACCGCTTGGGCGCGACCTTTTCGCTGGTTGCCTGAAAATAACTGGACGCCAATGCAAGGTGCCATCCAGAAAGGCATTGATGGCACGCTCTTATTATTCGCGATTAGTTTGTCGGCTTGGCTCGCCAGTATTCCGCTAAGCTTGGGCCACTTTGGGTATCTCAGTTTGTCAGCAGTCTTTTTAAATATGGTACTGGTCAACATGGCCGCGCTGGTGATTTGCAGCGGGTGCCTTTCTCTGGCATGTGGACTCTTATTCTCGATAGAGTTGGCAGGTTTCATAAACCACGCCGCCTGGTTACAGATAAGCGGAATGGACTGCCTCTCTGGATGGGTAACTGTCGTGCCGGGGCTCGTTCTCCAGAACGCAGACATCCCGCTGCCTAATTGCTATACCGCCCTTGTCGCTTATTTTTCCCTGCTGGGCTTCGCGAATCGAAAGCCGCAAAGAATCAAGATCCAACAACTGCTCGTAGCTCCCGGGGTTCTGATCCTGATTGTATTTCTTAGCCTTTGCTTGGCATAAAAAAACCCGCCGGCATCCAAGGAGGTTGCGGGCGGGTTGGTAAAGTAATTTCAAACCTAACGGCGGCGGCGGAACTTAGACTGGAATTTCTCAACGCGACCGGCGGTATCGACGAAACGCTTCTCACCGGTGTAGGCAGGGTGCGAATCAGCAGTAATATCGCAAATCACGACTTGATGCTCAACGCCGTCAATTGTTTCGGTTTTGCTGCCACGCATGGTGGAGCGGGTAAGGAATTTCGTGCCTGAGGAAACGTCCACGAAGGCAACGGGATTCATACTTGGATGGATATCAGTTTTCACAGAAATAGATTCAGTTGCGCAGCTTAGCCCTGACGAGCTTTAAAACGCGGATTTGTTTTGCAAATGACATAGACGCGGCCCTTGCGACGTACTACTTGGCAGTCGGGATGGCGGTCTTTGAGAGACTTGAGTGATGAAACAACTTTCATGGCTTCTTTGGATTGAGAGAACGGCAAAGAAAACGCGGGCGCGTTCTACTTGTCAATGGAAAATCCGGTCTTTTTGGCGCTTCGGAAGCTTAATTATTCGAGAGATCCTCCGGTTCGTCTGCCCACAAGCCCATCTCCGGATCGACCTCCATCAGCAGTTCACGCCAGAGGGGATCGCCGGTATTTTGACCGACGGCAGGACGAATTTGGCTCAAGAGCCACGATTCGCTGCTCAATTCATTTTCCAGTTGGTTTTCACTCCAACCAGAATAGCCCATGAAAGCGCGTAATTGATAAGCAGGATCTTCGCTTTGAATTTGCACGGCTTTCGCTTCATCGATGCCGAAATATAGCTTAAAAGCAGCTTGCGAAACCTCGTATTTCCACGCCATAAGGATCACCTCACCGGAAGCAACGGGGCCGCCACGATAAAGCGGGATGCCCGCGAGCGAGGAACCCTTTAACTCCGGTTTAAGGTCACCGAGTTTACGACTAAGGGGACGATTTAGCACGACTCCCAAGGCGCCATCACTGGCAGTATGAGCTGTGAGCAGAATGACGGAACGCGCGAAATTGGGATCCTGCAAATTGGGATGTGCCAACAAGAGCGACCCCACCATGCAATCTGCCTGCGCACTTTCATTATAGTTTGAATTTAAACGCATCTTTTAAAGTTGGACGACTCCCACGGCCGCTTCATCGAGAATTACCTTTACCAATTCATCGTTACGGTAATCGCGGTAGTATTTCACCGTGCGTACCCCCGCTGCCGCGAGGATTTTGGCACAATTCACGCAGGGATAATGTGTCACGTAAGCGACCGAACCCTCTAAAGAAACCCCGCGCCGCGCCGCATCGCTAATGGCATTTTGCTCCGCATGGACAGTAGCCTGCTCGTGGCCATCACGTAAATGCGAGGTATGCTCTACTCCGGGCAAAAATCCATTATAGCCCGCCGCAATGATTCGATTTTTTTGCGCACCGGCAGAAACAATGACACACCCCACGTGCAAACGCTCACAACTGGAACGAGAAGCCATCAGCATCGCGGTCGCCATAAAATAAGCATCCCAACTGGGTCGCTCGGTCCATGTCTCCGTTAATTGCTCAACAGCCTCCAACAGATTAGTGGCCTTGCCCGCTTTGGTTTTTTTATCGTCAAGTGCTTCAGACATCAACTCTATCTTGTAGACTTATGGATAAACGACAACCTCGGAATATCCCACCGGAAGCTGCGCCAATACTTCCGGCGAGTTAAGCCACCCGCGAACCGCGCGGTCAAAATCGACGAGACCCGATTCGCTCGCTTGCCTGGCAGGTGCAGGTAATTCACGACTCGCTGAAATATTCACATAAAACGTGACCGGATTTGTAAGAATCGAAACAGCTTCAATTCCAGGCAGTGCCGAAAGACGCGTCCAATCACCATCGAGCCCGCGGTAGTAGGCCGTTGGCCTGGCATCGGGATAAGGCTCCATCGTATCGGGCAACTCAACCTGCCGTTTAAAGATAGCTTCAAACCGTGGGCGAAGGAGGTCTGCGGGGGATTGCACCAAATCCATGCCCGCCTCCAGTGCTGTGCCACCCGACATCGCTGCTATCAGTTCAATACTGGGTTCAAATTCTTTAAAAACAACAGGTATGGTAACAACCGACTCTGAAGGTTTTTGCTGGGCGGCATTCCAGCGCGTTGGAATAAAAATAGGGGCTGAATCAAACAAGATCGCCTGCTCCGTAGTGGCATCGTATTGATCCTCCTCCTGCAAAGGAACAAATTTCAAGAAAGGCTGCTTTTGTGAAGCTTGGTTGACTTTTATCTCAGGTAAGCGGGCAAAGAAGAAAAGCAACGTTTGCAAGAGGATGAAGCCTACAAAGAGGATACGGAGGGGCAAAGGCCAGGACTGCCAGCGAGCAAACCAAAGTTGAGCCAATTGCAGGACGCGCTTCATTGATTTGGAAAACTATAATCTCCCGACGCAATCGGTTGTTCTGTTTGCAGGGTTTCGGTGTCGGGTTCCTTTTGCTTAGCGGCAAGGTGAATTTGTGAAAAGCCAGCAGCTTGTGCTTTTGCGCTTATCTTCAGCAGTGAAGCCATCGGTAGTCGCTCACCCGTCTTAAGGAGAAGCACAATGGATTCCTCTTCGTTTTCAGCAACGCGCTCTTTGAATGCCGACTCTATGCTGTCCTCTTGATAAACGCCTCCATCAAATAATAGCATCCCTTCACTGTGCACGGTCAATACGGCCACAGCCGTGGATGATTGCGGCATTCGCATCTCGGATTCAGGTAATTCCAAACGTACGCCTGGCGTCATGACCATTCGCGAAAAAAGCAGACTGAACAGTAGCGCAATCGCAAGGAGATCCAGCAAAGGCAGTGGATCCAACCCTGCTGTGGGCGGCTTTAGACGTGCACTTAAATCAATCCAACGAAAGCCCGCACCGCCGTCTTTTGATGTTATTTCATACGGAGTCTTCATGAGCTCGGTTCCTCCTTGGGTTCAAGCACGGGCTCGGTGCTGGTAAGAAACTCATGAATGGCGTGCCCTACCCGTTCAATTTCATAAACAAGGGCGCGCACCCTTCCATAGAGAAAATGGTAACCAAGCGCTGCCAGTGCCGCGATACCCAAACCCACTGCTGAACTGATGATAGCCTGCGCCAGCGCTTCAACAAAATATCCGCTATCTGCATTGGCAACCTCAAGACTAACCAGGGCTTGAAAAGCGGCAATCAGCGTTCCAATAAAACCGATGAGTGGCGCAATGCGCGCAATCGCAGCGAGACTGGCAATACGGCGCTGCAGGATCGGGACTTCCACGAGAGCCGCTGACTCAATTGCTGAACGAATCCTTGAGTCACTCGCACCATATTGCAGGAGTGCGGACTTAACGACTCTTGCCAGCGGACCCGGGGTTTCCTCGCAGAGCGTTAGAGCTTCAACGAGGCGTTTCTTTTTAATGAGGTTTTTTATTCCAGCGAGGAAATCAATCGAGTGAATCTGACCCTTGTGCAGAAACAGGGCACGTTCGATAAAAATAAGCAGTGCGATAAGGCTTAGTACAAATAGTGGGTAAAGGGTGTAGCCGCCTTGCTGTATGAGGGTATTGCCGAATAAATCCATGATTTCGTAACAGGGGAATTAATTATTGATGATTTGAATTGAATTGATGCGGGATTGGGCGAGACCGCGACCCGGTAAATTGTAAGCGATTAATTTGCGGTAAGTTTTTTTTGCCTCTTCAAATTCACCGCGGGCGTTCAAGCGCTCACCTAATTCTAGTAACGTACGTGCTGCCCAATAACGGCCCGTGGCGTCCAATGCAGAAGCAGTCTTAACATCCAGGAGGTTACGTTCCACACTCCGTGCCAGCACTATCCGTGCTTGATCCTTTAAACCCTGTTCGTCCAAGGCAAATGACCACTTGAACATGGACTCCACCCGAAAATTCAAATTCAGATCCGGCATGTCCATCAAACGTTCCAGTACCGAAGCAGCTTTTGAAAGTTTATCCGCATCTTTTTTCGCCAAGGCCAACATACACTGAGCACGGGACACCTCTGCCAAGGGCCGCATCGGATGATCGGGCTCGTTATTAACAAGGGTTTCGTAAATTAGTCGGGCACCGGCAAAATCATTCAGTAAACGCAGGAGGTCCCCCTGCCTGAGGCGTGCCCGATAAATCAGCCCATCTTGCGGATAACTGTTCGCTAATCGTTCATATAGCTGAATGGCCTCAACATAGAAATCCAAGCCGCGGCGTTGGCAGATCAAGGCACCCTCAAAAATAGCCTGAGGAGCGAGCGTACTTTCGGGATAATCCTTTGGAAGCTTGAGCAAGACCGCCTGAGCCTCCGGTAATTGGCCCCGTAGTTCAAACTCAGATGCCTCAAGCAAATATGAGCGTTGCGCCGCCACTGATTCCGGATGGCTCTGGC
>JAACDB010000092.1 GCA_009937095.1 Verrucomicrobiota bacterium
CATGCTGAAGACGTTTGTTGCAATTCCGAGTTTGCCATTCCAGTTTCTCCAGAACCGGCAAAACAAAGAATCAGCAAGCCCCGAAACCCAAAACCCCAAAACCCCAAAACCCCAAAACCCCATCCCAGTGAAATTGTCTATAATATTTATTTGTCATTCCCGGCGGCTTTCGAATTTACTTGAACTTCAGCAAGGCATTGTGTGACTAGCTGCAACAATAATCAGTATTTGTGTCGGCCGAGTCCGCTGCCTGCACCCTATCGTGAATTTGCTCTATTGCTTCCGGAGGTACCAACATTTTGGCCAGTTCCGAATTGTCCAGGCTGCCCGCCTAAAGCACCACTACTTCCGCCGATTCCAGAATAATTTCCCAGTCCGAGACTGCCGCCAATACCGCTTGAGCTCCCGATGCCTCCACCAATTCCACCGCCGCTGCCGTACTTCGGAACGTTAAAAGCATTAAGGCTTGAATTGATGCCTGCGCCCGCGGCGTTTGGTTAATATCCGGCTCCTGTGTTTGATTTGAAGTTCCCACCGCCAATTGGAGGCTTGTATCCGCCCTTCGAGCCGGCACCCCTCGACGCACGTTGATGATTGCTGCCAGGCATACCTGGTAAGTGGCTCATGCCTCCCATGGCCATCTTGTTCGAAATGGTCGGCAATTTGAAATCGCTTCCGCGTGAATTGTTCCGGTTCATTCCATGCCCACTCTTACGGGCTCCGTTTCTGCTGCCGGACGAGCCAATGCTGCCCTGTGCGCCTTGACTATTTTCGATGTACGGGTCTCTATTCATCCCTTAGTAGCTGTCCATTGCCCTTGCACCGGCGGCGCCGATGCCAGACGAGCCCAAGCCACCGCTGATTCCTCCATACTTGTAGCTGCCCATCTGTGCAAGTCCTGGCGGGCCTCTGCTACCGCCAATAGCCGAGTTCTTATTGAATCCACCGTAAGTCCCTATCTGCCCCTTCTATGTGGGATTATTGCCTGCGATACCGCCGGAGCCGAGCGTTGGCAACGCACCATTTCCTGAAGTCGGCTTACTGCTGCCAATCGCACCTTTGTTGAAGTAACTGGAGGCGCCGCGATTAGCGATCGCATTGGGCAGGCCACCACCGCTCGATGCTGGATTGCCCGCGTTGAAGTAGGACCCGGCATTAGCAACCTGAGGCACTTTAGCTTTCTACTTATAGAAACTGTTCTTATTGACGCTGCTTTTGCGCGAGAGAATGCCGCGACGGGACTCGATCTTAATGGCCCTAGATGCTGGCGGCTTGGGTCCACCGCTGCCGAGCGCGTTTTAACTCATGACGTCACCGGGCAGATTTAAACCGGTCTTTGATGTCGACTTACCAAGTCCCGCATTCATATCGGCTGCCGGATTGCTTGTCCACCCGTCGAACCACGGATGCTTCAGAGCCTAGGCGGCGGTGATGCGTTTAGAAGGGTCGAAGGTTAACATGCGCATCATCAAGTCAATTGCCTGCTCAGCCGCGTTCGGGATCAACTGGCTAAGCGGAGTGGGCACGAACTTTGGGAAAGTGAAACCCATCTTCGAAGCGAGTTTGTATCCGTCAGGCCATTGCGTCTACGTCGGGCTGCCAAGCACAGCGCACGTCTTATAGATTTAATCTGTCTCGTTATTGCCCGGGAAAAGTGGACGAAGCATGTACAGCTCGGCCATCATCGCACCGCACGCAAAAATGTCGACAGGCGAGTTGTAGTTCGTCGATCGTAGGAGAATCTCAGGCGCCCTGTACCAGCGGGTGCTAACGTAATCTGTGAATGGAGGCTTTGAGCGGATCTCGCGCGCAAGTCCAAAATCGGCGATTTTAACTGCCTCGCCCTTAACAAGGAGGTTCTCCGGCTTCAAGTCACGGTGGAAGAAACCGTGCTTGTGCATGTATGCCAAGCCGAGAAGCGTCTGATACATGATAGACTTGATTTCGTTCTCGGGAAAGTCTACTCGCCGGTCCTTCATGAGATGGTATATGTTTTACTCCATGTACTCAAATACGAAATAGAGGTCGTCGTTGACGCGAATAACCTCCTTCAGCTTGACGATGTTGATATGGTTCAGTTTCCGCAACGACTTGATTTCGCGGAGCGCCATGCACTCCTCCCAAGAATAGAACTTCTTTTTCATCTTCTTGATGGCAGTCTCTTCGTTTGATTGCTTGTTGATGGCCTTGACGACCGAACCGTAAGTGCCGTCACCCAACGTTTTGAGGATCTTGTAGCGGTCCATACTGATAATAATAAATTCAAATTAGAGGGGTTTTGGGGTTTTGGGG
>JAACDB010000023.1 GCA_009937095.1 Verrucomicrobiota bacterium
AGGCCTTCCGCAGCGGCGGCGCTATCCGGCACTCCGGTGACCAGCTGCGCGAGAATTGTAATCGCACGATCCGCATCTTCCTTCGCGATTAAACGGGCAATCCAGACTTTGGAAGCTGGGCTTGCGGACTCGACCCAGTCAGTCGTGAATTGCTTTGTTTCAACCGTCTCACCGTCACGCTGGTTAAGCACTCGCAGGAGACGCAAAGCAAGGGTTTCCTGCTCGGCCTCCACCGCAGCGAAATACATCGCTCTAAAAACCTCAGCGGGTTTTTCAGGAGGTAGTTTCGCAAGCCGGGCCTCGTTGCGCGTAAGCAATTCTCCCAGCGCGGGGTAGTCCTCGAGACTCAACGAACGTCCCCCCGTCGCAGCAACTGCGGCATCGGTACACTCTGCTAACTCCGCATAAAGGGGATGGCGAACCGTAAGTAATTCCTTGATCCCGGAATCAATGGCTTCGTGTTGCTGGAAATGGTGTATTTGTGCAATGCGATCATACAGCATGCGCGCACGGAAGGACTCCTCACCCAAAAACGACTTAATGAATGCTGCGGTCTCTGCTGCCCCCGCCCGAATCGCGGAGTCCTGCTCCCACCATGAATCAATTACCACATCTACATCGTCAGATTTTGAGTCATTACCAAAACGCTCGATCCCGCTCCGGAAACGCGCAAAAGCCTCCAGCACCAAACCCTGATCCAAGGCAGCCTCCGCCATCCGCAAAATAGCCTCCGCGCAAGATGCCGACTCCGGGTATTTGTTGAGAAATTCCTCCAGCAATCCGTCATGTTCCGCATAACGTTTATTCGCGAGCAAGAGCGCCGCCGATTCAAAATAGGCATGCTCAATCAAAGCCAAGGCACCCCCATGGATTTCCACTGGTCGATAATTGATAAGGGCACTTTCTACCCGGGCATCCAAGGCATCGAGATCCCCCAGAAAAACGTGCGCCTCCGGAACCAGCGGGTGTCCCGACGAATCGGACAACCAGGATTCAAAGACCTCGCGGGCCTCGGCATATTGACCCAATCCGAAATGAGCAACCCCCCGACGAAAGCTTGCCTCTTTAAAATATACACTCCCCGGATAATTCGCCAGCAGGGTATTGAATGCTCCAAGGGCAGACTCAAAATTCCCACTAAAAAGGTAGGCCATTCCGATCCAGTAACTGGCACTGTCGATGAATGCACCGTCCGGATATTCTGCGACCCAAAGCGGGAAATCCTCGATGATGCGCTCCACCATACCCTTCTTCAGGAGCGCCTGCCCCAGGTAATGGCTCATTTGAGCTGCAACGGGCTCAAAAGGAAAACGATGCAGGAAGTCATCCGCCAGAACCGAGAGTTTATCGACGGCTTCAAAACGAGCATAGAGGCTGGCGAGTCGCACGGCTAACGGTTTCTCAAAAAGCAGGTAGGAGGGCTCTGCAAGGTAATACTCTCCATGTTCGATTGCCTCGCTCAAATAATTACATTCAATGCCCTGCGTGAAAGCGGCGTAACGGAATTGCTCAATATGCCGATGCTGTGGGTAGTTATTGACCAATCGCTGGAAGCCAAAATAGGCCTCGTAATTGCGCTCCATCAATTGCAGGACCCGGGCCTGTCGCCAGCGCAAATTGGCAGTATATTTTGGAGCCGCAACCAATTCTAAACGTTGTTCACGAAGGGCATCCAATTCAACAAGCTGCGCTTTCGAGGCATCACCGGAAGACCGGTTGCGGAATGCCCACTCCTCGAGTTCAATGAGGCGATCCTCCACCACCTTGAGCAATCGCTCCACCGGAAGAACCATAGGAAACAAAAGACCTGCTTCAAGATAACGCTCCTCGTCTTCAAATTTATCACCCGTATGTAGCAAGCGCAGATTCACCCCGATATCGTATCGAAAATCGCGGTCAGCATTGATCGCCGTCAACAGTTGAAGGAGTTCCGTAATATTATCCGCTTCAAGGGATTGGTCAAAAAGACTATTCAGGCAAAAGAGACGCACGGGATAGGAATAGCTTCCCTTTAGGAAATTCCATAGCGGCTCATTCGCCTCTGCAATCCGATTGCTTTCACGCGCCGCATGCACCATGCGCTGGAGTAGGCCCAGTAAATCCTCCTCCTTGATCTGGGCATGGTAGACCTGGGTCGTGTAGAGATAACCCTCCATCGCCGCATCCCACTGCTCACCTGCAAACAGACTATCCGCCCGGTTCAGGACCGCTAGAGGGTGCCGTTTGTCACTCAGGAATTCCGTAATGAATTCCTCCCAATACGGCACTCCCTCGAGCAAGGTTTCCTTTTTCCCGCTCTGCTCAAACCAGCGCATGTGCGCAAGCCCCAGGCGGTAAAGATTCTCCCTGTAAATGCCACGGTATTCCTCACTCATCGCGTTGGTCAGGCGCGTTTTAATCTCAACCATATAAGGTATCGCGGCAGCTGGCTGGGATCCGTAGCGTGTGTCCACCTGTGCGGCAAGATCCTGCAGGGTTAAATCGGGGAAATTCTCCACCTGCGCTTCCGCCCGAAGCGTGCGTGTGGGCGCCAGAAAACAGAGGATGAGCACCCCCAACACAGCAGCGCACCTAAAGCGAAGCAACTGACCTATCACCATCATGGATTGTGTAATATGTAGAGCGCAGAAGATTGTTGTTTCAAGCTAAGGCGAACCCTGCCCCCCTGAACCTTGATACGGGCGCCACTCAATACCTCCCGGAATTCCCCGCTTTGTATTTCAGGATCTAAATCCAATTCCAAAACCGCGTCCTTATCGCCGCGGTTAAAGGCGACGAGGGCTCGGTTTGTTCCGTGCGCGCGCACATAGGCATAAGTCGATTCCGTCGCATCAAGCGTGCGGCGGCTCCCCATATACAAAGCAGGATTCGACCGCCGTGCCTGCGCCAATTTTGAGAAATGATCTCGAACGGAAAGCTCCGCGATTGTTACTTCGCCATCAAAACGCATCCTGCGCCGGTTGTCAGGATCCCCCGCTCCGGTCATGCCAATTTCATCTCCGTAATATAACATCGGCACCCCGTCGATCGACATGAGGAAGGTCATCGCCAGCTTTAATTTTTCATATGCCGCAGGATTATCCACCCGCAGCGTTTTACTCCAGCCGACCTCCTCCTCATCCGCTTCATCCGAATCCGGCAAATCTCGATCCGCATACGCCATAAAACGCGGTTTATCATGGTTGCCAAACAAAGGCGACATACGGGTGCTGCGCCCGTAAACCGCCTCCGATTCCCGCAGAGCAACCTCCAATTTAGCAAAGCCTGCGGTGTCGAGCGCAAAGCACTCCATTAGAATATCGTACAAAGGAAAATCAAATTGCCCATCCAGCATGTTGGGTCCCACGAATGCCGCAATACCCTCACGATCTTGGAAAGTCTCTCCTACGAAATAATGGCGCGCTTCAGGGAAGCTGTCCCGCATATGCGAGCGGAAGCGCCCCCAAAAGTCCGGGCGTATATGTTTCACCGCGTCGAGGCGGTAACCGTCCAGGCCGTATTCGTTAATCCAGTAGGCCGCATCCTGTAGGAGGAAATCCACCGTCTCGGGATTTCGAAAATCAAAAGCCGGAAGGAAGGGCTCAAACCATGTCGTATAGGGATTGTCATTCCAGCGGCGCAAATTCCGGCTTCCATCGCTGAGCTCCAATTCCCCGAATAATTCCGGTTGTTCCATTCGGATGGGGTTTTCAATGTGTACGTGCTTGAGCACCAAATCTGCGAGAATCTTGACCTCTTTCTTATGCGCGGCATCCACAAGCGCGTGCAGGGCTGCCTCGCCCCCAAAACGCGGCTCAACCGCGTAGCGACGAATGGGCCAATACCCGTGGTAACCGGTGTAGGAGCGAAACGGCGGCAGGTATTCCTGCCAGGCACCCGCAGGGTTTTGATTCAGCGGCGCAAGCCAAATGACATTCACCCCCAGTGATTCAAAGTAGCCCTCCTCAAGCGCTTGCAGCACGCCCTCAAAATCACCCCCATGATAATTTGCCACCACATCAACTTCAGGATTCCCCACCCTTACGGTGTTGGTAGGATTCCCATCCTTAAAACGATCCGTAAAGGCATAATAAATGATGTCATCCCGCCAGCTATCCTTGGGCGGTTTTCCCGCATACGCAATCGCCGGCCAGGCGACCTTTCCATCCGCACCAACCGCGATCACCCGAACCAAAGTTCCCGCCGGAACCAAACCCTTATAAGCAACACGCAAGGTATCATGATTGACCTCGACCGGCAACGACACACACCCGCCCTTTTCAATAAGGGCTTCGGCATGCGCCCTTTGAATTTCATCATTGGCACGCAATTTAATAGCAGCGCGCTCCACTTGCTCCACATATAAAGTCAGTTGTTCCTCTTCCCCGGTCGCGCCGGGGTCTTGCGCCAGGCTGTTGAAGCCCCCATGTCCGTCCGCTTCCCGTAATGGATTTTCCGGATCCGACATCCAGTTTCCGTCCACTACATATTTATACCGAATGCCTGGCTCCTTAATCGCTTTATCCAGGCGCCAACCCTTTTCCGTGCGCTGCAGCAAATCCGCCCCTGAATTCCAATTGTTGAAATCCCCCACCAAGGCGACTGAGTTCGCCTCATAATAGCCTTTCAATTCGAAGGTCCACCGTGCTACCGCATCAATCGCGACCGGAATGGAACTCTCCATGACATTCTCTCCCGCACGAGTTGGCACGAGCCGTAGCGGCAACACCCGCAAACCCGAAGCATTACCATCCACCCGCAGATTCAAGCGATGGTTCAGCAAATCCAATTCTGCATTTAAGCCATCGACTTCCCCAACCGCAAAATGATGGAACGCACCGGGGTTTCCGTATCGGCGCAAATCTATGCTGTGGCTTGCGCCCGCTTCCAATCGAATTAAAGGCGAAGCACCGAGGTATGCCTGCCCCGCCGGAAGCATCGCCCCCACCTTTACTCCAGCAGGTTGCCCCTCCACCAAACTCAATTTGAGATAGACCGCCGAATGCGACCCTATTCTTTCCAAATAGAGCCCTTCGCGCACCACGTAATCCGCCGGCCAGGCAACCGACCCCGCATCGTTCCCGCTGAGGCGTTCCTCTGCCACGATCCAGCCCTTACCCCCCTTATCAATACCCAGGCTTTTCACAGCCGCCCTGGGGAGTCGGATCCGCACATGACGCATGTCTGCTTTGGGATGAAAATTACTTGCCACGAGGTAATGCGAATCCGCGGTCGTATCGCTGCGCAAATAAGCGTGCAGCCAATGCCCCGACGGACCCACATCCTCAATTTTTCCATAGAAGGGATTATCCTGATTTGCCTCGTTCAAGAGGACGGTGTTACCCGTCGTAAAGGCACGCTCCCCGAGCAAGCCGAGCAAACGCACATACCAGGCGCGCAAATCCGTCTGTTCCGGCGATAGCCCCGCACCGTCGGCGGCACCTTCATTCCACCATTTGTTCAATTCCGGCAACGACCAATAATCAAAAATCGAGGTTCGTTCATCGTCCCCCCCGAATCCCTCAACACCCAGCGCAGGCTCTCCCACTTTTTGTCCGTGGTAGACCATCACCGGTCCGCGCGACAAACCAAAGAGCGTCGCCGATACCGGACGCCCTACGTCCATCCCGGCGTCGCCCCAGGTACGGGGGTGCGCCAGCCGCACCTCGTCGTGATTTTCAGTATAACGTAAGGCCCGGTCAAAAAACATGGCCCCCTTCCCGGTATTCATGCGGTCCAAATCATTTGCCCAAGCACCTGCCTCTAGCAGTTCCATAAGCACATCGTAGCTCGCGTCATCATAGACGGCATTAAAACCGGCGTCGAGCAAGGCCACCATGACCCCATCGGATTCACGCAGGGTTGGCTCATGACTGGGCACTTTCGCGGGGTCATCCTCATAGGCCTCCGCCATAAAGAAGACTTCTGCCTGTCGCGCGCGTGCGCGATGAATCAACCATTTCCAAAACTCCGGTGGAACCATGTGAGCCATGTCCACCCGAAAACCATCCACTCCCATCTCCTGCCAATACGCAATGATGGCATCCATTTTTTTCCAGGTGTCAGGAATGCGCTTCCGCGGACTAGCCGCGCTGGGGTATTCCGGCGGTGCCTCCCTTTGCAGGAAATTAAAGCCGTAGTTCAACTTCACAGTCTCATACCAATCGCCAGTCGTAGGTTGCCAACTGACCACGTTATTACCGGTGACCTTGCCATGACTACGCTCAGGCAAAAAGTAACCATCCGCTCTCCCAACGACTCGCGCGGTCTCATTAATAACCCTTCCCGTTTGCGGATCGATGGTCGGAAGTCGCAAGGGGCCGCTCCCTTCAACCACCTCCGGAGTCAGGTAAAAGAAATTATTGTCGGGCAAAAAGAATTTACTCCGGCGGTCCCTGTTGCCGAACACCAGATCCGGTCGAATGTCTGAGGCATAGCTGCGCGCCACGTGATTGGGCACAAAATCAATGATTAATTTAAGTCCTGCCGCACGCATACGAGCCGCCAGCGCTTTGAATTCCTCGAGCCGGGCCGCGGGGTCTTCTGCAAGATCGGGGCTCACATCAAAGTAATCACGGATGGCGTAAGGACTACCCGCAATCCCCTTGAGGAGGTCGGGGTCATCCGCGGTCTGCCCCGCAGCGGTGTAATCCGTTGAGGTGGCGTGCTGAAGGATTCCAGTAAGCCAGAGGTGGGTGTATTGATCCGCCCGCAATTTTTCAAGCACCGCCTCGCTGAGGTCGCTGAATTTTCCTGAGCCGTTTTCCGCGAGGGTGCCGTTGATTTTACGCCGCTCGTTTTCATTGCCAAAGAGGCGCGGCAGGAGTTGGTAAAGGCGCGGCTTTTCACCCCAGGCGCCCAAAGCGCCCCGCACCCTCAGTGCTCCGGAACCGGAAGGTTGGTAATAACGCGGCAGGTAAACATCGCCCCCGACACCGCGGGCAATATCCTTCTTTTCAGGTGCCAGTATTCCGGAATTTGTAAGCCCAAACCATTGCACCGCCCGCACACCATCCCAACCAGCAGAACCCCTGAAACGGAGCATGAGTTGCCCTCCACTATGCTTGAGGTCGATTCCGGGATCGCTCGCGGTCCTCCATTTAAAATCGCGGTATACCTTGAAAACCGGCGCGCTTCCCCCACGGGACTCAATCACAAGATCCGCTTGAAAAGGAAGAAAAACACGGCGCTCGTCATCTACTTCCACAACCGTTGAGCCAAATTGCGAACTCGCATCCAAAGCAATCCAGAGACCTTCACCCTGCGCTGGCGCCGAGATGGGTAATTCGACTGAAAAGGACTTTGCCTCCAGGCATAATGACCCAAGTAACAGGAATAAACAAAGGCGGAGTTTTAGCAGCATTGTAAAGACACAGCTTTATTGGAAACCCAAAACAATAACAAGGATTCACCGACCCGAACGAGCCACCTACCTATTTGACAGTTGAACAAGTTTAGGGTTTTCCTCAAGTCCCCTGCGTTTTATATCAACCCTTTGATGATTGCATCCACATCAGCCGATAAAACACCCCTGCAGCGACTCCTCAAGCGGCCCTTGTTGCTCATTTTGTGTATCAGTTTTATCCTGCACCTACTGGTCGGCCTTTTCTTCGGTAGCTGGAAGATCTTTTCCATTCTTACCAAAGACGAGGCCGTCTTTGAAGTCGCCACCCCTCCCCAGTCCATCCAGCCCAAACAGCGCGAGTATAAACTCAAGACTATGCGCGCCCAGCGCTCCACCGCCATGGCCACTCAGATTCCCATCACGGTGGAGCTGCCGAACTCCATTGATCTGCCCACCATCCAAATACCCAAAACGCAAAGTGCCCAGAGCGCCA
Organism: Verrucomicrobiota bacterium; assembly: GCA_009937095.1. Lineage (GTDB taxonomy): Bacteria > Verrucomicrobiota > Verrucomicrobiia > Opitutales > Coraliomargaritaceae > UBA7445. The sequence goes on from JAACDB010000023.1 coordinate 7,818, forward strand.
TCAAGGCGCGGGGCGATGCCGGAAGTTTTGGTGCGGGTCTCAGCGGAACCGGAGAAATGGGCTTTGCCACCCTCTTTGGAAATACCGCTCCCCTCGCCGGTGCGCTCGAGGGTACCTTTATTGACCTGAAGCAGGACCGCTACCGCGAGAACGCCGCAGAAGAGGATTGGATGAATGTCGGCAAAGGATTCCTTCGCAGCTTTCGCATTCGTGAATTCCGCAAATTTTTCAACGCCCCCCCAAAACTCTTCGCCACCCACTTTTATATTCCCCTGATGGATGCAGGCGAAGCGCCACGTGCCTACGGTGTTGAAAACCTCGTTCAACCCAACAACTGGGTAGCCGCGTACGCGGGTAAATTCAGATCCCTCTCCGGTGGAACTTATCGCTTTGTGGGAACAGCAGATGATATCCTTATTGTGGGCGTGGATGGAAAAACGGTGCTTTCGGCAGGCTACACTGAATCCAACCCCGGCAAGTGGAAACCCAAAGATGAACCCGTTCATGCCGGCCCGCCGGCTTCCGAGTATCTACCCAAGCTGACGGTTGGTGATTGGTTTGACCTCCCTGCCGGAGCACCGGTCGACCTCTCGGCTCTCATCGGTGAAATGCCCGGCGGGGAATTTGGCTGCTACCTCTTTATTGAGCAACGCGGCGAGCAATACGAAACCACTCCCGACGGACGCCCCATCCTACCCGTCTTCAAGCTCAAGGAATTTTCGCGCTCTGAACGCCAGACCATCGAGCAGGACCGCTACCCCAAACGCCTCGACGGCGAAGTCTTTGGCTTTTATTAAATCTCTTAAGATGTTCTGCGAAGGCGAACAATACTCACAAAGATAAGGGCGACTGCCGCGAGGGCCAAGACGCTCTGCGCGGGTTCGGGCACGTTAGTCACATTCAGGGAATTGAAATAGAGGTTGTTTTGAGCGTCGCCACCCGCATCGGTATCGCTGATATAAAATTTGACGTTATCGATGGCAGCGGTGATTCCGCTGACGGTGCCGGAGAATAGTACCCCTTGGGTTCCGCTGCTGGAAGCGCGGCTGATTTCGTAATTGAGGCTGGTCGCGTTGATAACCTCAATCAAAACATCAATTACGGCGTCGTCGCCGCCGTAATCGTAATTGGCGGTTGTGCTGGAGTCCGTGAAGGCAGTATTGATTTCTGTAGTACTGCCGACATTGAAACCAACAATTTCGGTAGTGCCACTACGCAAAACAAAACCCTTGTTGCCGTTGTCATAATTGAAAGCCAGTTTGGCGGTGAAGCGGTCGTTGGTGGTCAGGCTGCTTGAAAAACTGCGGGTGGCGTTCATGTATGCCGTGCCCGGGTTGGCATAGAGGCCAAAGGATTGATTGGTGCCGGTATTGATATCGCCGGCGCCCGCGGTGGAATCCCCAATAATGGAGCCCGCGTAAATCGTGCTGCCGTCGTTGTTGTTATCGCTGAGATCCCAAGCACCAAAACCGGTGCCGAAATTACTGCCGTCACTCCAGGATGAACCATAAGCGGAGGCGTCATCACTTGCCTCAAGTGCATAACCCTCAATAACCGGAAGCAGCATAAATAATAAAAATGCGTAATACCTATTCATTTTAATTTTCTTTTAATAGTAAGAGTATTATGCAAACCTTGAAGAAGCTGAACCATCACGCTTTTCAACAGTTGAACTGCAGGCAGGCGAGACCGCCAATACACAGACTCAATTAGCTTCCCATTTGAAACTGAACCCCGCCTTATTCGCCGGAGAAAATGATCCCCGCCGCATTGGCGGTCTCCCTGAAATCACGGTCCAAAATCCCGCTGGTACCATCAATTTTACCTTTGATGGCATCATTGGCCTCCGCGCCGTCCGGCCCGGTGGAATACAAATGGTAACCGTAGACCTCCCAGTTGTCCGAACTGTTTTCCCATTTATACCAATAGATATAGGGGTTGCCCCAGGGATCGAGCAACTGGTTGGGTTCGTTGGAATCGCCACTCACATTGAATTTACTAGTCTCGATAAACTGTGGGTTGGCTATCACCTTGTCATCATCCATTTCATCCGCAACTTTTGAGACCTCGATCTTGGATCCATCCGTACCATCAGCAACCCGCTCCATTTTCATGCGCCCGGTCAAGGCATAGAGCAGCATGGTGTTGGTCATTTCACCGCCATCGGGCGTAGGATAATCGCCGTCATTGGAGTCATGCCTCGGGTAATCGCCATAGCGCGACTTGTATTGTTCCAGCCCCTGAGCGAGCATTGACAGTTCTGCTTTCGCAAGTGCGCGGGACTGGGCAGTTCTAACTCCCCCCGAGATCCCAAAGGTAATACTCACTAGTATTCCTACGACAGATATCACGATGAGGAGTTCGATCAGGGTAAAGCCTTTGCGGTGGCTTGCTTGAAGATTTTGCGGCTGGAATCTTTTAGGAGAGGCGTGCATTGGTGTATTTATTGTGGCGCTAATCTTCACGGATAGGCGCAATACTGTCAATCCATCCGAGGCAGCCTGCAAGGGTCATCCAGTAAAAAAGCCGAAGTTTGCTCAAGTTAGCTACAGAAACAGGGTTTTAAATCCCAAATGCCGCCCTAAAGTGCTGATATTCAAGCCTATTCAACGGTTTAACCCAAAAAGTTTTTTCATCTTATTAAAAATAACTAATGTTTACCATTATTAGTCGACTTTTATTACACCTATGAAACACAAAATCTTCATCCTTACATCCCTCCTGGCTCTTGGTGGCGTGCTAAATGCACAAAGCATCTTCAATGGTTACGCCTATGTTTCCGACACCACCGCCGGCACAAACTCTACTTGGTATAATCTTAGCGGGTCCGGACAGAGCACCAGCTTTCAAGGCGCTAACTTAGGTACGTTTAGCAATGCCCTATGGCTTGGTGGACAAACAGGTTTTGATTCAGTTGGCAATGGAGTCAATTTTATCGAAATGGGTTATTCCATCACGGGCACTGCTACTGCCAACGGAACTATTGCTTATGCTTTCCAAAGCTTCAGTGCACCGAATGACCAGCAGGGAACTGATGTCAATGGCGCTAATACGAGCGACATTTCAACTAATCTGATTTCCGCCCATTCTCTAACTGCCGGTTCCTACAATATAAGTATATACGTACAAGGCGCCCCCAACAATGGAAGTAGCATATATGATAGCAATGGAGGCAGTAATTACAACGCTGCCTTTACGGTCGTACCGGAAACTTCAACCTATGCACTCTTTGCCGGACTCGGTGTACTCGCTTTTGTACTGACCAAGCGTTTGAAGAAGTAAAATTTCTCAGAAGTATGGCTCGTTATGAGCCCGCCCTGGACCCGCTTATGGATTGAGTCTCAACACTCAAAACGAGCGGGTCTTTTAGTTTTAGATCCATGCGTTTCATCGTTCTATTTTTTTGGCTTTTCACGCTTCTTTGTCACTCCGGCATTGGCTATCCGCTCAAGGCCCGGGAAATCAAAACGATCACTAATCATGTAACGACACGTTTTAATGGCATCGAACTGGAACTCTCGGTTGTTACCAAAAAAGATGCCGGAATTCGGGTGACGGTTTTTTCTCCCTCACAAAAACATGCCGCCTTGATTCTCTTTGATGAAAAAGAAGTATATTTATCAAAAAGAAGCGGAATCGATACCAAAGCCTATACAAAACTTTCCGGACAAGAAGCAGCAGAAAACCTTTTTCAGATGCTTGCCCTCAACCCGTGGATTCATTTCCCGGACGGCAAACTCAAATATAATAGCCCTGCGCTAGAAGACTATCGCATTGTTTTCGATTATATCCTGAAGGATACAAATGTTAAGCCTACCGGAATGCGTTTGTATGAAATGGCTCCAGCAAAAGATAAACTAATCAGCACAATTCGATTTGTAGAATTTTTCTCGCAAAACATTAATTTGTTTCAGCCGAAGACCCTGCTCGTGTTGGATCAAGTAAATCAGAGAAGCGGCGAGGTACACATTAAAAATTACAATTACAATCAAGGCTTGGGCGATTTTCTTTTTAATGTGCACAGAGCTTCGGAGACTGCCCTTACTGGGCCTTAAGCCGAGACGGGCGGCTTCCGGACACTTGTCCCATCGACCCAGATGCTCTCAATCTCAACCACCTGAGGAAATTCCTGCGCGCCAAATTCATTGCGCTGCAACTGACCGACGACCAGGTCGACCCCCACCTGACCCACGACTTTGTTATTTTGGCGCATGCCCGCCATCTCTTTTAACTCGGCATGCCAGTCTAAATGTACCACGCCAAGCTCTTCCGGAATCCTGAAGGCTGTGTCCTGCAGGGCATAGTAAAGTTCACTCTGATTGGTAATGATGACATCCGCCTTGCGTGCCTTGATGGTCTCGATTGCCTGCGGCAGGCTTTCCAAATCCAAGCTAACAACTTCGAGTTGATCGCGCTTGGGTAATGATTTGACAATGCTGTAGAATCCCGCACTGAACTTATTTTCCAATACTGCATCATCCGCTTCAGGAACCACTAAGATCGGTCTTTCATAGCCCATCTTGAGCACCTTACGGGTAACCCGTCGTGCCGTGAGGTATTGATCATTGGTGGAGCAATTGATGCGCTTGTTTAATTGCGCCGTTCCAATCACAGAACAGGCGAATTTCTTATAAAATAGTGAGAATTTCTCGTCGTCAATTTCATCGAATCCAAGAATACCGATGAGAACGATTCCACGAATCCCCCGCGTCTCAAGGATTTGCTTGAGCCGTTGGGGTCTCAAATCGGGCTTTTGAAGCCAGAACTCCTCCACACCGTAACCCAACTTCCGGCTGCGCTCAAGGACACCCTCACGCAATCGCCTAAAAGTATGATTACTATTTAAATCCTCGAAGGGCGCGCAATTTATGAGCGCGAGATTTGCTTGAAACCCCGGCTGCCGCCCCGCCCGCAACTGCGACATCAGGGTGTCTACCACAGGATTGCGTTGGTAGCCCATTTTTTCGGCAATCTGCTGAATCCGCGTGCGCGTACTCTCCGGAATCCTGGGATCATTACGTAACGCAAGCGAGACGGCAGATTTGCTCACTGCCGCCGCATCGGCGATTTGCTGCATATTGGGACGACCAGCCGGAGGGGTTGGCATAGTAGTAATAAGTAGTAAGTAATTTCAGCAATACACAACATGCCCGCTTAGTCGACAGTTGAATAGCATATTTATCGCCAAAGGATGTCCCTTAAGGCATAAATACAAGCTCTAACCGGAAGCGAAATACCTATTAAACTGTTGAAGGTCAGATATTTTTACAAAATTTATTTTTAAGATTAAGATGAACTTTAAGCTGTTTATTGCCTCTTAAAATTATCTCTAAATACCACGTCCAATTCGGACTTTATGATTTCAAAATTCAAATATGTTTCATTGCTCCTCCTGATCACCGTTCAGGCATTATCAGGCGAGACAATGTTGCAATACTTCAACACCACTTGGAGTGAAATCACGCGCAAGATGCCAGAACTCGCGGAAGCCGGATACTCCTCGCTTTGGCTTCCCCCTCCGACCAAGGGCTCGGGCGGGCTCTCGGTGGGTTACGACATGTGGGATCCATTCGACCTCGGGAGTAAGGATCAGCGAAATACCGTGCGCACCCGTTACGGCACCGAAGCGGAGCTCCTGCGACTCATCAAAGTAGCACACCGTTTTGGTATTCGCGTCTACTTTGATAACATCATGAACCACCGGGCTTTTGATATACCCGGTTATAATGAATCAACCCCTATCGATATTTATCCAGGGCTTGTGCCAGAAGACTTTCACTTGCAGCTCACGCAAGAGGGTTTCTACCGCAAGTGGGACAACACCCGCGACTGGAACAGCGCATGGCAGGTGCAAAACCTCGGCCTTGCCGACCTCATCGACATCGCTCAAGAACCCGGAACCACCAATTATAATTTTGGTGAAAGCGAGGGCAGTACCTTTCCCAAGATAAAATTTATCCGCGACCTCGACCGACCCGAGCAATACGCGTACGACAAAGACGGGAACTATATCGGCTTCGGCGGTCTTCTAACCCTTGCGGAGACACTTCTCAATGATGCCGGAAACACCAATCCCAGTGCCGCAGAGATCAAAGCCCGCGCCCAACTGTACCTTCAAAATAACCGCAGCGTCTTTGAAGAATACGTGGAAGCCTACCTTAACCGCGCCGCTCGCTGGCTCATAGATCGCACCAAAGCCGACGGACTGCGCCTCGATGCCGTCAAACACATCGCCCCGGATTTCTTCGGCGCAACCTATGGTGCCGACAAGGACACAAACGATTACGGCTACCTTGGGCAGGTTCAGCGTCAGTTTAATCTGACCCGCGGGTGCAGCGACGCCAACCATCGGGACACTGTCTTTGATACCGAAAAGCCACGCGACGATGCCATGGTCTTTGGTGAGCACCTCGGTGAACCACCCGGCTACGGTTCCTACTTTGACTCTGGCATGCGACTGGTGGACAATCCCCTCCGCCAGCAGTTCAACGACCGGCTCGGTAGTCCCTGGAATGGACTGAACGGCTTTGATAGCGCCGGAGCAGGTGGCTTCAGCCCGGATCTTACCGTGATGCATGCGCAAAGCCATGACAACGACTACGCCAGCCGCCGCGAGCTCCAACACGCCATGTATTTTACCCGCGCGGGCATCGGGCTCCTCTACACTGACGGCAATTATCAAGCTGAAACCCTGGGTGAATCCGGTGGAGCCTTTCCCCGCCACGCCAATACCTCCTTCCTTGGACAGTGGGATGATCCCAGCGTGCCCAACCTGCTCTACGCCCATGAGCAATTTGCCCGCGGCAACCAAGTCGGCAGGTATTCTGATGATGATGTCGTCATCTATGAGCGCATCGATACCCGCGAAAACTCCGGCATGAGTGATGCCGACGGAGTGACCATGCTCTTCATGCTGAATGACGACTTCTCCAGCGGTCATGGACGTAGTTTCAGCTCCAACTTCCCCTCACAATCCGGTGCAGCCAACGCCTATCTTTACAACTACTCAACCTATGGGGGCGGCTTCTATAAATGGGCCTCCGAAATCGAGGACGGCTCCACCATTATTCCCGCAGGCGGCTATTTCATCTTTAGCTACAAAAACCCCGATCCCTCCAACCTTTGGGCGGGTTCCGGTGGTAGACCCATCACCATTTACCAAAACGGCAGTGAGGTAGGCAGCCTCGACGTCCTGCGCGAGGACGGCCCCAATGGCGACGCCGATTACCATGGTGATATGCTTCAAGCCGAAAGCCGTCCGGTAATTTCAAACGCGGAGAGTGATGACTATGCCTACACCGCTACCCTTCCCCGCATTACCGATGGCAGTAACCTCGATTTTGTTGTGCGGGTCGACGGTTCCGCAGAAAACGTCATGCTCAAACTCGATGGCGGCATTGATCTCAACGGCACCCGCCCAGCCAGTACCAATCTTGGCATGGCAAACACCGATCCCGTTAATCGCGACAATCCGCCCGCCCTGTCCTGGGATATGTTCCTCGGCTATGAGCAACCCACCTTTATTAAACGCATCCCCCCCGAGCTATTCGCCGCCAAAGTCACTGGCACCCGCGACATCACCGGTTCATCCGGCGCGGAGCCCTTCAGCCTAACCATTGGTGAAACCAATTTTATCATTAGCGACGGCAGCGGCACCCGTTTTACCGATGCCAATACCGCCAGCTTCCTCTACCACGATCCCGAAGCAGCGGTGAGCGGCGATCCCGCCGTCAGCGATAATATGTTTGTCGATGATGGCACCAACCTGACCCTCTGGGCAAAAACAAATGCCGTCGGGGCAGGCTATAAGATGTACCTCTATTACACCACCGATGGCAGCTACCCCGAAGGCGCCGCAGGCGATGGACGCGGAACGACCACCGTTGCGGAAATGACTTACCAACACGATGGCGACAGCGGGGCATCCAACTGGTGGCTTTCATCTACCATTACCCGGCCTCCAGCCGGACAAACCCTGCGCTATAAAATCGCTATTCCCATGGAAGCCGCTCCCAGTTGGTTTCCGGGTTACGCAGCCTCGGTAGCCCGCAAAACTCAAATGCTGACCCAGTTTGAGGCAAACAATTTTGATGCTACCGCCGCAGTCTATTACCCTCATTTTGATTATGCCAGCGACCCTGACGGCAACGCCCTAACCACTACCGGCCTTGAAGAGGGATTCCACGTGCTCCGCGCCCGCGCATTTCTTAATCGCTCAGGTAGCGCCTCCATCTACAATACCTTTACTCAAACTTTCTATTACGATACCCAGCGCCCTCAGGGTGAGGTTCGCTTCCCCGACAGCAACGGGCAAACCGTTGGCGGTTCCTCTTACGGAGTGGTTGTGCGAACAGACCCCACCGTTGAAGAAGTTTGGTATCGCATTGAAGACTCTGAAACCAGCAATGATGACATCGAGACCGGCGCCCGTAATGGCAACGGCACCGGCTTTGAACCCTTCATCGATGTCAACCAAAACGGTACCCATGATACCGAGGAAAGCTACGAGGACCTCAACCTCAATGGCCAATGGGATAACAATCTCACCGAAAACTGGGTCCCTGCAAATGAAGTAACCCCCAGCACCGACTTCGACCCAACCGATGCAAGTTATCAGAAGGAATGGCGCTTCGATTACACCAATATTCCTGCCAGCGGATCCGCTGATATCAAGGTGCGCCTCCGCGAAATCTCCTCTGCAAAATTCAACGAATTCAACCTCTCCGATTCCGCTGCCCATTTCACCACCCTCACCCGCACGGTTACCGCTGCCGGCCCCAACGAACAGGTCTTCATCGCTTTCCCGAATCAGGAGCGCCAAACGGTCGACAGTAGCTATATCATGAAAGTTTATTTCTCCAAGTCCCTGGCAAGTGGGCTCAGCGAGAGTGAAGTCATTGATCGTTTCCTAATTCGCATCGGTTCCGCTGAAGACGGAAACCTTGGCGTGGCACAAAGCCGCGATGACTACCGTATCAATTACGACGAAACGACCAACTACCACGCCCTCACCTACAATCTGCCGAACCTCTACAACGACCTTCCGGATTATGATCATAAAATAACCGTCAGCTTCGACCGACCCAGCCCAGAAACCGACTTTGAAGACAAGATTATCGTCCGTGCCCTCCCCGTAACCACACCCCGCGTTCTTATCGTCAACCCACCTGAATCCGGCTCCGACGGGCGTCCCTATGAAATCATCATGCCCGATCTTGCAAGCCCGCAAGCAATAGACCGACAATTCATCATTCAAGTCTCCACCAATCTCGACGCCACTTCCGTTGACCTTGAATTCGTAAACCTGCGGGGGTCCTCGGTGGCCTCCCCCACAACCACTGAATCCGGCAACAGTAAATTCTGGAACTTTACCTGGTCTGATATTGCCGAGGGTAGCTATCGTTTCACCGCAACCGTAACCGCAACGGGCGGCAGTAATACCGCTGACCGCAATACCACCGTTCTCTTTCGCGAAACCGTCGATTCCAATGAGCTCGATGACGACGATGACGATGATGGCTTGCTTGACAGCGATGAAAACACCGCGCAGGAGCTCCCTGAGGTCACCTCGGACCAGTGGACTAATACGGATGTCCATACCTACTTCGCATACGGAAAATCCAGCCCTACTTCACCCGACACCGATGGCGACGGACTACCTGACTCGCTCGAACTGGGCTGGCGCACCGCTACTGATTCAGACACCGACCTGGCCGCAGACACTGATGGTGACGGCTTTAAAAATTTCATAGGCGATCTCGATCCACCCTTTTATAATACCGTCGATAATTACGGAAATGTCCCCGATGTCGACAGCATCAGCCTCGGCGGGGATCGCACCCGCCTCTCGGCAGGAAGCGTGACCGATCCCAGCAACCCCGATACCGACAGCGACGGGATTCCTGATGGTATCGAGGATCAAAACCGCAACGGCTGGGTGGATGGCGACGGCGCAAGCTTACCCACTGATTTCAACCCATGGGCAGGACGCGACTGGCCCGACGGAATCATTGGCCAATCCGAGACCTGGACTGAAACCGATCCTAACAACCGTGACACCGACAGCGATAATGCCAGCGATGGTTATGGCGAGGACAAGAACTTTGACGGACAAATTCAAGGTGACGCCAACACCAACCGCAACTACGACCCGGGTGAGGCATGGAGTGAAACGGACCCCCTCAATTCGGACACCGATGGTGACGGCCTCCCCGATGGCTGGGAAATTAATTATGGCCTCGACCCCCTCGACGACGGCTCCGACTCACTGCGTACCAGCACAGCCTCTGACGGCACCGCAAGCAATGGCGCTAGCGGAAATCCGGATGGTGACAGCTTCAGCAACCTACAGGAACTCATCAACGGCACCAATCCAAACGCTGACGACGACGTACCCCCCTCCCCGCCGAATTCCATCACCATCGGTCCCGGCACCGACAACACCGTCGGAAACGCCGCTAATCTCAATGAATTTACTGACTGGGCTCTCGGTGACCTACTCGTACTCGACGAGTATGAGGGCAACGGAACAAACAACCAAGGAACAGACACTTACCTTGCTTACGATGGCTTCGATAGCTCTCGCGACATTGTCGCCTTCTACTTCCGCGATGGCGGCAGTGATGGGAATCTCTATTTCCGTTTTGATTTTCACGACCTTCAGGCTTTTGCCGAAGAAGGTAATTTGGATTGTTACGTCATCATTGACAGCGGTAATCCCTCCGTCGGCGAATCTGCCCTGCCCGATGAAATCGATACCCGCACCGAAATGAAATGGGAAGCGGTCGTTGCCATTTATCAATCTGACAACGGCACCGTTTATTTGGATACCGATGCTGTTAACAACACCACCGAGATCGGCGCTGACCTCAGCGCCACGGGTGTCATTAGTCGGAATCAAAATAGCGCGAACGGTTTTGGAAACGCCTACTACAATTCCGAACTGGATGCCATGGAGTGTTCCATCAGTCGGCAAGCACTCCTCGACACCGGCTGGAACGGCGACCCAGACAGTTTGAATTTCCAGGTCTACAGCACCCGCGATGGCACCGAAAACAGCGGCTCCGGCTTAGGTGATATCGGAGGACGTAGTGACATTCGCGATGCCGTTTACGACGACTACATCGCCTCCTCCTACTTCCGTGACCAAAGCAACATCACAGGTGACAACAGTATTCTTTACAGCTGGTTTGGTCGCAACGGTTCCAATGACCGTGGAAAGCGTGCCAAGGTTGCCCTTCTAAGCCACGGTAACCAACCTATCCGCTCCACCAACGAAATGCATGACCGCATCAATGACGGTTCCAATGCCGGATATTTTCGCCTCATCGATGCCCATCAGGCTTTTAATGCTTCAGTAAGCCTCCACATTACCCCAACCCTTGCATCCGCGCTTCAATGGGCCAAGGTTGATCCCGCCCTCAACAAAGCTTGGCGCGACGGCCCAACTCTCAACAGCCGCATCTCCAGCCTCTTGCTAGCCGACAAGGCCACGCTCCTCGGAACATCTTGTGCCGACCAGGCCATCCCCTTCGCCACTGATGCCTTTACTCAAGACAGCGTTGACCTCGCCAATGAGATCCTTTCCGAAATTTACGGGGCCGCACCTTCCAGCTCGATCTTCTGGCCCGCTGAACGCCTCGCCGATGATGGCGTGCTCGAAACGATCAAGAATATGGGCTACTCCCATACCCTCGTTGATCAGATGCGCCACTACTTTAAATGGTTTGGCCGTACCGAAGCACTCGGTGAAGCGGGCTACCGGATTAATAGGGTTAACGACATCAACCTGCTCCCTATCCACGACTCCGCAAGTAGCTTCCTTTTTCAAAATCAGGACAATGGGCTGAATCTCCCTCTTCGCGAACTCCTCAGTCGTCGTGCCCGTAGCGGGACTCAGGATCAAGTCCTCAACATCCTCAGTGATTGGGAAGATTTCCGTACTGTTGAAAATGCCAACGCTTATGACCTAAACCTTCGTTGGATCGCCAATCGACCCTGGATTGCGCTCGTTAAATTGGATGACGTCATCAGTGGCGCAATCGATCTCTCGCAACCCTCCGATGGTATTGGCGACGACTGGGGATCCGTGGATCGCGGCACCGGGCAAACCCTCTCACGGCGCGCCAAAGACTATATTGACCACGCCACCCAAGAAGATTACGCCAATTGGTATAACGGGCAAAGCGGCCGTGAAGAAGGCTTGGAGCCAAAAGTCTTCAACATTCGCAGCGGAGCTTCCCTGCCAAAGAAATTTGGTACGGTTGGAGTCGATGGGCTGGCGCATGATAGCTGGACAGAGGTAGACGGCATCAGCTCCGCAGACAGCAACCAGGGCAAACTTGCACGCTCCACCATGCACGCCGCCATGTTTGTCACCGCCTTCCACAACCAGCAAAATTTAGACCGCAGTAAATACAGTACCGGCGATTACATCTATCCAGACACCGACTATAATACCCTTGCCGATTTTTCTAAACTGGCCCAATCCCAAATGCGCTTTGCGGCACTCTATAAACGCGTTGACGACTGGGCTGCTAGTCCTCCCGCCATCGCAGTTGCAAGCACCGAGGATATCGACCTTGATGGCGAAAACGAATACCTCCTCTACAACGCCACCAGTTTTACCGTCTTCGAGGCAATCGGGGGACGCTGCACCGCAGCCTTTACCCGCAACACCTCCACCGGGGCGGTCTACCAATTGATCGGTGCGCAACCTGCCTATCCTGAAGCCGAAACCGAGGAAGAGGGAAGCCTCAACGTCGCCGGCGGGAGCATCAATGCGCGCCGCACTTCAGCGTTCAAGGACTGGTATGCCAATGGAAGTGCTGGCGCGACCTCGCAGTATGTCAATGCCCTCTACACTGTAACCGCAAACGGCAGCAAGGGATGGACTTTCACATCCCCTGACGGACACATCATCAAAAGCATTAGCCTACCCGACAACGCCCCCCTCCTAACTGCGGCCTACAGCCTGCCCAACCCCCAGGTTAACAAATTGTTTATTCGCAATGGTCTCTCACCCAACCTTTGGAACCTTATTGCCCGCGGGCAATACGACCTCGACAACCTCGCCCATCGCACCGCCAAAAAACAACTACACCTCATTAATCGGGGCGGCACCGAACCAGTCACCGCAGCACTGAGCTACGACAGTAACAGCGAATATGAGAGTTCTGCGGTCGACGATGATCCAAGCACGGGTACCGAATGGGACGCACTCAATATGCGCAATCAGGCCCTCACTGAACAGGTTGAAGTCAGTAATGTAGACGGGCAGACGAGCTTCACCCTGCAACTCGCCCTTGAGAACGGAAAGACCGACAACGATGCCGACGGTCTGCCCAATTGGTGGGAGCGCGACGGTGGCCTTGATACAGAAAGTGCCGCCGGTGAGGATGGCACGACCGGCAACTCCGATGGTGACGCCTATAATAATTATGAGGAATACGTCCTGGGATTGGATCCCCTAACCGCTGAATTCAACGGTTTAACACAAGGACTCGTTGCGCGAGATGGCAGCGGTGGGTTTGATGTTACTTTTCAGACACTCGCCGGTCGCTACTATCAAATCTGGTATAATGAAAATCTGACGAGTGGATGGAAAAAAGCCGGAACCGCTTTTCTTGCCACCACAAATAACGCAGCCTACACGTGGAATGATGACGGCAGTCAAACTTCCCCCGGCCCCAGTTCCGTGACCAAACGTTTCTATAAAATCGAAATTACCCGACCCTAAGTCTTTTGATGACAAAAATTACCAAATTTGCCGCCGCGCTAACCTTCGCTGCAACCCTGGTTCATGGAGCGGGAACCCTTCAGGTTCAGGCGCCGGGTTATAACTTCCAGAATGCGGATTACTCAAGCAGCCATGCCTACATCGACGAGGTACTTGGTACCACCGCGGCAATCGAGGTACGCTTCGACCTGAGTGGCTTCAATAATATTACCGATGTGGAGGTTTATACCAACCTCAACCGCCGTGACCTTGCCCGCATTGATAAAAACAACGACAATTACGCCGACGGTATCCAGCCGGTAGACGGCAACACCATTACGGATTCTGCCGCCGATACCGATACCACCACGGGTCATTATTACATCCCACACAACATGACGGATGCCAACAGTGACAACGTCTGGGAATTAACTATTCCCGCAAGTAAAACCGGCGCCTATCGCCTGACTGCCCGTTTCAAGACCTCCGATTCCATCAGCGACAATAATAACAATCCCAATAACTGGATTTGGTATGGCTTGCGGGATCATGCCGTGGTGGTCTCCCCCGTGGATGCCCGCACCCTGCGCCTCTACGAGATCAATGTCTTTAACATTGAAGCAACGGGCGACACCTTCGCGGCACGCTCCACCCTTGAGGATCTGCACAACGCCAGCGGAGCTACCCACAATGCCAACAATCGCTGGGATCTCGACTACCTCACCAACCTCGGCATGAACTGGCTCTGGTTTCAGCCCATCCACCCCAACGGCATTGACGGACGTGAACCCAGCGACGGCTGGGGCGGCTCCGGCGCACCCTACGACCCCGGCAGCCCCTACGCCGTGAAAAATTTCTTCGAGGTCAATGAATTGATGACCGTCAATTACGACAGCAACAACAGCACCGCCCAAACCCGCGCTGCCGCCATGACCGCGTTCCAAAATTTTGTCGCGGCGGCCGATGCCAAGGAAGTTGGCATCATGCTGGATGCCCCCTTTAACCATACCGCCTTTGATGTCGAACTCGGTCAGGTCGGTGTTGACCTTTTCCAGCCGGATGGCCAGACTTGGGCCGCCACCGATGAAATCCGCAACCGCGATGCCCGCTTCTTCTCTCAGGAGGGCAATTACAGTAACCGGGCGTCCAGTACCTCCAACATTGCGGCAGGCCCGGATCGCTTTGACTTCGGCAAGTGGAACGATGTAAAGGACGTCTTTTTCGGACGCTATGATTCCCTCGTTGAATACGATGCTGAACCGGAACGCAGCAGCTATAAAAATGAGGGCGACTGGTTCGACACCAGCGACAGCGATTGGACCAATCTCGATTTTACCCGCGACAGCAAGCAATACAATCTCACGCGCCTTGTTTGGGATTACTTCGCCGAATACTCCCTGCACTGGCTTACGCAAACCGGCTATCCCGAGGGCACCGCACATACCGAAGCCAACCGCTACCAGGGCATCGACGGTCTACGATGCGACTTTGGGCAGGGACTCCCGCCCCGCGCTTGGGAGTACATCACCAACGTGACCCGCGAACGCAAGTGGAACTTCGTTATGATGAGCGAATCCCTTGACGGCGGCGCGGTCACCTACCGCTCGAGCCGGCACTTCGACATTCTCAATGAGAACATTGTCTTCAACCTGAATTCTGCCGCAAATAAAAGCGATTACCGCACCATTTTTGAAGACCGTCGCAACAGCTACGGGCAAGCACTCGTTCTACTAAACAACACCTCTCATGACGAGGTGATCCCGAGTGATCCATGGGGTTCTATCATTCGCTCTGCTGCCACCGGTTTGATTGAGGGCGCCACCATGATCTTTCCCGGGCAGGAACTCGGCATCGCAGGAACCTATGGCTATGACCACTTCGAAACCAATCAAAATAAACAGATCCCCCACTTCAAGCGCTGGAATTCCATGACCCCGGCATGGAACGATAGCAATTACGGGAACGACCAGCTCTACCCCGTCTATTCCGCGATTCAAACTGCCCGCCTCAATAGCCCTGCGCTTATCAGCGCCAATCGTTGGTTCCTCGAAGGGGACGGCGGCAACAACCAGGTCTTCGCCACTGCAAAATACGAAAGCGCTAATACCTCCCCCGCCAGCAGCGATGTCGTTATCGGCTTCGTCAACCTCGACCGTGACAATACCCAGAGTGACACTTTCAAAATTCCATCCAGCCTCGCCACCCTCCTCGGTATTCAGGATGGCCGCACCTATAACGTCAAAAATATCGCAGCCTACACCGCTCAGGACAATACCCGCCGCGACGATTGGCTTTGGGGTAGCGGCATCTCAGGAGCCAACCTTAAAGCCAGCGGCTTCTTCGTGAGCCTTAACAAGGTACCGACATCCGATTCCGATTGGGCCACTGCCCCCTACGAGGCCCAATACCTCAAGCTCTACGACGTGACCCCGCCCCCAGGAGTAGCCGCTCCCGCCAACTCCACCGGTAAAACCTATGTCGTCGGAACTGGCGTCACTTTCTCATGGTCTGCCTCCACATCCAATACTGCGGATGACAATATCACCGGGTATCGCCTTGTTATCCAACGCAGTGGAACCGACGAAACCGTCTTCGATCAAAATGTGGGCAACGTGACGGAATACCAATACAACGGCAGTTACGGAGATCAACTCCATGCCACCGTCTACCCCGTTAGCCTGGCGGGAATTGAGGGAAGCGCCAGCTCCACCAGCGGTACGGTTGCCGTACTCAACCCTGCAAACGATCAAGACAATGACGGACAAAATAATACGTTCGAGGAAGCCGCCGGAACCGATCTCTTCGACAACACCTCCCGCTTCCATATTTCTCAATATCAAGTGAGCGGCAGTAATCAATTCAGCCTCAACTGGAATAGTATTATCGGAAAAACTTACGGCGTGGAATCCAAACAACAACTCACCGCTTTGATTTGGGATGCCGAAGATAACGGCATCGCAGGAACCGGAAGTCAAATAACCTGGCTTGACCCGAATCCAATCAACCCGGTAACCCTTATTAATAAATTTTACCGCGTCACCGTAGAATAATCCGACCTGACGATGTTCTTGATTTCTACCTGCAAAAGCACTCACGGAAAAGTGAGTGGCTTACTCACGCTGTTGCTCCTTATTACCGGAAAATTGCACGCTAATCCAAGCCCACCCGATTGGGCACTTGAAGTAAACTGGTATCAAATTTTTCCCGAGCGCTTCGCTAGCGGCGATGGCCAGAACAACCCGACCCGCCAATCTTTGGCGAATTCACATTTCATCCCGCCGGATTGGGAAGTGACTCCATGGGAAACCCCATGGGTGCAGCGCGCACCTTGGGAGGAAAAAATGAGCTCCTCTTTCCATGAGACCCTTTACCATCGGCGCTATGGCGGAGACCTGCAGGGTGTGATCAATAAATTGGACTATCTTGTGGAACTGGGAATTACCGGCATCTATTTCAACCCTCTCTTTCATGCCCCATCGCTTCATAAATATGATGGCTCGACCTTCCATCATATAGACCCCCACTTTGGACCCGACCCGCAAGGCGATCTTCGATTGATTCAATCGGAAACAAGTAATCCCCACACATGGAACTGGACCGCCGCCGACAAACTCTTCCTTGAACTCATTAAAGAAGCCAAAGCCCGAGGTATTCGCATCATCATTGATGGCGTTTGGAATCATACCGGTCGCGAATTTTTTGCCTTTAGAGATATCCGCACAAAGCATCAAAAATCGCGTTTTGCCAGTTGGTACGACATTATCAAATTCGATGATCCGCGTACGCCGCGCAATGAATTCGCCTATCGAGGGTGGCACGGATATCAAAGCCTGCCCGAATTTGCGAACCTCCCCAACGGTTCCAATCTAATGCCCGGTCCGAAAAACTATATTTTCAATGCCACCGCCCGTTGGATGGACCCCAATCAGGACGGCAACCCCAATGACGGAGTAGATGGCTGGCGCCTTGATGTTGCCGAGGAAATACCCACAGGTTTCTGGCGAGAGTGGCATGCCCATGTCCGTAGCATCAACCCACAGGCCTACACTGTTGCCGAAATATGGGGCCCTCCCGCCGAGTTTATTAAAAACAACCACTTTGACGCGGCCATGAATTACCACGGCTTTGCCATCCCGGTAAAAGGCTGGCTAATTGATGGCAAAATATCCGCAGGTGAATTTGCCCTGCGTCTCAATGAAGCACTGCACGCGCAATCCCCACAAAAAGCTTTGGTCATGCAAAACCTCGTTGATTCCCATGACACCCAACGCCTTGCCTCTGCCATCGCTAATCACAACACCTATCCTGAGTACATCAATACCGATTGGTTTGATTATGACGAAGGTTCACGGGTAAATGCACGAAGCCCGAACTATAAAGATGGCACTCCTGACGCTGATGGTCGCCGCATCTGGAAAATGGTTGCCCTTCTTCAGGCTACTTTTCCGGGAGCTCCGATGATTTACTATGGCACCGAAGTTGGGATGTGCGGAGCCGATGACCCCGAAGACCGTATGCCAACCCCTTGGCATCAGGTGGACCGAGAGATCCTAAATTGCTATCAATCCGTTTTGCAATTGCGCAAGGCCTCCAAGGTTCTGCGACGCGGCGATTTCCGTATCATCGAAACACGCGACGACGCTCAATGTTTCGTCTTTGAGCGTTACTTTGCAGAAAAGAAAATGATTATTGCCCTAAACCGGGGCAAGCAAGCGGTTCATCTGGGCGACTATTTAAACGAGATGACTTTATGTTACTCTACCTCCGAGATTTCCAACGATCAAACACTTCCCTATTTGAGTGCCGCTATCTACGAGGGCGAAGTTAAGCCTGCAGCAAAATAGGGAAAGAAAAGAACCTTGGAAAACCGTGTGGTCTGGCTCATATCTGTTGGCGTCCATGATACTGCTCTATCGCCTCGTTTTTATTCCCCTGCTTTTACTGGCCATGCCCTACTATGGCCTGCGGATGTGGCGACGGGGTGGTTACGGGAAGGATTTCAAACACCGGCTTGGGTTTTTTCCGCGATTGGAACCCTGTGGGCCGGAGCGGAAACGGGTGTGGCTACAGGCGGTGAGCGTGGGCGAAGTGCTGGCGGTGGGGCCGTTGATTGAATCCCTGCAAAAGAGTGGACAGGTTGAGGTGGTTTTAACGACGACCACGAGCACGGGTTATGCCGCAGCACGTGAACGCTATAAGGGTAAAGTAGCGCAAATGGGCATTTTTCCTTTTGATTTTTGCCTCTGCTCGTCCTTGGCATGGCGACGGATTCGCCCGGATGCGGTGATGCTGATGGAGAGCGAGTTGTGGCCGGAGCATTTGCATCAGGCGCAAACGCGTGGGGTGCCGGCGATTTTGATCAATGCCCGCATGTCGGATCGGAGTTTTCGTCGGTACATGCGGGTCAAGTATTTGGCGGAGCGGATTTTTGCGAAGCTGGATCATATCTACACCTCGAGCGAACGGGATCAGCAACGGATTTTGGAACTGGGAGGCGATGCCCTGCGGGTGACCTGCGCGGGTAATGTGAAGTTTGATGCGGCATGCCCGGAGGAACTTTCCGCGACGGTGCGGAAAGACTTGCGCGAAGCATTGGGCTTTGAAAATGAAGCGGCTTTTGTGCTATTGGGTTCCTCGACCTGGCCGGGGGAAGAAACGGCTTTGCTGGCAGCACAGGCAGCCTTGCGCGCAACTGGCGTGGACTGTCGCCTCCTGCTGGTACCGCGTCATGCCGAGCGGGGTCGAAGCATTGCAAAGGAATTAGATGAGCAGGCGCTCACCTGGCATCAACGCTCGGTTGAGCCGCAGGCGGCCACAGGGACGATGATTTACCTCGCCGATACTACCGGCGAGTTATCCCGCCTCGCGCAAGTCGCCGACCTTGTCTTTATCGGGAAGAGCCTGGCACCAAACGAAGGCGGGCAGAATCCCATTGAGGCGGCTGCTTTGGGGCTTCCGATGTGCTTTGGGCCGCACATGAGTAATTTTAAGGATGTCGCGCGGGCCCTCAGTGAAAGCGGCGCGGCGCGGTTGCTTGATGACGCGCCCGGCCTGCAAAAGGCGGTGTTGGAACTGGCGGGCGATTCGGCAACGCGGGCGAAGATGGGCGCGGCGGGACGCGCCTGGCACTCGCGGAACGGTGGAAGCAGTGAACGGATCGCGGAGGGAATCCGCGTGGATCTGCGTACCGATTAACGGAGTTGCCGCAAAACCTCGTAGGATGCGATTCCGGCGGCAGTGGAAAGGTTGAGCGAGCGCATTTCGGGGTTAGCCTGTGGAATGGTAAGGCGCTGTTCTGCCAACTCCTCATGCAACCACTCCGGTGCGCCGTGCCCTTCATTCCCAAAGAGCAAACCGTCGTCTTCATTGTATTCAATATCCCAATACGTGCGCTCTGCTTTGGTGGTGAAAAGCCAGAGGCGTTTGGGGGCATGGGAACTGGCGCGAAAGGCTTCCCAGTTTTCATGATGATGGATATCGAGGTCGTGCCAGTAGTCCATTCCGCTGCGGCGGATTTGTTTGTCGGTGATTTTAAAACCGAGGGGATGAATTAAATGCAGACGGCTCTGAGTAATGGCACAGAGGCGCCCGATGTTGCCGGTGTTTTGAGGGATCTCCGGATTGTAGAGGACGAGGTGTAACATAGTGCTTTGATTTAAACGCGAATCTAAGACCTCGTTAAAATCGAGCGAACAAAAAAGCCGGCGGGGAATCCCGACCGGCTTGTATAGAGGGTTGCGTGAAGCGAGCTCTTTGGAGCGCTTAAGAGCGCTCTCAACAATTCCGGCAAAGGCGTTGGCCTTGAGAGCCGCGCCGCCAATAAGGCCGCCATCGATGTTTGGTTGCGCGAGCAAATCATCCGCGTTTTCGGGTTTCATTGATCCACCATAAAGGATGCGGATTTTCTCGGCAGCTTCGGAACCAAATAACCCCGCGAGGAGCCTACGGATTTCAGCGTGCACGGCTTCCGCCATTTCGGGGGTAGCGGTCTTACCGGTACCGATTGCCCAAACGGGTTCGTAGGCAATCACAAGATTTTCAGCCTGCTCGGGGGTCACCCCAACAAGGGCACCTTCAACTTGCGTCTTGATGACTTGGGAAATTCGCCCGGCTTCGCGTTCCTCAAGGGTTTCACCCACACAAACGATGGGTTTGAGATTGGCGGCAAGAGCGGCAAGGGTCTTCTTGTTAACGATGGCATCGGTTTCGCCACAGTACTCGCGGCGCTCGGAATGCCCTAAGATGACAAAGCTCGCAAAGAGGTGGCGCAACATCTCGGCAGAAATTTCACCGGTGTAGGCGCCTGCGGACTCATGGTGCATATTTTGCGCACCGAGGAGCAGGTTGGACTCATTGACGACCTTGGAGACCGATTCGAGGGCGGTAAAGGTAGGGCTTAGGCAAACCGAGACCTCGGTTTGTTGACCGACCAAACTGGCAACATCCTGCGCCAATTCGGCGCCTTCTGCGGCATTGAGATTCATCTTCCAGTTACCGGCGATGAGATATTTACGTGCGTGGCTCATAGTTATTTTTTAGTTCGTTTTAAATATGGGTGATTACTGCTTCGGGTCGAGGGCAGAAACGCCAGGGAGTTCCTTACCTTCGAGGAATTCCAGCGAAGCGCCGCCGCCGGTGCTCATGAAAGTGACCTTATCGCTGTGTCCGGACATTTTAATGGCTTTCACAGAATCACCGCCGCCGATGATTGAGATGCCGTCAGAGGCGGCAATGGTCTCGGCAATGGCAAAGGTGCCCTTGTTGCAGGCGTCGATTTCAAAGATTCCCATTGGGCCGTTCCAGAGTACCGTCTTGGCAGCGGCAACTTCAGCCTTGAAAAGCTCGATGCTCTTAGGGCCGATATCAACACCTTCCCAGCCGTCCTCGATATTGCCTTCGAAATAACGGGAATCACCCACTGTGCCGGCTCCGAAATCGAGATCCTTGACCCCGAGATTGTCTGCAGGAAGAAGGAATTTCACGCCCTTGGCTTTGGCTTTTTCAAGCGCAGCCTTGGCAGTGCTGATGTGATCGGGTTCGCTGAGGGATTCGCCAACCGCACGACCTTCTGCAAGCGCGAAGGTGTAGGCCATCGCACCACCTATGATAATAGTGTCGGCTTTTTCCAGAAGGGCATCAATCACTTTAATTTTATCCGAGACCTTGGCGCCCCCGAGAATAACAGTGAAGGGACGCTCGGGCTTGGCGGTCTTCTCGCCAAGGTAGGCGAGTTCTTTTTCGATCAGGAAGCCGCAAACACAGGGCGAAAGGTGGTCGGCAACTCCGGCAGTGGAGGCATGGGCGCGGTGCGCGGTGCCAAAAGCATCGTTCACAAAAGCGTCGGCGAGTTTGGCTAGGGAGGCCGCAAATTCAGGGTCGTTGCTTTCCTCGCCGGCGTAGAAACGAACGTTTTCAAGGAGTGCAATTTCTCCTTCGCCGAGTTGGGCAAGTTCCGCCTCAACCTCGGGACCGACGCAGTCCTCAATGAAGGTAACCGTTTGTCCAAGCTTGGAGGCCAGGGCTTCCGCGACGGGCGATAAGCTGAAGTCAGCATTTTTCTGCCCCTTGGGTCGACCGAGGTGACTGCAAAGGATGACTTTGGCGCCCTGCTCAACCAAGTGCTTGATAGTTGGAAGCGCTGCTACAATTCGGGAATCGTCGGAAACAGCTCCATCCTTGAGAGGGACATTAAAGTCGCAGCGCACGAGTACGCGTTTTCCCGCGAGGTTGACGTCGTTGATAGTTTGAGTGGCCATAATGATTTTTAGATAGATTTCGAAAGGCGTGCTTTAACGGAAAAAGCCGTCGCGGCGAGGAACCCGGGGGAACCCTGCCACGACGGCCGCTAAAGTCCGGTGCGGTAAACCGCGTTTAAATTAAAGGAATTTGGCGACTTTCTGGACGAGCTCAACAACGCGGTTGGAATAACCCCATTCGTTGTCGTACCAAGAGACGAGTTTAAAGAAGGTGTCGCTCAGTCCGATGCCGGAACCGGCGTCGAAGATGGAACTGAGTTCATCGTGGATGAAATCAGAAGAGGCGACTTGATCTTCGGTGTAACCGAGGATGCCTTGCAGTGAACCTTCAGATGCTTCTTTCATCTTCTGGCAGATTTCCTCGTAGGAAGTACTCTTTTCGGTCTTCACGGTGAGGTCGACGACTGAAACGGTTGGGGTTGGCACGCGGAAGGCCATTCCGGTAAGCTTGCCCTGCACTTCAGGAAGCACGAGGCCCACGGCCTTGGCTGCTCCGGTAGTGGAAGGAATAATGTTAAGTGCGGCGGTGCGGCCTCCCTTCATGTCCTTGGGAGACGGGCCGTCTACCGTCTTTTGAGTAGCGGTGTAGCTGTGAACGGTGGTCATGAGGCCTTCAGCAATACCAAAGTTCTCGAGCATCACCTTGGTGATGGGTGCGAGGCAGTTGGTGGTGCAGGAAGCATTGGCAATTAAGTCGTGCTCAGCAGTGAGCTCATCGTCATTCACGCCCAAAACGACTGTTTTGACGCCGTCGCCCTTGCCGGGAGCCGAAATAATGACCTTCTTGGCGCCTGCATCGAGGTGACCTTTAGCCTTTTCGTCCTCAACAAAGAGACCGGTTGCTTCGATAACAATATCGACACCGAGCTCACCCCAGGGAAGTGCTGCAGGGCCTTCGCGCACCGCGAGAGTTTTGATTTCATGACCATTCACCACGAGCGCATCATCGCCCTTGGTTTCAACAGTGCCCTTAAAGCGACCTTGAGTAGTGTCATATTTGAGGAGGTAGGCGAGGTTTGAAGCCGGAACGAGGTCGTTGATCGCAACCACTTCGATCTCGCTGCCAAGCAAGCCCTTTTCTACCAGTGAGCGAAAAACGAGACGGCCGATACGACCGAATCCATTAATACCAATTTTTGTAGCCATCTTTTATACTTTAGTTGTTTAGTTTAGATTTAAAACGGAAGCGCGCACTTGAATCGATTTAGCCCCCCAAAGCAAGAAATTTTGCAAATCCTGCTTCCCGACCCAATTGATAACAAGCAAAAGCCCGCCTTGAGACTGCTCGCAAAGCCAGCTTTAGCGGATTCGGCGACCGCGGAAAAAGGGCAATCATCTTGACTTTCAGGCAATAGTGACAAGTTTCTGTTGACGTGCCAACCGCCTGAATATTCGCATAAAATTCACGCAGGTGATTGGTTCGCCCACCAAAACCCACCCATAATCATGAAAATCAAACACTGGGACATGTTCGCCTTTGTGGTAGGCTATCACTTTTTATTACTGGCCTTGTTGCCTGCCTGCATCGCCAATTTCTCATGGGCGGCCTTCTGGCTTTTCCTGGTAACCTACATCATGGGTGGCATGTCCATCACTGTGGGTTATCACCGCCTCTATGCGCACCGTGCCTACAGCGCCAATCCCCTCTTTGAATGGATCGTTCTCCTCAGCTCCGCTCTATCCTTTGAAATGTCGGCACTGCAGTGGTCCCACGACCACCGCCTCCACCACAACCATTGCGATACCGAGCAGGATCCCTACTCCATCAAAAAAGGTTTCTGGTATGCCCACATCCTTTGGCTATTCGACTTTGAGCGCAAATATGATGCCACACTGGTTGCCGACCTTGAGAAAAACCCGCGGGTAATGCTGCAGCATAAACACTATGGCCTCTTTCTGCTGGGAGTAAACCTCGGGGTCTTTCTCCTCGGTTGGTGGATCACCGGGAGTGCCATCGCCTCCTTCTATATGGGCTTCCTCCTGCGCATGGCTTTCATTCACCACTGCACCTGGTTCATTAACTCCCTATGCCATACCGTCGGCGCGAAAACTTACGCCCGCGAACTCAGCGCCGTTGATAACGCGATCATGGCCTTCCTGACCTTTGGCGAAGGCTACCATAATTACCACCACGCCTTTGCCGGCGATTACCGCAACGGCATCCGTTGGTATCACTTCGATCCAACCAAATGGACCATCTGGATCGCCTCAAAGCTTGGGCTCACCAAAAACCTACGCGCCCTCAACACCCTTACCCTACGCAAATCACTCATCCAAAAGGACCGCAAACTCATTCTCTCCCATTTAAGCGAGGAGGTTGACGAAGCTGCCGTTGAACTCGGCAGGAAAATCGAGGAACTCGCCACCCATTTCGACGCACGCACCCTTGAACTCATGAATAAGCTGCGTGAATTAAAGGAAGTCAGCCAGGCACAACGCAGTAAACTTCAGGCAGAAATCAAGGAACTCCGTCGCGGGCTCAAACGTAACTGGAGCGAATGGATCACTCTGACCACCACCGCTGTACGGCAATACGACATCGTACACGCCCATTAGGCGAAAAGGCGCTTTACTGAGGACACTCTGGCGCTGAAACTATAATAAGATTCAGTGAAACTGCGCATTTTTATTTAAATTTTATGTTTTTTTCCATTATAAATATGGTATATATTGAGAATGTTAATTATTATCATTCAAAATATTACAAGATCTCTAATCTACCTTTTCACGCTTTTCATTGGCATAGGGGCTGCAGCCCGAAGCCCTAATATGATTTTTGCCA
The DNA here is from genome assembly GCA_009937095.1 of Verrucomicrobiota bacterium. Classification (GTDB taxonomy): domain Bacteria; phylum Verrucomicrobiota; class Verrucomicrobiia; order Opitutales; family Coraliomargaritaceae; genus UBA7445. The sequence goes on from JAACDB010000023.1 coordinate 33,073, forward strand.
GCATGAATCAAGTAACCTATTCCGGGTTATGGACACGCCATGCTTCTCATGCTGATGCCATGGGAAATGTTAACTCGACAGACACGGGTACTGTGCCACTGCGTGATTTTAACTATAGCTTTGACAGTAGGACACAAGCGCTAGGCTTATGGACCTTCTACAATGCCAAGGATAGCTCCGGCGGGAAGACGCCTTATAATATTAGTGAAGGATTCATACAAATTTACGAACCAGCTAATAGCAACCCCACATCAATCAACACTGTTCAGTACAATTACAGCGGAACCAAGAACGAAACCCTAAATCTCACAATTAATGGAATGAACGCTCTTGGTGCAGATTATGATCAAGATAACAAAAAAATTACTGATAATGACTATTGCCGCGCCGGAGTCGGCACTGACAATTCCGCAGGCTCCATTAACGGCGATTCCGGTGATTGGTTAAGCTATACATTAGATCTCGACTACACCGGTACTCTTTCCGCCGACCAGAAATTCTTCTCGGTCACTGATGTCAGCGGGACTTTATCCATTCTTTTTCAGCATGATGACCCACGCCATACTGCACTTAATGGATTTTACCGGATTGATCTCACCCTCACCGATGAGAACAGCTGGGCGGTCGCCAACAATTCACCGGAATTGAAAGATACCAACACCGTAATAACGGTGCCCGAACCCTCCGCCTTCGCTTTGCTTTTAGCGATGGGGGCATCCGTAATGGTGCTTATTGGCAGAAAACCATGAAGCTGCCTCTAGCGCTCAACCCACCCAAAGCCCACAACTGATCGGCGGGAGGCTCACCCGTCCGGGGCTTTGCGGAATGTCGGCCAAACCGAGGCCGCGGGCATCAAAACGTTCGGCGTCCGCAACCTGCCGCAGGCCATCCATCATCCCCTCCGGCACGCAGATGTCCGCAAATTCCAGATGCGGGTTAATTCCAAGCACCACCCGTGGCGCGTCCACGGAGCGATCCGCATTAAAGACTGCCACCACCGCGCTGGATCCCTCTTGGAAGAAACACTGCACGTAATGCTCCCCTAACGCGCCGTCATAACGCAAGGCCTTCCCCTCGTCCGAACGGCGGAAGCGTATCCAGTCGCGAAAATACTGATGCGTCCCTGAGTACACATAGCGTTTATTGTAATCAAGGGCGTTGAGATCAGCACGTTGGTAGGTATTCGCAATTCCACATTTCGAACGCAGGAAATCCTGACCTGCTGCCAACATGGGAACCCCCAGCGAGCTGAATAATATCGCTGCCATCAAATGCGTGCGGCGGCGGTCGAGCACGGTCGGGTTGGAGCCATCATGCCCTTCCCTTTCAGTGATACGATCCAGCCAGCAATGGTCATCGTGCGACTCGGTGTAATTGATACTCTGTGCCGCAAAGCGACTTGTTCCGGGCGAACCGGAAAGAAAATAGCGAATGGCCTCCTGTTGTCCCTTGCCGCAGACGTAGTCCGCAATCCCCTCGCGGAAGCCATCATTCCAAGAAGCAAAACCCGAGTCCTTCAACTCATCCTGAATATGCCCGCGAAAACTCCACGGCTCAGCAATAAGAATGATACCAGGTTTGATGGCTTTCAATTCATCCTCGATTTCGCGCAGGACTTCGATCCCGATCAATTCCGCAAGGTCAAAGCGGAAGCCATCCACATCGTAGGTGCGCACTAAATGCTTGAGACTATCGAGAATCAGACGCCGCATCATGGGGGTATCGCAACGCAGATCGTTACCGCAACCACTCCAGTTCACCAAATCGTTGGCTTTGTCCAAATGGAAGTAATAATACTTATCGATAAAAAGCAGGTGATTCGGCTCGCCGACGTGATTATAGACCCCGTCGAGAATAACCGCCATGCCCGCTTCATGACAATCTTGCACCAGTCCACGAAATTCCTCCACCTGCGAGGCCGCCAAGGCATCACTCGCATAACTGCTCTCAGGAGAAAAATAATTGGTGGTCATGTAGCCCCAATGGTAATCCGAAGGCAACTCGTTATCGAATTCCTGCACCGGTTGAAGCTCCAGCGCGTTGACCCCCAAATCGCGAAGGTAGGAACCCTCCGCCTGCAACCATTGGCGCAGTCCGGCGTAGCCGTGCCGCTCCTGTGGACTCAAGGTTATCGGTGCGTGCGCCGCGAGATCGCGCACGTGTCCCTCGAGGATGACCAGGTCATGCCAATGCGGCGGCACAAATTGATGCTTTACCGGCTTCATGCGTGAATCTGCCAACACAATACCCGGCCCGCGTGCACCGAGACTGGCACAGGCGTAGGGATCCAAAATTGGGAAATTAGCGTCAAAGTGCGTGGTTCCATCATCATTGCCACCAGCAATACGGTAACTGTACAACCAACCGTCCAATTCGCCCTCCACAACCGCTTCCCAGGTCGAGGCATCCACCCGCTCCAGCGCAACTGCCTGCGCATCCGAGCCATCCACTGCTTGCCCGAAGACAGCATGCACCTCCTGTGCCCGGGGGGCAAATAGGCGAAAACGTGTGGCCCCCTGCAAAACCTTAGCACCCAACTCCAGATTAGTAGAGGCTTGGCTCAAGAACTGCGTGTGCGGCAATTCCATGATCTCATGCACCGAGGCATCCTTCCATACCAACGATTCAAGCCCGCTCGGCTGATAATCCTCCGGCAACTGGCAACGGTATACATGCGCCCCACTTTGCCTCGGGTTTAACTTGAAATTACGCACCCCCGCATGCGTCAGCATAAGATTAGGAGCCCCGTCCGGCACGTCCAACCATTCACCCTCCCCCGTAATAAATTTAAAGGCCGAGACGCAATCTTCAGGCACCGCATCCGTTTCGACTTTCAGCTCATAAATTAACTCGTCATCAATCTCGCGCGGATTCAGGCGCCCCTCCTTTAAGCCAATTGCTGCTTCCCAGTCATTGTAATCCGCCCCTAACTAGACCTCCAGCGTGGGATCCTGCAATTGGGGATAACGCTTTGCCTCTAAGCGAAAGACCCACTCGTCCCCATTGCGATAATAACGCGTGAAACGTACCACCTCTTCCGGCGCTAGTGGTTCGACCGAGGCAAAAGACGTTTCATCCGGCCCGAGCTTCAGCGGCAGATCCCCCGCTGATCGGTCATGATCGGCACCCAGAAAGACCAGTGCGTAACCCCCGCTCTCCCAAAAGGCTGTCTCCAACTGTTTTGCTCCCTTCGTCATTCCGCTCAACTATCACCGAGCCACCCCCTACCCTGCAATCCCCATTCACGCCAAGACTGCATTTTTCCTGCAAAAAATCCCACACCTCCAACGCTTGTTGACTGTCTCCCATCGCCTGCTTTCCTTAAACCATGCAAAAGATCTTGATGGCATTATCCGGCGGCGTTGATTCCGCTGTTGCGGCTGCCCTGCTCAAAGAGCAAGGACACGATGTCTCGGGTGCCTACATCCGGACTTGGATGAATGAAGAAATGCCCCTTGCCGACTGCCCCGCGCAACAAGATATCGAAGATTCCCGCGCCGTTGCCACACACCTTGGGATCGACTACGAAATCGTCAATTTCGTCAACGAATACCGCGAACACGTGGTGCATTATCTTGTCGAGGGTTACCGCCGTGGCATTACTCCAAACCCCGACATCATGTGCAACCGCGAGATGAAATTCGGGATCTTTGAAAAGTACGCCCGCGAACAAGGCTTTGATGCCATCGCAACCGGACATTACGTGCGCAAGGTGCCGCAATCCGACGGCAGCTATGACCTCTGTGAAGGGCTTGATCCCAACAAAGACCAAAGCTACTTCCTCGCCCTCCTCCGGCAGGAACAACTTGCCCCCGCAATTTTTCCAATCGGGGAACTCCAAAAAGCTCGCGTCCGCGAACTCGCTGAACAATTCAAACTACCCAACGCTACTAAAAAAGACAGCCAGGGCATCTGCTTTCTCGGTGACATGAATATCAACCGTTTTCTTGAATATTACATCGAGGATCAGCCCGGAAAAATCGTAGATCCCGAAGGCAAGGTCCTCGGCGAGCATCGCGGATTGCACCGCTACACTATGGGACAGCGCCGTGGCATCGGCGTCCCATCCAATACCGACAATCAATTCTTTGTGGTGGTCGGGTTCAACCTTGAGCGCAACGAACTGGTGGTCGCCTTTGACGAAGCCAACGCCCCGGGTCTTTTTACCAGTGAGGTTGAAGTTTCCGGCCTCAGCTTCATTAATAAACCCGTCACCGAAACCTCCCAAATCCTTGCCAAGCCTCGCTACCGCGACCCCGCACAAAGCATCACTTACACCCCCACCGGAACCGACTCTGCGCACGTTGTCTTTCAGGAACCCCAACGCGCCCTCGCCTCCGGACAAGTCCTCGCCCTTTATCATGACGACACCCTCCTAGGTGGTGGCTTCTATAAATAAATCCTACCCATGCCCAACCTCAAACTAATCTCCTGGAACGTCAATGGCCTCCGCGCCGTCATTAAAAAAGGCTTCGATGATTTCCTCGCCCGTGAGGCGCCCGACGTGCTCTGCCTGCAGGAAACCAAAATCTCCGACGACTTGGTTGCCGATTTTGCCTTCGCGGGCTATCCGCACCTCTATTGGAATTGCGCCGAGAAAAAGGGTTACTCTGGCACCGCGCTCCTCTGTCGCGAAGCACCCCTCTCCGTCAAAAAAGGCATCGGTATTCAAAAACATGATACCGAGGGCCGCGTCCTGACTGCCGAATTCCCGGACTACTACCTCGTCACGGTCTACACCCCAAACTCACAAAACCACGACGAAAACAAACGCCCCCGCCGCCTCGATTACCGCACCCTCGAATGGGACGTGGACTTCCTCGCTTATTGCAAAGAACTGGAAGAAGACAAACCCGTCATTTTTTGCGGCGATCTCAACGTCGCCCACCATGAGATCGACCTCGCCAACCCCAGAACCAACCGTCGCAATGCCGGATTTACCGACGAGGAACGCGCCCGTTTCGATGCCATCCTCAAAGCGGGATTCACCGACACCTTCCGGCATTTTCAACCCGAAGCGACCGAGCGTTACAGTTGGTGGTCCTACCGCGCCGGTGCACGCAAGCGCAACATTGGTTGGCGCATTGATTATTTCTGCGTCTCCCCCGCACTCCTCCCGCGCCTTACCAAGGCTGACATCCTTGATCAGGTAGAAGGCTCCGACCATTGCCCCGTGAGCCTGCACCTGTCCCCTGCATGAAACCAGAGCAACATCCTTTTACCGACGACCCCGCGCGACAAATCGCGCGTCTCGGTGAATGCGTGCTCCTTGAGCAAATTCATAATTGGCTCGGCAGTATCACTCCTCCCGCTCCCGCCGGCATGGGGGATGATTGTGCACTCCTCGAATTCGACTCCGCACAAAAAACCTGCATCACAACTGATGCGATCACTTACGGACAACATATTGACAGCAGCCTCACCCCTTTTGAGGCGGGGGTAAAACTGATTCACCGCAACCTCAGCGACCTCGCAGCCATGGGAGCGAGTCCGCACAGCGCCGTGCTCACCCTACTCAGCGGACCCGACCTCGACCTGCAATGGCTTGAGGCATTCTTTAACGGAGTCCGCTCCGCCTGTGAAACGCACGCACTCAAAATTGTTGGCGGTGATTTGAGCACCCTTGAAGCGGGACATTTCTCCGCGAGCCTCGCGCTCTTGGGGCAATGCGAACGCCCACTCCTCAGACAGAGCGCCTCGGTTGGCGATTGGCTCTATGTAAGCGGAACTCTTGGTGGCAGCATCCTCGGGAAGCACTATTCTTTCAATCCCCGACTAGCAGAGGGCCAATGGCTCTCAAGGCAAAGCGAGTGCCGTGCCATGATTGATTTAACCGACGGACTCGGCAAAGACCTGCAAGCTCTCCTACCACAAGACAGTAGCGCGGCAATGGATCTTACCTGCATCCCCCTTGCACCCGCCGCACAGGAATATGCCGCTCAAACGGGCAAGCCCGCTCTGCAACATGCCTTCAGCGATGGCGAGGATTACGAACTCCTCCTCGCGGTCTCCAGCGATTCAGACTGCGAGGCGTTTGAGGCGCGCTGGCAATCTGCCTTTCCGAAGCTCAGCCTTACCCGCATCGGGCAAATCGTGCCCAAACATCCTGCTGGAATTTTTGTGGAGGCAGGAAGCGGTGCATCGATTCCTTGGACAGACGGTTACCAACACTGGAAATACCATGGCTGAGATTTTGAAACAATTACGCGCGGGCATCACAACCCGATCCGTCGAGGAGACCGAAGCGGCGGCGCGCGCCCTCGCCGCCTGTCTGCCACCCGATCATGTATTAGCGCTACATGGCGACCTTGGCGCCGGGAAAACTACCTTTGTGCGCGGCCTTGCGCGCGCCTGGGGCATTCGTGAACCCGTCACCAGTCCCACCTTCAATCTCTACACCCTTTATGAAGGCGAGCGGAAACTCCTGCATCTTGACGCCTATCGACTGAACTCCGGCGCCGACCTGGATGCCCTCATGCTGGAGGATTTCCTCGAATCCCCTTGGTGCCTCGCGGTAGAATGGCCCGAAAGAATTAGCGAAAGCATACCGGCAAAAGCATGGCATCTGGATCTGGCAAGCTCCCAAGAAGGGGTGCACACCATTCGTCTGCGGGAATCGGCATTGAATTAGTCCCGATTGGAACCATCCACGGAGAGCTTTCCGGCACCTCCAACGACCAGCGTAATGCTAGCGAGCATCAGGATGAGCGGTAAGCGCATTCCGTTGATATCACCGGCATGGGCTACAAAGGCAGCAACTCCCATGGTAATGACAATCGAGAGCGCCCAGAAACGGGTCATGAACCCGATAATGAGAAAGAGCCCGCCAAAGAATTCAGCACCCGCTGCGAGCACCGCCATCAACATCGCCGGTTCCAAACCCAATTTTTCCATGTAACCGGAAAATCCTTCCAATCCTGGGCCACCAAATGCGCCGAACAACTTCTTGGCACCTGCGTGAATCATCATGACACCAACACCGAGGCGCAGGGGAAGAAAGGCAAGTGTTTGGGTCGTACGCGTAAGGATAGTAGGTATTTTCATACCCGACAGTCTGATCTCTGACCGCTTGCGGTCAAGTCCAAGCCCATAAGCTACTTTTGGTCGACCCAGCGCTCCACATTCAAGACCGTCCAGTCTTGAGCGTTTCCACCGATTTCGATCGTCACAGTATCCGAACTCTTCTTACCCAGTAATTGCTGAGCCAGAGGAGTCTTGTAAGAAAGGATATCGTTTTCAGGATCGGAATCCCATGCGCCGAGAATGGCATAACGCTGTGTCTTGCCGCTGGAACCTTCCTTCAATTCTACGACACTGCCGATACCGATATTGTCGTTGGTCACCTCCGTGAAGTCAGTCACGCGAGCGCGGGAAAGATCCACTTCCAGTTCGTTTTTACGGGAAAGCAGAATGTCCTGATCCTGACGCGCCATCTTGTATTCCGAGTTTTCCTTGAGGTCACCGTGCTCACGAGCAGTAGCAATGGCTTCTTTATTTTCAGGGATCTTGACGGTGATGAGGTCTTCGTATTCCGCCTTGGCAGTATCAAAACTGGACTGGGAAACGATGAGGCCTTCATCTTTAGAAGCACCTGAACCGTCGCCGGCGATGAGTGCCTGTACGGTTGGGAATTTCTTAATGAAACGCGCTATGAGTGATTTTTTTGTTAAATCCTCGAAGCCTTGATTCAAAAGCAACGTTTGGGCGAGGACCTGCGCCGTTTCCACGTTGGCATCTGCCAACAAATCCGGAATCAACTCGCTGTCCTCACTTAGCAGATCCGCAAGCGGGATGCGGCGCGCGCTGGCATTTTGCAGTGCTTCGTAATCAATCGCGTAGAACATTGCAGAAAGCAGACGCGGTGAAACAAGTGGTAGGATAATAGCAGAATACTTTTTGGAATTGCGGTTTTTAACGACCCACAAAAGCAAAGGCCCCTTGATGGTTTGGTCATTGAGCCCACGACTGAGGCAATGCGCGATACGTTTGCCCATATCGTGCTCCAGCATGAAATTGATACATTCACTTGTGAACTTGCCGCTGGAATTGCGGAGCAGATCTTCAAGCATGGGTTGCCACTTGTCCTCGTAGGTGCGGCGAATCAAATCCAAATAGCGCTTATAAAAATTTGCCGGCAACTCAGATGCCAATTCCGAGAAATCATTAGTGGAGTCAAGAATCGAGGCAGAGGAAGGCTCAAGCGTTTCAACATCTTCGTGCAAATCACGAGCGAGGTCATTACGAACCCACACCCCGTGCAAACGGTCGGCCTGACTGAGTGACTTGGCATTGTGAATCGCATCCGTTAGCTCTGCCAGAATCTCCGGCAATTCTTCGCGAATAACTGAGATGTTCTCCGAAAGTGCAAAAAGTTTTTCCCCGAGCAGGATCTTCTCCTTGGAATTACGAGTACCATGGAATTGTTCGAGGATTTCCTCTTCCGGCTTAACCGGCTCATCCCGCAGGATAAAAGGTTCTGTCTTTTTATTCGGCACACCAACGCGGGGGTCTTTTTCAAGCACCTTTTTCGTCGCAGTCCACCATTTCTTATACTTCAGCGGTCCAATTACGCGGGAAAGGGAGCGCTCAATCTCCGACGACATCATGGCCATGTCATCATTACCCGCAAGGATCTCACAAATCAGGTCTGCCGGAGCCTTTTTGATCATTTCCGCAATGGCATCTGCCTCCGTGCGAGAACGCACCAAAACGTCATTGGGTTTGAGGATTTCCAACTTATCAACACAGAATGCGATGCCCATGGCATGCCCGGTCTTGTCCTCTTCTTCAAAATCAATAACGATTTTTGCTTGAGCCTCGTCAAAATCCACGATTTTACCAAAACCCCAACTACGATGCAGGCAGTAGTTACCCGGCGCCATGCTTTCGAGCTTGGTGCGTGCATGCGCCAACCTGGGGTTGTTTTCTATTAATGCGTCTATGGCCGCTTCGTTCATAATTGTTTGCGAATGCTAGTCAGTTAAGTAAGCGATATACAATGAACAAAATTTACCATTATGAGAAGCCTTAAGTTTGACTTGCCCGAAACGACTGCCAGCGGGTGGCAGGCTGCGGTTTTACTAACCGAAGCCTACCTTGCGGGTGGCTGGAAGGCGGATCAACTCTTGGAGCGCTTGCCTACTGGCTTCAGCGGCGGTCGCCGCAAGACCTGCCAGTCCCTTTTTCTCGGTGCATTGCGCCACGGACACCGTACCCGCGCCGCCCTTAAACCTTTCCTTCGCAAGGCCCCAAAGCCTGAAATTGAGGCGATTCTGCTCGTTGCCGGCTTTGAACTATATGATTCCAGCGAAGAAAAAATACCAAAAATAATCCACCATGCCGTACAGGGCAGCAAACGAAAGCTTCGTAAACCCGAGAGCGCCCTCATCAACGCCGTCCTCCGGAAACTACCCCCTGCACTCGCTGAAATTGAGACTGATTCCACTCAAGCTGCAAATAAGCACAGTCACCCCAAATGGCTTGTAAAACACTGGACCGACGCTTTTGGGGCTGAAAACTGCGAGGCGCTCCTTCGCTGGAATCAACAAATTCCCCTCACTTATATTCGTACCGAAGCAGTCCTTCCTGCCTCTTTTGAAGCCACCCAATGGCCCGGCTTCTACCGCGTGCCTGCCCATTCACCCTGGCTTGAGGAAATCCGCCCCTTTTTAGAAAGTGGACGCGCTTACGTGAAAGACCCCTCCACCCGGCTCGCCCCCGCCCTTCTGGACGCCCAACCCGGCGAAGCGGTTCTCGACCTGTGTGCTGCCCCCGGTGGCAAAGCTTTTGAAATCGCCCAAGGCTTGAAAGGCAAAGGCACCCTCGTTGCCCTCGATATGCCCGGCGAACGCATGGAACGCCTCGACCAAAACCTGGCCCGTCTCCAAAGCCCCGACCTGCAATGTAGTAGCCTCGCCCACGACCTTCTCACCTTAAAAGCCGCTGACCTTGAGGCTTGCGGGCACCCCACAGAATTTGACGCCGTCCTGCTCGACGCTCCCTGCAGCAACACCGGTGTCATCCAGCGCCGCACCGACGTGAAATGGCGACTCCAAGCCAAAGACTTCACTGCCTGCGCTAAGCTTCAGGGCGAACTCCTCGCGGCTGCCAGCCGCTTCGTTAAACCCGGCGGACGCCTCGTTTACAGCACCTGCAGTATCGAAGCCTCGGAAAACAGCGAACTTGTTGCTGCCTTTCTCAACAGCCCCGCTGGAGTAAACTTTGAACTCAAAGAGCACCAATACAGCCACCCCTGGGTGACCGGTCACGACGGCGCCGGCGCTTTTGTACTTCAAGCCAGTCACTAGCTCTTATGCCTGCGAATGCCGCTCGATATGCAGGGGTTTAAATTTACTAGGTCGCGCAATCAATTGCACGACCTGCCCATGATGATTTCGGCGCAGGAACAACCCATCTTAAGCTCGCCCTCGCTCACTCAACATGCAGCTCCTGAAAGGCACTGTTCTCTCCGCCGCCTGCAGGACTGATGGGTGCCACTTTCCATAGGATCCACCGAAAATCACCGAGTGTTGCTCGGTCTGCGGCCCGCAGGGAGGAAGCCATGAAGAGCCCGAGCAGAATTCTTAGAATCATTTGCATCCTAACTGTGTGACCTTGTTTTGCTTAAAAGACAACCCTTCGCAATGGACATCCACCTTGATTGTTCGACTGAACCGGAATTGATTTCTGATTTTCGGCAATTCCAAAAGCCTTGCCAAAGGCAAGCCCGCGAGATGCCGCTCAAAAGAAGGCCGACATGGAAGATTATTCCTTGGAGAAATAGGAAACCAGCAGACCCCCGAGGAGCAGTTGCATGGGCGAGTAGCAAAGGATGGGCAGGAGCGCGACCGCGCTGGCGTTTTCCGGCCCAACGGCGAGGAGCACGGAACTGATCATAGGCACTCCGGTAGCAAGGGATTTCTGACTTGCGCAATAAAAGCCGCTCACGCGCTCGCTGTGTGTGAAGCGAAACCTGCCGGCGCTGAACCAGACAAATGCGCTCACAAGCAAG
>JAACDB010000003.1 GCA_009937095.1 Verrucomicrobiota bacterium
TGGTACTCAGGGCGGGACTTGAACCCGCATGCCCGTGAAGGCACCACGACCTGAACGTGGCGTGTCTACCAATTCCACCACCTGAGCGCAACCACAGGATAAAGCACATCTGTCTTTTCATTGACAACTTAAAAGTGGGGTGGTCTCGCAAGTCCTACCGTTGGTGTATTCGTGGTTCCATTTTAGTGCAGTTCTAAAACATCTTCCTTTTATTTCCGGCGGGTTCTGTTAGTTTCATGCTATGACTATTGAGGAACGTTTGGAGAAATATTTGGATCGCAGCCCGGAGGTGGCCGAGGATGCCTACGTGGCCAAGGGCGCGGTGGTCATCGGAGCGGTGACACTGGGACCAAAGAGCAGCGTATGGCACGGCGCGGTACTGCGGGGCGACATTCAGACGATTGAAATCGGCGAGGGTTCGAACGTGCAGGACGGCACGATTGTGCATCTGGCGGATGACCTCGGGGTGAAGGTCGGGCGTTACGTGACGATTGGGCACGCCGCTATGATTCATGCCTGTGAGATCGGGGACGAGTGTTTGATTGGAATGCAGGCGACCGTACTCGACGGCGCGGTGATCGGGGAACAATCGATTGTGGGCGCGGGTGCCTTGGTGACCAAGGACACCATCGTGCCGCCGGGTTCGCTGGTACTCGGAGCGCCCGCTAAAGTCGTGCGCGAACTTTCCAAGGAGGAACGTGCCGGACTGCGCGTCTGGGCCGATAAATACGTCGCGGTGGCGAAGGGGCACAAGGCCCGCTTTGGCTCCGAACTGTAAGCCTCGCTTGATTTCTCACCCCGTTTGCTTTTCTTCATTGCATGTTGAGACTAAATCTCACTGAATGGAAGACTACGAACGATGCGACTGGATCTGATTAAAAAGGATGGGCTATACCGCGTGCAGAAAATGGACAGCGGGAATCCCTGCATTGCCCGTCTCATGACGATGGGCTTGTTGCCCGATCAGGAGTTGCGCCTCACCCATGAAGCCCCGCTGGGAGATCCCATCGCGATTGAATTCAACGGTTGTCAAATGAGCCTGCGTTTGCGGGATGCCGCTCTCATTGAAGTCGAACCCATCCGATGAGCACACAGCCCCCATTGAGCGTCGCCCTGATCGGAAATCCGAACACGGGCAAGACCTCCCTTTTCAATATGCTCACCGGCCTGCACCAGCACGTCGGGAATTACGCCGGGGTGACGGTGGAAAAGAAGACCGGCACCTGGACCCTCCCAGACGGCGGACAGGTCAATCTCATCGACCTGCCGGGCACGTATAATTTAAACGCCGCCTCGCTCGATGAACGCGTGGCGGTCGATGTCCTCGCGGGGCATTCGAGTGATGCCGCCCCACCCGACCTCGTCATTGTGGTGGTCGATGTCGAGAACCTGCGGCGCAATCTGTACCTTGCCTCGCAAGCCTCTGAACTCGGCGTGCCCATGGTGATCGCCTTGAATTGTTGGGATGTCGCCGAACGCAAGGGCCTGCAAATCGACAGCAAGCTCCTCGAGCAACGTCTGGGTGTGCCCGTGGTTCCCACCGTGGCCCGCACCCGCCGCGGCACCGGTGCCCTCGCAGAAGCGGTGACCCGCGCTTTGGAAACCCGTCCCATGCTGGTGCGTCCTCGCTGGCCCGAAGCGGTGACCGATTCCATCGCCGACCTGCGTCGCGAATTGGTAGAAACCCGCGACGAGACCCTCCGCGAGGGAGAACTGCAACGCCTCCTCTTTGACCGCCGCAGCGCGGTAGCGGAACGACTCAAGACCCCCGCCGCCGAACGCGACGCCCTCCTCCGCGCCGCCCGTGAAAAACTTCACCTCGGCGGCTATCAACCCGACGCAGCCGAATCCCTCCTGCGCTATCGTTTCCTGAATCCGCTTCTCAACGACATCCTCGAACGGCAGGCTGCCATGAAAAAGCGCAGCACCTCCGAGAGCATCGACCAACTCCTCCTGCACCGCGTGTGGGGACTTCTCGTTTTTGTCGGCATGATGTATGTCGTCTTTCAATCGGTCTACACTTGGGCGGGGCCGTTGATGGATATCATCGAGCGCGGCGTGGGCTGGCTCGGCGGGATTGCGGGCGGCGCCCTGACTGCGACCCCCATCTTGCAAAGTCTCGTGGTTGACGGCGTGATCGGCGGGGTTGGTGCCTTCCTGGTTTTCCTGCCGCAGATTTTGGTGCTCTTCTTCTTCATCGCCCTCTTGGAAGAGACCGGCTACATGGCCCGTGCCGCCTTCCTGATGGACAAACTCTTTTCCTGGAGCGGGCTGAATGGAAAAAGTTTCGTGCCCTTGCTTTCCAGTTTTGCCTGCGCCATTCCCGGCATCCTCGCGACCCGCACCATCAGCGATCCTAAGGCCCGCTGCATCACCATTCTCATCGCTCCCCTGATGAGTTGTTCCGCGCGCCTGCCGGTGTATCTGCTCTTGATCGGGGCTTTTATCGAGCCCGAATACGGCGCGGCGGTGGCGGGGCTCACTTTGTTTGCCATGCACTTCATCGGAGTCTTGCTCGCGGGACCCCTGGCGTGGTTGCTGCACCGAACCCTTCCCCGCTCGGTGGCAAGCCAACCCTTCGTCATGGAATTGCCGCACTACCGCGTGCCCCAACTCGGCCGCATCGGTCACCGTCTCTATGAAAGCGGTTCGGAATTCATCGTCCGCGCGGGTACCGTTATTTGCGCCATGACCATTGTCATCTGGGCGCTCCTCTATTTTCCCCGTCCTCCCGAACTGGCGGAAACCGTGCAAGCCACTGCCCAAGTGGAAAGCCCCGGGATCTCGGAAGCCGAACTGGAACACCGCCTGAATGCCGCCTACCTCAAGCAAAGTTATATGGGCCGCTTTGGAAACGCCGTGCAACCGGTCTTCGCGCCCGCTGGTTACGACTGGAAAATTACGGTCGGGGTGCTCGCCAGTTTTCCCGCTCGTGAGATCATCATTTCCACCCTCGGGATCACCTACGCCCTCGGCGGGGAAATCGACGAGGACTCCGACGACCTCCGCAGCACCCTCGCCAAAGCCCGCTGGGAGTCCGGTCCGCGGGCAGGCACACCCGTTTTCAATCTCCCCGTGGCGCTTTCCATTATGGTATTCTTTGCCCTTTGTATGCAATGCGGCGCGACCGTTGCCGTGATTGCGAAGGAACTGCACTGGGGCTGGGCGATCGGAAGCTTTGCGGGCCTAACCGCCCTCGCCTGGGTCGCCGCTGTACTCACCTATCAAATCGGCATGTGGCTTGCCTGATGCGCTCATGGAATTCCTTGACCGCATCCTCGTTTTTCTCGTCCTCGGCGGCGCGATGGTCTTCCTCTACCGCGTGTTTCGCCGTAAAAAGGACAAGCGCGGTTGTGGTTGCGGGACGGATAAATGCCCCACCCGCAAACCTTAGACGCCCGCGAGGGATTTGAAAATATCCTCGAAGGCATTCACCGCCCGCTCCATGAGTCCGAGGTCGAAACTTTCGTCGGGCGCGTGTAAATTATCAATCGGCGTGAAGAGGCCGATCATGACGGCATCGAGTCCCGCGCGCGCCTTGAAGTCGGCAATCACGGGGATGCTGCCCCCTCCGCGCAGGTAGAGCGGGGTCTTACCAAACTTGGCGGTGATGGCGTCCTCTGCGGCACCGAATGCACGGGCGAGGACGGGCGATTGATCGGCAGGCGTATTTTCGCGACCGGGAGGCACCACGAGATAAGCGGCGGCGATCCCGCCCCGGCGAATCTTACAATGCACCCCCTCCGGGCAACGCGATTCAATCGCGGCAATGACGGCATTCTGGATTTTTTCCGGATCCTGCGCCGCCACGAGGCGGCAGGTGATTTTAGCAAAGGCTTCACTGGGAATGACGGTCTTGCTGCCCTCCCCCTGGTAACCGCCACCGAGTCCATTGAATTCAAGGGTGGGACCAGAGCGAACCGCCTCGAGGGGCGAGAGTCCGTTAGCGGGTGCAAAGGCGGGCACATCGAGGAGTGCGCGGTAGCTCTCCACCGTCTCGGGGTAACGTTCCAACTCCGCGCGTTCCCAATCATAGAGGGGCAATACGTCGTCGTAGAAACCCGGAACATTGACGCTGCCGTCGGGGTTATGGAGTGAGGCGCAGATCTCCGCAAGGGCTTGCAGGGGGTTACAGACCGCGCCGCCGTGGATGCCCGAATGGAGGTCGCTGGCGGGGCCGCGCAATTTAAGCTCGAGGTCCACCAAACCGCGCAGGCCGGTAGTGATGACCAGTTGCTCGGTGTTGGGACTGCCGGTATCGGACACGAGCAGGCAGTCGGCTTTTGAAAGGCGCTCGCCATAGCGGTCAAAGAAATCCGGCATGCTGGGGCTTCCGATTTCCTCCTCGCCCTCGATAACGTAGGTGAGGTTAAGGGGAAGATCGGGATGTGCTTCGAGGACACGCGCCAAGGCGCTCATGTGTACGACCGTCGGACCTTTGTTATCGGCGGTTCCGCGACCGGAGAGACGACCTTCGCGCACCGTTGGTTCAAAGGCAGGCGAGGTCCACAGTTCAAAAGGGTCGGCCGGTTGGACATCGTAATGACCGTAGATTACCAGATGCGGCCAATCGGGATTTCCGTGGCGCTCGGCAAGGAGGATGGGATGGAGGGCGGTCTCCACTTGCTCGACTTGAAAACCCAGTTGCTCAAGGAGGCCGGTAGCGTATTCGCGGGCTTGTGCCATACCTTCCGCATCAGCGGGATCCGTGGAAACCGAGGGGAAGCGGGCGTATTCGCTGAGGGTTTTGAGCGGGTCAATCATACGCTGGAAGGATGATGCGAAGCGCGGGCATTGCAAGCCACGCGCGTTTTAAAGACCGGCCTCGTAAATTGCCACTGCTTCCGGCATGAGGCTGCGGAGTTTACGCACCCGTGTGGCATCGGATGGATGCGTGGAAAGGAATTCCGGCGGGCTGTCTGATTTTTCCGCGGCCATGCGTTGCCAGAAATGGATGGCCGAGCGCGGGTCGTATCCCGCCTCGGCGGTGTAGAGGATTCCGATAGCGTCGGCCTCGCTTTCATGGAGCCGACTGAAAGGCAGGATGACCCCCACTGCGGTTCCCATTCCAACTCCCGCCAGGATCAAGCGGCGGTCGCTGGATTTCATATCCGAGGTACCCGCGGCAACCGCAAGGGTTCCACCTGCGACAAGGATTTGTTGACTGACCCGCTCGGAGGCATGACGTGCCACCACGTGGGCGATTTCATGACCGATGACCACCGCGAGGTCGGCATCACTCAAGGCGACTTTAAAGAGCCCGGTGTAAACCGCGACTTTGCCGCCGGGCATAGCGAAGGCGTTGATCTGTTCGGGATCATCAAAGACAACGAATTCCCATTCGGCATTGGGGAGGTCGTAAGCCGCTACTTTTGCGATGCGATTCCCCACCCGCTTGACACGGGCATTGAGTTCGGGATCGGTGGAGAGCGGGGTGTCTTTTTTTAATTCTTCAAACTGACTGGCCGCCATACGGACGAGGTCGCCCTCGGGGTAAATATGCATGGCCTTGCGTCCGGTAACCGGAACGGTGGTACAGGCTGCAAGCAAGAGTAAGACGGCACAGAGTGCCAAATGAGCAATAGATTTCACCATAGGTTCAACTATAGTGACAATTGAACGCATGGCAAGTAACCACTAGTGCTTGAAATGACGCTTGCCGGTAAAGATCATCGCCATGTCGCGCGCGTCGGCAGCGGCAATGACTTCGTCGTCACGCACCGAACCGCCGGGTTGAATGGCAGCGGTGGCACCCGCTCCTGCCGCGGCTTCAAGACCGTCGGCGAAAGGGAAAAAGGCATCCGAGCAAACGACCGATCCCGCGAGCGGAAGCCCGGCTTCACCGGCCTTCCAGACTGCGATCTTAGAACTGTCGACCCGAGACATTTGACCCGCGCCTACTCCGAGAGTGCGTTCGCATCCGGCGTAAACGATGGCGTTCGATTTAACGTGTTTGACCACGTTCCAACCGAAGACCATGGCCCGCATTTCCTCCTCCGTAGGCTGCCGCTTGGTGACCACTTTCCAGTCACCCGGACGGTCGGGCATACTGTCGCGGTCCTGAAGCAGGAGCCCGCCCACGACCGAGCGCACCTCCTGCAGGGAATCGGCGGGCAAACTGCCCTTGACCGTCATGAGGCGCAGGTTCTTCTTCTTGGCGAAAATTTCGCGGGCGGCGGGAGTGAAATCGGGGGCGATGATGACTTCGCAGAAAATGCCGGAAATGATGTTGGCGAGGTCGGCGTCGATGGATTGGTTGGCAACGATGATGCCGCCGAAGGGGGCTTGTTGGTCGGTGGCGAAAGCCTGTTCCCAAGCGGTCACCAGATTGTCAGCCGAGGCCACGCCACAGGGGTTGGTGTGTTTGAGAATTGCGACGGTGGGTTTTTGGAATTCTCCGATGAGGTAGGTGGCGGCGGTGATGTCGATGATGTTGTTGAAGCTGAGCGCCTTGCCCTGCAGTTGGTCGAAACAATCAAAGAAGCTACCGTAAAGAGCGGCCTGTTGGTGCGGGTTCTCGCCGTAGCGCAGGGCGGCGGCTTGCGGGAGGTCAGTCTTTAGGCGGGCGGGCACACCCGCGATGGCGGCAAGATCCGGCTCGGCGGAGTCCACTTGCCCCTGCAGGTAGGTAGCAATTGCGCCATCGTAAGCGGCGGTGCGTTCAAAGACCTTGAGCGCGAGTTCGCGGCGAAGGCTCGAGAGGGCGTCCACGTCGGACATGGCGGCGAGGACACGGTCGTAATCGCCAGCATCCACCACCACGGTGACGGCGGCGTGGTTCTTGGCGGCACTGCGCAACATGGAGGGACCGCCGATGTCGATGTTCTCGATTGCCAGTTCGAAACTGACGTCGGGTTTGGCAACGGTGGCTTCAAAGGGATAGAGGTTCACGACCACCAGGTCGATCAAGTCGATGCCGTGTGCTTCCGCAGCGGCGAGATGGTCGTCTTTATCGCGTCGCGCGAGGAGGCCGCCATGGATCTTGGGATGCAGGGTTTTCACGCGACCCTCCATCATTTCCGGGAAACCGGTATGGTCGCTGACCTCGGTGACGGGAATGCCTTCGCTCTCAAGGAGCTTGGCGGTTCCACCGGTGGAGAGGAGGCGGTAACCATGCGTTTCAACGAGGGCGCGTGCGAAGGGCACGAGTCCGGTTTTATCACTTACGGAGAGTAAGGCGGTCTTATTCATAAATAGGAATTTTGGGCGAAGTGTGATGGCGTCGCATTGGAAAAGCAGGCAGCGGCCCGCTAATAGGCGCGTCCGTCTTTATTTTCGTAATAATTAATGAAGGCGCGGTTCAAGGTGGCGTAACCGCCGGGAGTGGGATACTCGCCGGTAAAATACCAATCCCCATTGTGCTCGGGAATAGCCTTGCGCATCTTCTCAACGGTCAAAAATTCAATTTCCAAGTCACCCGACCAGACTACGTTTTTGGGATAAACGAGTTCCGCGATCTTGGCGGCAATTTGTGCATCGGTGTAACGGTCGTAAATCCGACGAACATAATTGACCATTTGGTCGGTGGGCAGTTTGGCCTGTGCCACGCATTCCTGATACACCTCTTGCAACAATTCGCTGTGACCATCGTCGTGCAGGAGGGCAACCGCTGCCTTAAAGGCGATAAATTTACCGAGCTCGGACATATCAATGCCGTAGCAATCGGGGTAGCGAATTTGCGGGGCGGTCGAGGCCACCACAATCTTGCGGGGCTTAGTGCGGCTGAGGATATTGAGGATCGATTCCTTCAGGGTGGTACCGCGCACGATGGAGTCGTCGATACAAACGAGGCAGTCGCCTTCTTTCACCACGCCGTAAGTGATATCGTAAACGTGAGAGACCAGCTGAGCGCGGCCTTTCTCCTGCGAGATAAAGGTGCGGAGCTTGATATCCTTGTGGGCGATTTTTGCGCCACGGGGCCAGTTGCCCATGATCAACTCGTCGATGAGCGATTCCGTTAAGCTGCCATCGCGCTGGGCGTCGAGGAGGGTCTGCTTGACCTCTTCGCGGCGGTGCAGGCGCAACCCTTCCAGTAAACCGTGGTAGGCGGTCTCGGCGGTATTGGGAACGAAACTGAAGACACTGCGGGCAAAATCGTTGTCGATCGCTTTAACGACCTGATCCTTGAGCGCGGCTCCGAGGGCTTTGCGTTCACGGTAGATGTCGGCGTCATTGCCCCGCGAGAAGTAGATGCGCTCAAAGGAACAAGGGCTTTGTTTTTGTTTCTCGGTGAAAGGTTCGCAATAGATGCGCCCATCATTTTTAATGACCGTCGCGGTGCCGGGCTCCAGTTCACAGACCCGTTCGATCGGTTGATTGAAAATCGTCATGAGCGCCACTCGCTCGGAAGCGAAGGCGATGACTTCATCGTTTTGGAAATAGAAACAGGGGCGGATGCCGCGCGGATCGCGCATGACAAAGGAATCACCATTTCCAACAAGGCCCGCGATGGTGTAACCGCCGTCCCAGTCGGCTGCGGCTTTGCGCAATATGCGAACCGGGTCAAGGTCGGAACTAATGACATCGGGGATCTGACCGCCCTGCATACTGTCGCGGTTGCGGTGATAGATGGCATCGTGTGCCTCGTCGAGGTGGAAGCCGATGGCCTCAAGGACTGCTTGGGTATCGGTGCCAAAGATCGGGTGCTGCCCACGCTCAATGAGGGAGTTATTGATTTCCTTCTCGTTGGTAATGGTGAAATTACCTGCGAGCATGAGGTTCTTGGTGGGCCAGTTGGATTGGCGCACAAAGGGGTGGCAATTGGCAGAGGTGTACACGCCTGAGGTGCCGTAACGGAGATGCCCGAGCAGGATCTCGCCCCCGAAGTCAAAATTTTCCTTCACGGTTGAAGGAAACTCCGGATGAAGGATGCCCTCTGCCATCAGGCGATTGTATTCCTCGAGTTGTCCGTTAAAGATGCGCGCCAGAGGGTTACTCTTGATACTCCGATCGCGGAACATGTAGGGGCTGCCCGGCTCAACGTCCAGTTTCACACAACCAATCCCGGCGCCGTCCTGCCCACGGTTGTGTTGTTTCTCCATCAGGAGAAAAAGTTGATTGAAGCCGTAGAGCGGCGTGCCGTATTTCTCCTGATAATAGGAAAGTGGCTTGAGGAGGCGGATCATCGCAATGCCGCATTCATGCTTCAAAGGGTCGCTCATGAGTAGTTAGAGGTGTAAGCAAAAGGCATTTCTGGTGGATGGCGATGCAAAGTTGCAATTTTGTGATAAACATGGCTCCTAGATGTTGGGCATCAAGTCAAGCCACGCCGTCCTTATAGCCAAAATATTTCGCCCTTACTCCCCAAAACCGCCCTATGGAACTCATCGACCTCAACCGCCACGGCGGCATTGGAGCCAATTCCCATTTTATCCAAATTGGCGATTTCAACATCTTGGTCGACTCCGGATTGCACCCCAAAATGATGGGGAAAGACGCCCTCCCCGACCACGCCGCCATTGCGGATCGCCCCCTAGACCTGATCGTGCTTACCCATTGCCACCTCGATCACCTCGGCTCCATGCCGCTTGTGTCGGCGCAGAACCCGCATGCCCCAATCATTACCAGCCTGCCCAACACCTTCCTTGCCCCACGGATGCTGCGTAATTCCGTCAACGTGATGAAGCGCCAGCGCGAAGAACACGGCAATAACGACCTGCCCCTCTTCCTCCACCGCGACATCGCCATCTTCACCCGCCAACTATACGGGCAACGTTTCGAGCGCGGAGAAATCCACACCAAAGGCAAAGACCAGATTGAAGTGATCCTACACCCTGCCGGGCATGTCATTGGTGCGGCTGCAGTGGAATTCATTTACAAGCACCGCCGCATCGTCTTCAGCGGCGATATTCTCTTCGAAGCTCAACGTACCCTCCCCGGCGCCCACCTCCCTACCGGTAAAATCGACACCCTCGTCCTTGAAACCACCCGCGGCGCCAAAGCCCGTTGCCCGGAAACCACCCGTGCCACCGAAGTCGACCGCCTCATTGACGCCATCAGCACGATCCTCGAACGCGGCGGCAGTTGCCTTATCCCCACCTTCGCCCTTGGGCGCATGCAGGAACTCTTTAAAATCATTTACGAGGCCCGCAACTTCGGACGCCTCCCCCGTTGCCCCATCTTTGCCGCCGGACTCGGCATGGACCTCTGCAACTACTTTGATAAAATCCGCAAAAAGACCCGCCTGATCGACTTTGACCTAAAGATGCTCGACCGCATGCGGGTCAAACCCCTCGAATTCAACCTGCGCCCCGGACGCGACCTCCCACAAAAAGGCATATACTTGCTCAGTAGTGGCATGATGGTACAGCACACCCCCTCTTATAAAACCGCCGCCGCCCTCCTGCCCCATCCCCAGAACGGGCTATGCTTCGTCGGTTACAACGACCCCGACACCCCCGGCGGTCAACTCCTCGCCGACCCCGAAGCCTCCCATTTCTATTTCGAAACCCTCGAATACCGCGCCCCCCTGCGTGCCTCCGTTCAGCAATTTGACCTCAGCGGGCACGCCAACCGCGAGGAACTCGCCGACTACGCCGTCCAATCCGAAGCCCGCGCAGTCATCCTCACTCATGGCGACGCCGAGGCCCGCGACTGGTTCAATCAGGAACTCAGCGAACGCATGCCCCACAGCACGATCCTCGATCCCACCCCGGGCGAGCCGTATGCAGTGTAGGATTTAAACGCCAGTTGTGATTCTTAGCTTGTCTAATTTTATTTTTTCGTAGGCTTATTACCTACGATTGTTATTTTCAAAAAAAACAAACTGATAACTCCCCATGATTGAAACCATCCAAAGCATCATCAAGTCCCTCCCCGCAGGTACCTATTTCGACAGCCACTACATCATCTCTGTACTCATCAAAGAGCACAAAGATACTTACCCAAAGTTTTGCGCGGAGCACCTCGCAGAAAAGAACACCACCGAAGTGGCGCATAGCCAAATTGCAAAGGAGATCAAAAAGCTAACGGAGGAAGCCCATGGCAGTCTCGTAGAGCAGATCACTGATGGCACTCACGGAAAATCAGTGAGTTACAACATTCGCGGCAACGCCACCCCCTGCACCCTCTGGAAAAGAGTTTGATTCCAGGAAGGAGTAAGCTCCGGAAACACGACACCATTAACTAAAGCTATTCAAGCCAAGCAACACCATGATCGCAAAAAAGATAGCCCTGGGATTGGGGATCGCGATGATCCTACCTATGATGATCCACTTTGGGGTAGGCAGCTTTGTCAGCTGCCCTCAATGGCAGGATTACCAAATCGAAAATTATTATGAACAGCATGAACGGTCAGACGCGGAAGCTCAAAAAGAACTGGAGGCAGAACAACTGGAACTGGACCATGCATTTGAAGCACAAGAAATCCATTTTCAGTGGGTTCTTTTTTATATAGCTGTTCCATTGGGTCTGTTGGCCTTGTTCATCGGAGCCTTTACCGAGCTCAAAGGTGTGGGCGCCGGACTTATGTTTGGCGGTATTTTCAGTATTTGTAATGGGTATGCCAACAATTGGGATTACCTCGATGACCGCCTGATCTTCATCTCCCTTGTGGTAGCCTTCATTCTATTACTTGGACTCGCCTATAAAAAAATCGAGCGCTACAAATAAGCTCAGCCCATTGCGACCCATTATTGATTCGGCACAAGGCATCCCGGCACCATAACGGCAGGCTCACCTCCTTCCGTTGCGTTCGTTAAAAACAAAAACACCCTCCACGATGTAACTTGCTTTCGCATTGACTTCCGTTGCGTGTGTCGCCCTTATCGCCGCGAGCAACTAACCGCCCCGCCGCATCCTGCCGCCGGGGCGCTTTTATTTTTTACGCCGCGAACATGAACGCTGAACACATCCGCAACATCGCCATCATCGCCCACGTCGATCATGGCAAAACAACTCTCGTGGATTGCCTCCTCCAACAAAGCGGAACTTTCCGTGAAAACCAAAAGGTGGAGGAACGGGCAATGGATTCCATGGATCTTGAGCGCGAGAAAGGCATCACCATTAAGGCGAAGAACACTGCGGTGCGTTGGGAAAATCCACAGGATGGTATCACTTATACCATTAATATCGTGGACACACCTGGGCACGCTGATTTTGGAGCCGAAGTTGAGCGGGTCATGAAAATGGTGGATGGGGTTTTGCTGCTGACCGATGCGGTCGGTGGCCCTCAGGCCCAGACGCGCTGGGTGCTTCGCAAGGCGCTCGACGCCGGTCTTAAAACAATTTGCGTGATCAATTAGGTCGACCGCGACACTTCGCGCCCGGATTGGGTACACGACAAGGTACTGGAATTATTCCTCGACCTCGAAGCCGACGACGATCAGTTCAACGCGCCCTTTCTTTACGCCTCCGCAAAAATGGGTTTTGCAGACCGTTCACCGGAAGGCCCCCGTGAAAACATGGCGGATCTGTTTGAAACGATCGTGGAGCGCATTCCGCCGCCCACCATCGAAGCAGGGAGTTTTCGCATGCTGGTTTCCAACATTGATTGGGATGACTACGTCGGACGCATGGCAATCGGACGGGTGCTCTCAGGAGAGGTCAAGCAGGGTCAAAGCATTTTTACCCTACGCAAGGATGGCCGCCGCCAACGGGTGAAGATCACCAAGATGAAAACTTTCTCCGGATTGGCCACGGATGAGGTCACGGAAGTAGTGGCGGGTGACATCGTAGGTCTGGCAGGTTTTGACGATGTCGATATCGGCGACACCCTGGCAATGGATGAAGGCGCGGAAGCCCTACCCTTTATAGAGCTGGATCCCGCTACCGCTCAGATGGAATTTTCGGTGAACAACGGCCCGCTGGCAGGCCAGGATGGTAAAAAAGTGACGTCACGTCAGATTCGCGAACGCCTGATTCGCGAGACCCAGTCCAATATTTCTATTTCGGTGGAGGACACCGACGAGGGGACGAAATTTCGGGTGAACGCGCGTGGGGCCATGCAGATTGCGGTACTGGTAGAAACCATGCGGCGTGAAGGCTTCGAGGTTTTGGTTTCCCGCCCGACTGTCTTGTATAAGGAAATAGACGGGAAACGATGTGAACCCTTTGAACAGGTCTGGGTGGAAACGCCGGAAGAGCACCTTGGCGGGATCATGGAAAATCTGGCTAAGCGCAAGGGTAAGGTCACCCACATGGAGCACCACAACGCTGGCGTCACGGTAGAAGCTGAAGTTTCGACGCGAGGCTTGATTGGATTTGAAAGCGACCTCGTCACCATGACTTCCGGTCACGGAGTAATGAGCCATTCCTTTTTAGATTACCGACCCTACTGCGGTGAGATCTCGACTCGCCTGTCGGGCACGCTGGTGAGCATGGAACTCGGTAAGGCTATGCCCTATGCCCTCGATATGATCCAGAACAGAGGTAAGCTTTTTATTGGGCCCGGCGAGGAGGTCTACAATGGTATGATCGTGGGTGAAAACCCCCGGCGCGAGGATATGCCAGTGAACCCCGCCAAGGCGAAACAACTGGATAACATGCGTGCCTCTGGCTCCGACAAGGGTATCCAGCTTGCGCCACCGATCAAATTTTCCCTGGAACGCGCCATTGAGTACATCGCGCCGGATGAATTAGTCGAAGTGACCCCGCAATTTCTGCGGATGCGGAAACGCGAACTTGACGCCAACAAACGTCGCAAACTTGCAAAAACCGGAAAGTAAGTTCTAAAGCTTTAGCTCTTTGAAGCGCGAGTGGCAGACTCTTTTTTGCTACTACTGCCGTAACTAGAGGAGCCTTTGGACTCTTCTATTGCGGGTTCAAGTAAGTTACTCATACCCCGATCGCAAAAAAAAGCAATCTGCCCCGAAATGGAACGGTGATCGTGCTGAGCCGCATTTTTGATCTTGCCGACAAGTTCTTCTGATAATGATACCGATATAGTCATTAGGTATAAGTAACTTAGATTAAACGTCAAGTATTTTTCTGTTTTTATTATATTTTTTAGTTATATTTACTTATGCATAATAGAAGATATGCCCACAAACAGTCGGTTACTATATCTATTCCAAAGGCCTTGGTCCAAAGAATGGATCTGATTGGGAAGCTAACCAATCGTTCACGCACCTACATTATTGAGCACCTCATCCGTTCTCAAATCGTCTTGGAAGAGGACATCATCCAAACCGATCAACAGGTTTTGGCCACCGCACAAGCACTCAGAAAGCAAAAAAATGAAAATGCACAAAACTAAAAAGATTACCCTATGGCTCGTCATTTTCCTTTGTTTGGGAACGGGTTTCAATGCCTGCACGAATCAAATCAATCCAGCCGCATGGGTCTACACAGAAGGCAACATTCAAGACATTGAACCGATGGACGACGGCACTTTCTCGTATGCTTTGGTTTATGATGCCAAGGAAAGCACCGCGATAAATATTGTGGGTAAGCCTATCAAGGGTCCGATAAGGCAGCACTATTTAGGTAAAAGAAAACAACCACTGCCAGATCAGCGCATCCGCTTGCGCTATCTCAGGGAAGAACCCGTCTTATATGAGTTGCTGGATGCAATTCGCTACCAGAGCGAATAGTAAGTTGGCCTTGCCAGCAGAGCGGAGCTGCTACAAAGCTTGCCTACATCAAAGATGGCTGCTCCGGAAAAAATAAGGCTCGATGAATTGCTCTTGGCGCGCGGCATGGCGGCGTCCCGTTCGCAAGCCAAAGCCTTGATTCTCGCGGGCAAGGTGCACAGTGCCAGCGAACGCCTTGATAAACCCGGGCGCGTGCTTCCCGTCGACCTACCGCTTGAGGTAAAACAACCTCCTCGCTTTGTGGGCCGGGGCGGCGAAAAACTCGAAGGCTTTCTCGATCGCTTTGCTATTTCAATGGAAGGGTGTGAACTGCTCGATGTGGGCGCTTCCACCGGCGGCTTCACTGATTGCAGCTGGCAGCGCGGGGCGGTGAGCGCCACTTGTGTCGACGTGGGTCGGGCGCAATTACACAACAAACTCATTCAAGACTCCCGCGTGACGAACCTTGAAAAGACCAATGCCCGTCATCTCGAACCCGGCGACCTCCCCCGCCTGACCTACCCCCGGATCGTGATGGATCTTTCGTTCATTTCCCTCACTAAAATACTGCCCGCAGTCTGGCCCTTCTGTAAGTCCGGCGGCATCCTCATCGCACTGGTGAAACCCCAATTCGAGGCGGAAAAATCCGAGGTCGATGCGGGGCGTGGCATCATTCGCGATCCCGCCATCCAAACCCGTATCCTCGAGAGCATCACGGCCTTTGCCCTGCGCGAACTTGAGGGAGCTGAAATGATCGGCTCCATGGAATCGCCCATCAAAGGAACCGATGGAAACTTGGAATACCTCATTGGCCTGCGGAAGTCTTGAGGAAGCAGTCCGTTGAATCAGTTTGCGCTCCGAGTGAGATTGCGCTTTATTCCAACTACATGAAACCCATCGAATCGATAGCCTTTGCGGTCAACACCTCCAAGCCCGGTGCTGGAGATGTGGTTCGTTATTTGGCAGGTATTGCCGATTGCGAAGGGGCGCGCACGGAAGCCTTCGAAACCTACCCCCTACCCGCCGAGGCCCTGAAGGGGTTTGACCTGTGCATCACCATTGGCGGAGACGGCACGCTGCTTGGGGTGTTAGATGCGGCCCTGCATGCAGGCTGCGCGGTCTTAGGAGTCAATCTCGGCAAGCTTGGATTTCTGGCAACCTTTTCGCAGGAAGAAGCGGCTCATGAACTCCCCGCTTTCATCAAGGGTCATTACAGCATTGCCGAACGCAGTGTTCTCACCGGAAGAAACCCGCAGGGGCAAATTATCCACGCTCTCAATGATATTGTTTTTAAGGAAACCCAAGGCAGCGGCCTCGTTCGCTTGCGGGTGACTGCCAATGAAAACTACGTCTCGGAATACCATTGCGATGGCCTTATTTTTTCCACTCCCACCGGTTCAACCGCCTACAATCTTTCAGCGGGTGGCCCCATCGTTGACCCCAGCGTCTGCGCCATCGCCATGACCCCCATTTGCCCGCACACCTTCGGAAATCGCGCCGTCATTTTCTCCGACGATACCCGTATTGTCGTGGAGCGTAGACAAGCGGGACCCAATCCGCGCGTCACTATCGACGGACGTAATTGCTTTAATGAAGCAGCCGATTCTCTCCCACTGGAAATCAGTCTCGCGGCAGAGCGCTTGCGCCTCATGCAAAACCCTGACCATTCCCATTTCGCCATCGTGCGCGACAAGCTTAATTGGGGAGCGCCCACAATTCGCGAACCGATGACTTAACCGATTCACTGGTGGACCACACCGAGCATATTCCAAGCCCGCAAAAAGAAGCGGTCCTTGAAATCGCCCAACGAATCCGCAAGGCGGGTGGTCGCGCGCTTTTAGTAGGCGGTTGCGTACGCGACAGTCTGCTGGGGCTTGAGTCCAAGGACGTTGACATGGAGGTCTATGGCCTCAATGCCAAGACAGTCGAAGCTTGCCTGAGTCCACGCTTCGCACTCGACACCGTCGGTCGAGCCTTTGGAGTTTTCATCCTCAAGGGCTTGAACATCGACTTGGCGCTTCCGCGCCGCGAATCGCGAACCGGGCCCAAGCACACCGATTTCAAGGTTGAGGGCGACCCCGATATGAGCCCCAGCGAGGCCGCTACCCGCCGCGATTTTACCATCAACGCCATCGCATTTGATCCCCTTACCGGCGAGTGGATTGACCCTTGTAACGGTCGTGCCGATCTTGAGGCGCGACGCCCGCGGCACGTCTCTCCTGCATTCACCGAAGATCCCCTGCGCGTCCTTCGCGGGATGCAATTTGTGGCGCGTTTTGATTTGCTTGCCGACCCTGAAACCATCGAACTTTGCGCGAGCCTAAGCCCTGAGCACCTGCCTTCGGAACGCCTCTGGGAAGAGTGGAAAAAGCTCCTCATCAAAGGCCAAGGCCTGAGTGCGGGGCTCGAATTCCTCAAAGCCTGTCGCTGGTTGCCCCACTTTCCTGAAATCGAGGCCCTCGTCGACTGCCCGCAAGATCCTGAATGGCATCCCGAAGGCGACGTCTGGGCGCATACCGGGCACTGCCTTGATGCCTATGCCACTCAACGTACCGGCGATGAATGGGAAGACCTCGTGGTAGGACTGGCTGTACTTTGTCACGACTTTGGGAAACCGGAAACGACCTTCGCTGATACCGCCGGACGCATCCGCAGTCCCCAGCATGATATTAAAGGACTGCCACCCGCTGAAAAATTCCTCCAGCGCCTGACCCGTCAAAAGAAAATTTTAGAGGAAGTCCTGCCGTTGGTAGAGCATCACATGCGACCACTCGCGCTTTACCGCGACCGCGCGGGGCCTTCCGCGATTCGACGCCTTGCCGCACGTGTTCAGCGCGTGGACCGCCTTGTTCGGGTGGCCTTTGCCGACAAATGCGGGCGTCCTCCCATCCCCCCCGATGATTTTCCTGAGGGCAAATGGCTCCTCGAAGCAACCCGCCAACTCGACATCGAGGCCAAAGCCCCGCGTCCCCTCATGCTGGGTCGCCATCTCATGGAACTCGGCGCCAAACCCGGACAGCATTTCGGAACAATCCTCGATGCAGCATATGAGGCGCAACTGGACGGCACCTTTACCGACGAAAAAGGCGGCATCCAATTCCTGAAGAAAAAACTTAAGGACGTGGCCTCTCCCAAATAAACCGCCAAGGCATAGCAGCCCATTGCGGGCCGGCATAGTCGACCCCCACTCGAGGAGCGCAGCGAATCGCTGCCCCGGAAACTTGTTGTCCGTCATCCTCAACCCACAAACCGTTGACGCGGCTAAGAACCTGTTCGTTTTGCTGACGATCAATCTGAAAATGCCGTGTGGTTCGCCCGGGTCCATCAACCTCGAGCACCCCGCGAAGGAGCACGGCCGCCGGGTAGCCCTTTTCCCGAGTGGTGAAATTCAACATCCAATGCACTCCGTAACATAGATACACGTAAGCCCGTCCGGGCGGCCCAAACATCACGACATTGCGGGTAGTGGGTCCTTTGTGCGCATGAGAGGCCCGATCCTCAAAACCATCGTACGCTTCCGTTTCACAAATGCGCCCACGAATAATGCGCCCAGAAGACAAGCGCCGACAAAGTTGCTTACCCAATAATTCGCGTGCGACCTCCTGAGTGTCGCGCCGATAAAAGCTCTGCTTTAAGACCCGCGCCATTAAAATTCCCGTTGCTCCGAATCCACTACCAGCGTCACCGGCCCATCATTGAGGACTTCGATCGCCATTTCTGCACCGAAGCGACCCGTGGCAACCGGGCGTCCCAGTTCCAACTCAAGTGCCGCTACAAATTGCTCGTACAGGGCGCGCGCCATGGCGGGCTCAGCCGCTCGATTAAAGGAGGGGCGGTTTCCTTTTTTCATACTGCCGTATAAGGTGAATTGGCTGATCACCATGACCTCAGCCTTCTTCTCTTGAACCGAACGCGCCATGCGTCCGTTTTCATCTTCCCAAATACGCACCTTCGCACCACGCGACACCAGCCACGCAATCGCGGCGGCTTCATCTCGGGCGCCAACACCGAGAAAGACCACCATGCCTTCGCCGATTGAGCCGACGCATGCTCCTTCCACCTGTACTTTTGCCCGAGTTACTCGCTGTATCACTGCTCGCATCCCAAATACGAAAATCCTCCCGCCATAATATGCCAGCGCAATGTGAATAATTTGCCTTCGGGAAGGATTGCCAAGCACTGTATATGTGATTCCACTATACATCGATGACAAAGCCCGAAGATCCTGCAAACGAAACCCCGTCAGCCCTACTGAAGACCTCGGCGCAGGCACTCTTTGAAACGCTCATGGAGCAAAGTGCGGATCGCATCTACATCAAGGACGACAAGGGGCGCTTCATTGTAGCGAGCCGGACACTCGCTGAAATGCATGGCTATGAAAATCGCGATGAAATTGAAGGTCTCACCGATTTTGACCTCTTTACCGAGGAACACGCTTGCCAAGCCCATGAAGATGAGCAGGAAATTCTGCGCACTGGCATCCCCTTGATTAATACAATCGACAAAGAAACTTCGACCGCCGGATCCACCACCTGCGTCTCCGCCTCCACGGCACCGCTCAAAGTTGGCAATAATGACCGCGCCGGTATCAGCGGAATATCTCGGGACGTGACCGCAGAATTCATCGCCCGCGAAAACTTAAGAAAGAACGAACAACGTCTGCGTGAACAAAACGAAATCCTGTGCGAGGATCTTCAAAGCGCACGCCACGTCCAGGAAGTCATGATTCCCGGTCGCGTGCCAGTCATTCCCGGTATACAGCTCGCCTACCTCTGGAAACCGATGTCCTCCGTAGGCGGTGACATTCTGAGCTTTCCCCGCAATCCCGACAAAGCACTCCTCTTCTTTTTGGGCGACGTCTCCGGGCACGGCATCACGGCGGCCTTCTATACCGTTCTCCTTAAATACCTCACTTCCCACGAGGCCGAGCATTACAACAACAATCCTCAGAACTACCTCGATCGGGTTAATACGGAATTATCCGGTCGTATTGAAAATGGTTTCGTCACCGGTCTCGCCGGTCATTTCGGTGAGCGCAAGGAAGACGGTAGTCGACAACTGATCCTCGCCCATGCCGGTCATCCATACGTATTAATTGCTCGCGCCGCCACCGGAAAAATCGAACGTCTGCAAATGCCCCCCGGAATCGTTATGGGCATCAAAGGCAGTAAAGCCTCCAAACCAAGCGCCATTACCCTTCACCCCGGCGACCGTTTTTATGCCTTCACCGATGGATTGATTGAGGCCTCTAATTCAAAGGGAGAGGAATTTGGGCTCAACACCTTTATCGCCGACCTGGAAGCATTCGCCCAGTTACCGCTTCAGGAAACTCTGGAAACCCTTCACAAACGTGTTTGCACCTTTACCGAAAAGCCCGACCAACAGGATGACATGACCTGTCTGGCTTTTGAAATGTCCTAGGTTCGCTTCGCCTGATCGAGCACGCTCAACACGTAAGCGGCAGCGGTCTCAGCCCGCAAAACATTCGTACCCAGTTGCACCGCTTGCCAATCTGCCGCGCTTAGGTCGGCATATTCCGCAACCGAAAAATCTCCCTCCGGACCCACCGCGATTCGGACCGTCTGCGGCGCTTCAGGCTGAGTCTCGATTACCTCTAAGAGTGGACGCGAAACGCCAACCAAACCGGCAACCAGACGCAAGGCTGCGGGCGAACCCTTATCCTGCTCCAACCATGTCTCAAAACTGAGCGGGGCCTTTAGTTCCGGCATCCACGGCAAGCCGCATTGCTTGCAAGCCTCCACCATGGTGAGTCGCCATTTACCCAGCTTGGTCGCCAAACGGTCTCCGGAAAGCTGCACCTCACCCTGTGCCGTAAAAATGGGCTGGATCGCTGCCGCACCCAATTCCGAAGCCATCCGTAAAATCAAATCCATTGCTTTACCCTTTGGAACCGCCTGCACCAAGGTCACCTCGGGTCGCTGGCGTTTGTGCTCCTTTATTGATTCGATCGCAAGACGCGCCCGCTTGGCATCGGCTTCCACGATCCGTGCGGCATAGCAACGACCCTGCCCGTCCAATAACTCAACCTCCGCTCCGACCGGTGCTCGAAAAACCCGCACCAAATGATGACTCTCCCGTGCATCCAGGACGGCATAACCCGAACCCAGCTCCGCTTCCGGAAAGAGAAATGAACGATAACCTGCCATTCCTTTGAAATGCCAAGTTGCGGACTCCCGCACAAGCCCCGATCGTCCCAGAGCCCAAATTCAAGTCAGTATTTAGAATAATTCTTGATAAAACTTGAAAAAATCCAGTGCCCCTGTTTATCTATAGGTTCCTACTGAGACTCAGCCTCAGTATCGATAAACCAACTGATGCAACTCAACGCCAAATATAAGACCCTTTTAGAGGACGCCCTAGAGCGTTCCGGATTGCGTGCCACCAAGCAACGCGAGCAGATCTTCTCGGTGCTCCTCGACAAACGCGACCATCCCACTGCCGACGAAATTTACGCCCGCGCACGCAGCGACATGCCCTCCATCTCCCTTGCCACGGTCTATAATTGCCTCGAAACCCTCACCGAAAGCGGCCTCATCCGCGCCGTCAATTTTGAGCGCGAACCCACCCGATATTGCCCCAACCTCACCCAACACGCCCATTTCTACTGCAAGGCCACGGGTGAAGTCATCGATATCGAGTTAAATGATCGCATTTTATCAGAACTCAAAGCCGCCCTTCCGGAAGGCTACCGCGCCGAACAGATCGATATTGCTTTTAATGGCCACTCAAACTGAGCCTGGCCCCAACCCTTTTCTATTCTATCCAGCAAATAATGAACGCACTCGAAATTAAAAACCTCAACGTCTCCATCGAGGGACAAAGCATTCTTAAAGACTTTAGCCTGACCATTCCAAAAGGTGAAGTCCATGCCCTCATGGGTCCCAACGGTACCGGAAAAAGCACTCTGGCCAAGGTCATGGCAGGTCACGAAGACTACCAAGTTGAGAGCGGTACCGTTACCCTCGACGGCGAAAACATCCTCGGTGAAGAACCCGATGTTATCGCCCATGCCGGACTTTTCCTCGCTTTCCAATATCCCCTCGAGATTCCCGGCGTGAGTATCGCCAATTTTATCCGCGCGGCTCGTGCTGCCCGTCTTCCCAACGGCGAGACCATCAACGCGGTGGAGTACTACAAGGAGCTCTACGAAAAAATGGACGCGCTTAAAATGGATCGCAAATTCACCGCCCGTTCCCTGAATGACGGTTTCTCCGGTGGTGAAAAGAAACGCTGTGAAATTCTTCAAATGTCCATGCTAGATCCCGCTTACTGCGTCATGGATGAAACCGATTCCGGTCTCGATATTGACGCCCTCAAGACGGTCTCTGAAGGTGTTAACCTTATGCGCGGTCCCGAACGCGGATTCTTGGTGATCACGCACTATCAGCGCCTGCTCGATTACATCGTTCCCGATGTGGTGCACGTCATGTTTGACGGTCGTATTGTTCACAGTGGCCCTGCCGAGCTTGCCCATGAACTGGAAGCCAAGGGCTACGACTGGGTCAAGGAATCCTTTGCAACCACCGCTTAACTATTCAAAGCAGCTCCTATTATGAGTAACACTGAAGTCCAAGACGACGCGATCAACGTCGATACCGAAAAAGGTAATTTCTCCTACCCGGAGGACTACGCCTACGACGCCGGGGTCGGCCTCAGCGAAGATACCATCCGCTATATTTCCGACGTTAAAAAAGAGGACCAGTGGGTGCGCGAATTCCGCCAACGCGCCCTTGAGATCTTCCACAAAAAGGACATGCCCACCAACTGGGCGACCAAGGATCTCGAGAATATCCATTTCGATAAAATCCGCTACTACCTTTCTAAAGGCCAGCAACCCAGCCGCACCTGGGATGAAGTACCCGACGACGTGAAGGAAACCTTCGAACGTCTCGGCATTCCCGAGCAGGAGCGCAAGTTCCTCGCCGGAGTGGAAGCCCAGTTTGACTCCGAAGCCGCTTACTCCCACATGAAGGAAGAGCTTGAAAAAGAAGGGGTCATCTTCGTTGGGTCCAGCGAAGGTCTCGAGAAATACCCTGAAATCTTCCGTCCCTATTTCGGCAAGGTCATTCCCTCGACCGATAATAAATTCGCTGCCCTCAACAGCGCGACCTTCTCCGGCGGCAGCTTCATTTACGTTCCCAAGGGCGTGAAACTCAAGCAACCCCTGCAGGCTTATTTCCGGATCAATGCCGAAAACTTTGGTCAATTTGAGCGCACCCTCATCATCGCTGACGAGGATTCCGAAATCACCTACATGGAAGGATGCACCGCTCCAAAATTCGAAACAGCCACCCTGCACAGCGCAGTGGTTGAACTCGTCGCACTCAAGAACGCCAAGATTCAATACATCACCGTCCAGAACTGGTCGAGCAACGTCTTTAATCTTGTCACGAAGCGCGGCATGGCCGACGAGGGCGCAGAGGTCAAATGGATCGACTGCAATATCGGTTCCCGCCTCACCATGAAATATCCCGGCGTGGTCCTCAAGGGCCGCGGCGCGCGCGGTGAAGTCCTCTCTATCGCCCTTGCCAACGACGGGCAGCATCAGGACACCGGCGCCAAGATGATTCACCTCGCAGACGACACCACCAGTAACATCATTTCCAAATCGATCTCTATCGGCGAAGGGCGCTCCACCTACCGTGGACAGGTCCACATGCCCAAGCACCTCAAAAACTGCAAAAACAACACCGAGTGCGACGCCCTTCTTATCAACACGCACAGCCGCACTGACACCTACCCGGCCATCACCACCCGCGGACAAAATAACACCGTGCAACACGAGGCCAGTGTCTCCAAGGTCAGCGCCGAGCAAATCTTCTACATGATGCAACGCGGGCTCTCCGAAGGCGAAGCCATGAGCCTTGCCGTCAACGGATTCGTCCACGAACTCCTCAAAGCCTTTCCCATGGAATACTCCGTAGAATTGAAACGTCTCATCGACATGGAAATGGAAGGCTCGGTGGGATAACCGAACCTCCCCGCGACACCAGTCCATTCACATGAACACCCTTTCCGAAAACACTATGAACAACCCGGCTAAAACTGCTGCCGAACCTGGCTGGCTCGCTGAGCGTCGCGCTGAAGGTCTTGCGCAATTCAAGACCCTCCCTGCCCCCGCTCCTAACGACGAGCTATGGCGCTTTGCCTCTGTCGGGCGTCTCAAGATTGACGACTACGCCCCGACCGGCGCACCCGACGCCGCAACGGCAGAGGCACTCCTCGAGCGTTCCAACCTTGTCAGCGAACGTGCAGGCCGCAGCGTTTATGTGGATGATCACGCTGTTTGTTTTGAAGGCATCAGTGAGGCACTAAAAGCGCAGGGAGTCCTTTACCTCCCTATTGAAGCAGCGCTCCAATCACATCCCGAGCTCATGGAACGCTACTTCCTGAAGGAATCCACTGAACTCGGATCCGCAAAATTCTTTGGCCTTCACGCTGCCTCCACCCGCGCGGGATCGGTTCTCTACGTCCCCAAAGGCGTCGAAATCGAACAACCCCTTGTCAATTACTACTGGACCAGCACGCAGGGAACTGCGGTTTTTCCCCACACCCTCATTATTGCAGAAGCAAATGCCAAGGCTTCCGTGGTTGATGTCTTCTTCTCTGAGACCAAAGAGAACGAAGCTCTAAACATCGCGGTGTCCAATCTACACGCCGCCGATGGAGCTCAAGTCTTCCGCAAGGTCGTGCAGGACTGGAACGAACAAACCACCTCCTTTCAACTCGACACCACCATCGCCGGACGTGATGCCCGGGTAAAGAACCTCGCGGTCAACATCGGAGCCGAGCGCGCTCGTTACGAAAACCAAACCCGCATCGAAGGCCCCGGCGCCAACGTCAAAATGTATTCCCTCACGGTCGCCGAGGAAAAACAGGAATTTGACCAGCGCACTTTCCAAACCCACAACGCCCCCAACGCAGTCTCCGACCTCCTCTACAAGAACGCCCTGCTCGACAACAGCCGCACCATCTTCTCCGGCCTCATAAAAGTAGCCGAGGGTGCCCAGCAAACCGACGCCTACCAAACCAACCGCAATCTCCTCCTCGACCCCACCGCTGAAGCGAACGCCTTGCCCGGTCTCGAAATCCTCGCCAACGATGTGCGTTGTTCCCACGGCGCCACAACCGGCAACCTCGATGCCGATGAACTCTTCTATATGATGCAACGCGGCATCCCGCGTCGCGCTGCCATGCAACTCATGGTTTTTGGCTTCTTTGAAGAAGTCATTGAAAAAGTCGACAGCGAAGAGCTCGCCGAAAATCTCCGTCAACTCATTCACAAGAAATTTGACGCCAAAATCGCCTAAGCTATCCTGGCACCATGTCTGAAGACCAACGCACCCTCACCCGCGAAGTAGAAGCCACCCTCATTCCGCAGGGTACGCCCATGACCCTCTCCGAAGGAGAATCCGTCACTATCACCCACCGCCTCGGCGGTAATTTTACCGTGATGACCATGAACGGTATGTTCCGCATCAGCGGCAACAACGCCGATGCCCTTGGCGAAACCGTAGATCCTGCCGCACAGGCCGCACAAAATTCAAACGAGGACGTTCCGGTTGAGAAAGAACAACTCTGGGAAGCCATCAAAAAGGTCTTCGACCCCGAAATTCCCGTCAACATCGTTGACCTCGGCCTGGTCTACAGCCTTGAACTGGAGGCCCACCCCGACGGCGGTCAAAAAGTCAGTATGGAAATGACCCTCACCGCTCCCGGTTGCGGCATGGGCCCCGTCATTGCCGACGATGCCAAAACCCACCTTGAAGGCGTCCCCGGCGTCGCCAGCGCAGAAGTCGAAATCGTATGGGATCCCCCCTGGCATCAAGACATGATCAGCGAGACCGGAAAAATGGTTCTCGGCCTCATCTAAAAGCCCGATTCCCACCCGCTAATCCGTTGACAGGCGCGACGGATTCATTTTCTTGTTCAAGTTCACTGCGCGCATTTTTAACCCCGCAGCAGAAACAAACATCCAACCAGACATCAAACGTCTCCACTTATGCCTGCTAAAAAAGCAACCAAATCGAAAAAGACTGCCCCTAAAAAGGCAGTGAAATATATCTATGACTTCGGTAAAAAAACCGATGGTAATACCAAGCTTCGCGAGTTGCTTGGGGGCAAGGGTGCCAATCTCGCAGAGATGGCCCGCATCGGACTTCCCGTCCCTCCGGGCTTCACCATCAGCACCGATGTTTGTACTTACTTTTACGACAACCGCCGTACCTATCCCAAGACGCTCACCGCAGAGCTGAAGGCTTCCGTTGCCACTATCGAGAAACAACTCGGTAAAAAACTCGGTGCTGCCAAAACCCCCCTCCTCCTCTCCGTTCGCTCCGGCGCCCGCGAGTCTATGCCGGGCATGATGGACACCATCCTCACCCTCGGCCTCAACGACAAGACCGTCAAAGCACTCGCCTCCGAGTCCGGTAATGAAGCCTTTGCCTACGACTGCTACCGCCGCTTCATCCAAATGTATGGCGACGTCGTCATGGGCGTACAGGCCGTCAACGAAAACGACCATTGCCCCTTCGAAGGCGCCCTTGAAAAGCTTCGCAAAGAAGTCGGAGTCGAATTCGACAACCAACTAAGCGCAGATGACCTCAAGGAACTCATCAAACGCTACAAGGACATCATTAAGAAGCGCACCCACTCTGCCTTCCCGCAGGATGCCTACGAGCAACTCTGGGGTTCCGTTGGAGCGGTCTTCAAGTCATGGCAAAACGAGCGCGCCACCCTTTACCGCCAGAAATACGGCATTCCCGCAGCTTGGGGTACCGCCGTTAACGTTCAAGCCATGGTCTTTGGCAATATGGGCGAAACCTGCGCAACCGGCGTGGCCTTCACCCGTGACCCCGCCAATGGCGAAAAGGTCTTCTACGGTGAATATCTCATTAACGCACAGGGCGAAGACGTGGTGGCCGGTATTCGTACCCCCAACCCCATCGACCAACTTAAAAACGAAATGCCCAAGGTTTACGATGACCATGAAAAAGTGCGCGCTAAACTTGAGAAACACTTCCGCGACATGCAGGACTTCGAGTTCACCGTCGAGGATCACAAGCTCTACATGCTTCAAACCCGTAACGGTACACGCACTGGCCTCGCGGCTGTTCGCATCGCCGTTGAACTCAATAAGGAACGCCTGATCGATCAAAAGACCGCGCTCAAAAAGATTCCCGCGGATTCTATTTCTTCACTCCTCGTAGCCGTCTTCGACGCCGCCGTAGAGAAAAAGGCCAAGACCCTCACCAGCGGACTCCCCGCCGGTCCCGGCGCCGCCTCAGGTAAAATCTGCTTCACCGCCAACCGCGCTGAGGAAGTCGCTGCCAAGGGCGGTCATGCCGTTCTATGCCGCGTGGAAACCACTCCTGAAGACTTGCGCGGTATGATCGCCGCTGAAGGCATCCTTACTTCCCGTGGTGGGGTTTCCTCTCACGCAGCCCTGGTGGCGCGTCAGATGAACAAGGTCTGCGTTTGTGGCGCCTCTGAGGTTGTCATCAACTACGTCGCCAAGACCCTTACCGTTGGAAACACCATCCTCAAGGAAGGTGATGACATCTCCATCAACGGCACCACCGGCGCAGTTTACGCAGGCGCCGTCGCCACCGCTCCCTCCGAGGTCAACCAAGTTCTCACCGGTAAACTCAAGGCAAGCCAGAGCTACACCTACAAGATGTTTGATCAGGTCATGAAATGGGCTGACAAATACCGCAAGCTGGGCGTCCGCACCAATGCGGATTCCCCCGAGCAATCCAAAGCCGCCGTCGCTTATGGCGCTGAGGGTATCGGACTTTGCCGTACCGAGCACATGTTCTTCGAAGGTGACCGCATCAACTTCATGCGTCAGATGATCCTCGCGACTGACGAGAAAGAACGTCGCGCCGCTCTCCGTAAACTCCTGCCCTTCCAGCGCAAGGACTTTACCGGACTCTTCAAGGCCATGGGTGGTCGTCCTGTCACCGTGCGTCTCCTCGACCCACCTCTGCACGAGTTCCTGCCGCACGACGAATCGTCCAAGCGTGAACTTGCCAACTCCCTCGGCGTCGATATCGAGATTATCAGCAAACGCGTTCACGCCCTGCATGAGTCGAACCCCATGCTCGGTCACCGTGGTTGCCGTCTCGGCATCTCCTATCCCGAGATCACCGAA
>JAACDB010000024.1 GCA_009937095.1 Verrucomicrobiota bacterium
AAAAGGTAAAAGAATCACTAAGGTTCGTTCACTTTTTGCTTTATCCAGAGCGTTCTCTGGTTTGGGTTAGTTGCATGCAACAACTCACCCCAGAGATTCGAGGGCAAATAGAAAACATCGTACGTCGCACGGGCCATATATGGAGGTATCTTTGACGGCGATGCCAAACTTGTATCGATTGCGAAATTAGAAGCAAAGATGACAGAAGGTAGCTTTTGGGACGATCAAACTGTTGCACAAAAGGTAATCAACGAGGCCAATCGTTTAAAAGCATTAGTGAATCCAGTTCATGTTTTTCGTGGGGAAGTTGCTGACTTAGAGGCCATGTTGGAGTTAGTTGCGGAATCAAAGCCTAATGACACTGCTGAATATTTGCCTGAATTGCTCAATATGATAGAAAAGCGGCTGCCAAAGCTGGATGCCCTGGAACTATCTTCCTTCCTGACGGGACCACGTGATGCCTGTAACGCTTTGCTAACTGTGAATTCGGGAGCGGGGGGCACGGAGAGTTGCGATTGGGCAGATATGCTATTGCGAATGTACACACGCTGGGGCGAGCGCGCGGGTTTTGAAGTCGAGACCCTTGATATTATGCCCGGTGAAGAGGCCGGGATCTCTTCCGCTACTATACGGATAACGGGGCCACATGCCTTTGGTTATGCTAAGGCCGAGCGCGGGGTGCACCGCCTTGTGCGCATCAGCCCCTTTGATTCTAATGCCCGCCGTCACACTTCTTTCTCTTCAGTTGATGTGGTGGCCGAGGTCGAGGACGATGTCGAGATAGAGGTCAATGAGGCCGATATCCGCACCGATGTTTATCGCGCGAGCGGGAAGGGTGGGCAGCACGTGAACCGCACCGAGTCTGCCGTGCGCCTCACCCACTTGCCTACAAATATCGTGGTGACTTGCCAGAACGAACGCTCGCAAATCAAGAACAAGGCCACCGCCATGCGCACGCTAAAATCGCGCCTGCTGGAAAAACAGGAAGACGAAAAACGCAGTGAACAGGAGAAATTCTACGGCGAGAAGGGGGAAATCGCCTGGGGTAACCAGATTCGCTCCTACGTCTTTCAGCCCTATCAACTCGTCAAGGATCTACGTACCGGCGCGGAAACCGGAAACGTGCAGGCGGTGATGGACGGAGAGCTTGACCCCTTCATTCACGCATGGCTTCGTGCGGGGGGTCCGACCTCACGCCAAACAGCAAGCGAGCGGGAAGCGAATGATGCATAAAGAAGGTAATAATTTTGAGGGGCTCAGCTACGCTGAGGCGCAGACCGCTTTTGCAGAGCATAACCTTTTTGAAAACAAGACCTGGCGCTATTCACCCTCTGCCTTTGCCCTTTCGCCCGAGCAAGTGGCCATGATCCGAAAAATCGGGCAGGCCTGCTACGATTTCTATCGCGCCCAGGAATTACTATACCTGCGTTCTGCCATGGATAAGAATCTTTTGCGGAACCGTGAACTGCGCGCTCCCTGGGTCGCTGAATATTTAGACCGGGGGAAACCGGAAGCCCTTATTCAGCACGCCCGCTCCACCGCCGTCCGTGGTACCCAACCCATGGTCCTGCGCCCCGACCTACTTATTACCGAAGATGGTTTTGCCCTAACAGAAATTGACTCCGTTCCGGGCGGTATCGGACTAACGGCATTTTTGAATTCCCTGTATACCGACAAGCATGGCGATGCGCTCATCGGTGCCGGATCCGAGGATATGCTGGAGGCCTTTTATCAAGTGCTGGCGAGTCGTGCGCCACAGCTTACCGCTCCCTACATTGCTATTCTTGTGAGTGATGAGGCCGCTACCTACCGACCCGAAATGGAGTGGCTCGCCTCGCAATTACGCCTACAAGGTCGCCGGGTGCATGTCTATCATCCTGATGACGTGATGCCCCTCGGGGATGCCATCTGTGTGGGAATTGATGGCGACCCGCAGGAAGTGGATGTCATCTACCGTTTTTGGGAACTCTTTGATTTGGCAAATGTGCCGATCGCGGAGCACCTGCTGGCAGCCCGACAGACCGCCCTCCTGAGCCTGACTCCACCCATGCGTCATTTTCAGGAGGAAAAGTTGAACCTCGCGCTCTTTCACCATCATATTCTGGAAGATTTTTGGCGCGAGAATTTACCCAAAGCGTCGTATCAAATACTGAGCGAGGTGATACCGATGACATGGGTTATGGATCCCGTACAGTTACCCCCCAATGCCGTTCTCGATGCGCCGCTGGTTTCCGGTAAGCCAATTTCGCAATGGCAGCAGTTAATCGAAGCGGGCAAAAAAGAGCGCAATCTCATTATAAAAATCAGCGGCTATCACGAGACCGCGTGGGGCGCACGCAGCGTGACTCTTGGTAGTGATTGCTCACGCCACGAGTGGGAAGACGCAATTTGGCAGGCGGTTACCATGGCAGAAAACTCCCTGCACGTCCTACAAAATTACGAGAAGCCCAAGCGGATGAGTCACCCGGTCTATGCCGCAGACGGCACAGTGCAGACGATGAACGGCCGCGTGCGCCTCTGCCCTTATTATTTCGTGGACGAAAAACGTCAGGCTGCCGACCTGCATGGGGTACTCGCCACGCTCTGTCCCGCGGATAAGAAGATTATTCACGGCATGAAGGACGCTGCTCTTTTGCCCTGTTTTGAGCGCACCTAGATCTTTTGGGGCTTGTGTGTAACGGTTGAGCAAGAACTGGCTTTTAATCTGCTTATTATCTTTTAAACGGTAATGAATTTATCTAATTTAACTTGTTACTCAGGAAGTCTGTAAGGAACAAAACAGGACCATTTCCATGCCCAAAAAAACCACCACCAAAAAAGTATCCGTTGCCAAGGCCAAGGCCAAGGCTACCAAAAGTGCCCGTAACGGCTTTAAATTTAATATCGATTCTGATGCCGGTTCGCTTAAGGTTTCTATCTTGAACCATTTGCGTTTTACCCTGGCGCGGCATGCTGAAAACGCCACCCCGCAGGAATGGTGGACCGCTACCTGTTTTGCGGTGCGCGATCGTCTGCTCGACCGGTTTATGACCACGCAGGAAACGCACCATAAAAAGAAGGTGCGCCGCGCTTACTACCTGAGTCTGGAATACCTGATGGGGCGTCTCCTCGTCAACAACCTGCATAACGCCGGTCTCTATGAGGCGACTCGCGACGCGCTCGGTGAACTGGGGCAGGATCTCGAAGTGATTGCTGCCGAAGAAGCCGATATGGGTCTGGGTAATGGCGGCCTCGGGCGCCTGGCTTCCTGTTTCCTCGATTCACTTGCCACGCTTGAACTGCCCGCTATCGGCTATGGTATTCATTACGAGTTCGGGCTCTTCCGGCAGGAATTCCGCGATGGGCATCAAATCGAGCACCCCGACGTATGGCAGGAGAAAGGTTGCCCGTGGGAAGTCATGCGCCCTAACTTCATGCAGGAGGTGAAGCTCTACGGACGCATCGAACACCAGATGGATGACAGCGGAAATTTTCATCCTCAATGGGTGGATTACAAAACCGTTGAAGGAGTACCCTTTGATATTGGAATCGTCGGTTACGGCGGTAGCACCGTTAATTTCCTGCGCCTCTGGGACTCACGTGCTTCACAGGAATTTGATTTTGATATTTTTAATGCCGGAGGCTACGTCGAAGCCGTCCGCGAGAAGGCAGTCGGCGAAACTATTTCCAAGGTGCTCTATCCTAATGATTCGACTGAAAACGGCAAGGAACTGCGTCTCGTGCAACAATACTTCTTTGTCAGTTGTTCGCTGCAGGACATCATTCGACGTTTCTTTGACAGCCATGATGACTGGCAGGACTTCCCGGAGTTTAACGCCATTCAGTTGAATGATACCCATCCCGCGATCACCATTGCGGAACTCATGCGCCTTTTGGTAGATCAGTACAAATTGGAATGGGATGCCGCTTGGAAAATCACCCGCGCCAGTTGTAATTATACCAACCACACCCTTCTGCCTGAGGCCCTCGAGAAGTGGAGCGTCGATTTGCTCGATCGCGTCTTGCCTCGACATCTGGAAATTAT
>JAACDB010000093.1 GCA_009937095.1 Verrucomicrobiota bacterium
CAAGTCCCGCCCTGAGTACCATTTCAAACCACGAATGGACGAATACCGGAATTTCGATCATGAGCGTTCATGAGCGAATATAAGCGGTGGTCGGCTATGCTGACCGGAACATCTTAACCCTCAGGTCGTAAGTTCTGCGCCGTTCTGCCGTTCCTTTACCGTGCCCAAGACTTATACTCATACCGCCCCCGTTTTCTTTGATGAACTCGACGCCCTCGGGGTGCTCCATCACACGCGTTATTTCCTCCACCTCGAGCGGGCGCAACAGGCCTTCTTTCAAGATCTTCTGGGAGTCGATGATTTTAATACCGAGCGGGACGAGGATATCTACGTGGTGGTGCATGGACTTGAAGCGCGTTTCCGCGAACCCTTCCGCAATCCGACTGACCTGACCGTCCATTACACCATCCAACGCATCCGCGCGAGCGGGGTGGTCATGGATTTCCGCATCACTTCCGCCGACGGGGAGACCCTTCATTGTGACGGCACCCGCACCCTGTGCAAACTCTCCGCCGAGACCCATCAGCCCGCCCCCTGGACCGAGGCCTTCCGCGCGGCGATGGAAGCCCATCAAGCGGGCTAGGGGAGTCCGAAGGTTTAACGCGACTGCAAAGCGTCCTCGATCGAACGTTTAACCTCGAGCGGTTGATCCATCCATTTGAGTTGGACGTCACTCACCCCGCGCCCCGTGACTTCGATGGTGGCGAAGCCGAGGATGCGGCCCCAGATGCTTTGGCGGATCTCCACCGTCTCCACGGAATCCAAACGCATCTCCTCGCTGTGACGGCTGATGATGCCCTTTTTGAAAACCACCCGTCGATTGGTGACCGCCTGTTCAATGCATTTTAAACGCAGGTATTCATAACCCGCCACTAAAAGGGTCAGCCCAAAGGTCGGCAGGGCGAGGACGAGCCAGCCCGCAAAGGGTAACCACGCCACCCAGTGCAATTTGAAATAGGTTTCCACGGTTTCATCTGTGGACAGAGTTTTTTCGATATAAGACATGAGGGGTAAGGGTAGATTGCCTAGAAGATTGAATTTCCGTACTTCAGGCCGCAAGGGAAAAGCGGGGCTACACAAGGTGAATGTTGCTCTTAGGTGGTGAGTTGGATGAGGAGATAATTTATCATAGCTACAATGCTCATAATTGGGTATTTTAAATAATTTAGTTGAATAAATTTATTTAATTTGTGTTATATTTTCATGCAATCGGGGTTTCCAAAAGTATAGGCTTTGCTTTTAGCTTGCCGCGCGAAATGGACGAGAATGTTACTTTGAGCGATGGGACGCAGGTAAGTATAGAGACCAACTTTACTGCAGGCCAAAGCTATAACTTCAGCAATCAATTTACGCTGCAGGCAAATGACATACTTACTTTAAACGGTGTGAATCCAGATTACAACGGTGAGTTGTTGGCATGACAGAAGTTAACGGTGGCGGTGATTCCAGAGCCGTCTGCCTATGCCTTGGGGCTGGGTTTTTCGGCATTACTTTTTAAGATCTTACGTAGGCGGCGCAGTTGAGGAAATGGCTGATTTCAAGCTCTGTGCTTGCTAAATCGGGGCAGCAATGCTCTTGTTGTTATTCAACCCTGCGGTGTTCGATATTCATCGGAGTATCTGTCCTTTACTGATTTGAAAATGGGAGCTGACCCTGGGGCTTTGCTGTCAAGCCGTAAACCGGAAGGCAAAAGGGCTTAAGGAAGCACCCACCTAGTTTTTCAAAGGCTAAGATCTCCCATCCTGTTACGGCACCTGCGGGGCTTTTTTGTGGGCGGGTTTGGCGTTCAGCTCTCGTTTGCGAGTTGGGTGGAGCGGTCGCGGGCGGCGGTGAGGGCGTTTTGGATAAGACCGCGCAGGTCGTGGTCGGAGAGGACTTGGAGGGCGGCGGCGGTGGTGCCGCCTTTGGAGGTGACGGCGTCGCGGAGGGCTTCGGGGTCCTGCTCGGATTGTATGAGGAGGGCGGCGGCGCCGTGGAGGGTGTGAAGGGCGAGGGAATGGGCGAGGAGCGGATCGAGTCCGAGTTGGGTGCCCGCGTCGCGGAGG
Source organism: Verrucomicrobiota bacterium (assembly GCA_009937095.1). GTDB lineage: Bacteria > Verrucomicrobiota > Verrucomicrobiia > Opitutales > Coraliomargaritaceae > UBA7445. Next base: position 2,046 of record JAACDB010000093.1, read on the forward strand.
GCGGCGGCGAATTCGAAGACGTAGGCGGGACCGGAGCCGGAAAGCGCGGTTACCGCATCGAGTTGAGATTCCTCAACTTCGTGGTAATTGCCGAGGGCGTTGAGGATGGCTTTAACCCGTGTTTCGTCGTCGGGGTCGAGTCCTTGGGCGGGGGTGTAGGCCGTGATTCCGGCGCCGATTTGCCCGGGGGTGTTGGGCATGGTGCGGATGATGTTGCGGGCGTTGGGGAAGCGGGTGTGAAGGGTGTGGAGGGTGGTGCCGGCGAGGATGGAGAGGCTGAGTTTGTCTTGGGTGGCGTGGGCGAGGGCGGGGTTGATGTCGGAGAGTTGCTGGGGTTTACAGGCGAGGACGAGGGTATGGGCGGTTTGGAGGGCGGGGGCGAGGTCGGGGAGGTAGGTGATGCCGGTGGCGCCGGCGAGTTCGGGGCCGGAGGGGTCGTCGCCGCAGGTGCAGGCGATTTGCGCGGGGGTGTAGTGTTGGTTTTGGATGAGTCCGTTGACGATGGCGGCGGCCATGCGTCCGGCTCCGAGGAATGCGATTTGAGTGGACATGGGTCTTAGTTTTGAAGGGGTGGTCCGCTTTTCAAATGTTTTTCGTCGATGACGGCGGTGCGGGCGAGGAGGTCGTGACCGGTTTGGCGGCGGGGGTTGAAAAAGAGGGCGGCGAGGGTGGCGATGAGGAGGAGGGGGCTGAGGAAGAAGAGGGCGGCAGTTTTGATGCCCGCGCGGAGGAGGGCGGCGAAGACGTTGAGGGGGGCGAGGGTGAGGGTGCTGATGGTGCGGAGGCGGCAGGCGCGTTTACCGAGGGATCCGCCGAGGAAGATTTCACCGATGCCGAAGTAGGCCCAGAAGGTGAGGAGTTGGACTTCCGAGGCGTAGCGAAGGGCGGCGAGGAGGTCATTGCCGGGCTTGGGCATGGTCTCGCGGGTGGACTCGCTGTTTTGGAGCCACTGGAGGAGTTGGTCGATCCATTCGTTGAGCTCGAGGAAACTGCCCGGGTGGGACATGGGGAGGAAGACTTTCCAGATGAGAATGGTGGCGACGGCGGAGCAAAGGATGAAGTCGAGGACAAAGGCGAGGGTGCGGATGCCCAGGCGGGCGGCGGGCATGGGGCCGTCGTCGGCGAGGATGGTATCGAGGACGGTGCTCGGGCTGATGTCTTTTTTGGGATCGCTCATGCGGGGTGCTAGGCGTGGGCGAGCTTGAAGGCGCGGAGGGTGTTGTGCATGAGCATGGCGACGGTCATGGGGCCAACGCCGCCGGGGACGGGGGTCATGTGGCTGGCCTTGGGGGCGAGGGCGTCAAAATCGACATCGCCAACGAGGCGGTAGCCACGGGGGGCATCGGCAGCTTCGACGCGGTTGATGCCGACGTCGATAATGGCGGCTCCGTCTTTGACCATATCGGCGGTCACGAAGTGGGGGCGTCCAATGGCCGCGATGAGGAGGTCGGCCTGGCGGGTGATTTCGGGAAGGTTGGTGGTGCGGGAATGGCAGACCGTGACGGTGGCGTTGCCGGGGAGGGCTTTGCGCATCATGAGGAGGGCGGCGGGTTTACCGACGATCTGGCTGCGCCCGAGGACGACCACGTGTTTGCCTTCGGTCTCGATGCCGCTGCGGGCGATGAGTTCAACGATGCCCGCGGGGGTGCAGGCCACGAACCCCGAGTCGTCCTCCTGGCAGAGTTTGCCGATGTTGACGGTGTTGAATCCGTCGACGTCTTTGTGGGGGGCGACGCGGTTGAAGGTTTCCGTTTCGTCGAGGTGTTTGGGAAGGGGAGCCTGAACGAGGATGCCGCTGACCTCCGGGTCGGCGTTGAGGGCATCGATGCGTTCGAAGAGGGTTTCGCGGGAGACGTCTGCAGGTAAAAGGTGGAGCTGGCTACCGATGCCGATGCGCGCGGCGGTCTTTTCCTTTTTGCGGACGTAGGAAACGGAGGCGGGATTATCACCGACGCGGATAAAGGCGACTGCGGGTTTGGGTCCCGTAAGGGTGCCGACCTCGGCAGTGAGTTCTTTGATGATGGATTCGGCGATGGCGTTGCCGTCGATGCGTTGCATGGTTATTTGTTTTTGCGGTTAGTTGGGAAGCCGTGTGCGTTGATGCGGCTTTTTTCTGAGGGTTTGGCAAAGAGGCGTTCGATGTCTTTTTGTCCAAGGATTTTGATACCGCCTTTGGGCATGCCTTTCAAGATCATCTGACCGATTTGTGTGCGGACGAGTTTTTTGACGAAGTAACGGTTGGCTTCGAAGAGGCGACGGACTTCACGTTTTTTTCCGTGGTGGAGGTGGACTTCCAGGCGGCGGGCATGACCTTCGCCCACTTCGAGGGCGGGGAGGACTTTTTCGGCCCTAAGGAGTTCGCCTTCGTCTTCCACCCCGTTGAGGAGTTTGGGGATATCGGCTTTATTGAAGTCGCGGTGGAGGACCACGCGGTAGCGCTTGACGATTTGGTTGCTGGGGTGGGTGAGTCGGTGGGCGAGGTCGCCGTCGTTGGTGATGATCAGGAGTCCTTCGCTGTCCTTGTCGAGACGTCCGGCGCAGAACATGCGTTGTCGCTGAAGGTTGGCAGGGAGGAGATCAAAGACGGTTTGTCCTCCATGGGGGTCGCCGTTGGTGCAGAGGAAGCCTTTGGGTTTATTGAGGATGAGGGTGACCGGTCGGGCGGATTCCGTGGGGATGGGTTTTTTATTAACGAAGATGGCGTCGCTGGGGAGGCCGTTGTCGCCCAGTTCGGCGATTTTCCCATTGTGGCGCACTTTGCCGTCGCGGATGAGGGCTTCCGCTTCGCGGCGGGAACAGAGGCCGGCATTGGCGATAATTTTCTGGAGGCGTTGTGCTTCGGGTTCAGGCATGGGAGCACTTCACTGGAAAGAGGGTAGGGCTGTCAATGTTGCGGAAAGGTAACATTCGTGCTTGCGCTGACTCGGGTTTATAAAAAGAACTGGGAATGTCGGTGCTCATGCCGATTTTGACCATACTTACCTATGACTGAAGCAAGTGAAAAAAAAGTGGCCTTGGTGACCGGAGCGGGTCGCGGAATTGGAAAAGCAATCGCGGAAAATCTGGCGCAGTCGGGTCATCATGTGATTTGCGTGAGTCGTTCGGAGGGATCGTGCGGCGCGGTGGCGGAAGCCATTGTGGCAGGTGGCGGTTCCGCAGAAAGCCGGGCCGTGGACGTAGCGGATCGGGCGGCCATTGAAGCGGCCAGTGCGGCCTTTTTGGAAACGCACGGGACGGTGGATATTTTAGTGAATTGCGCGGGGATCACGCGGGATGGTTTGTTATTCCGGATGTCGGACAACGACTGGGATGATGTCATCGCAACGAATTTGAGCAGTGTCTTTGCCTGGAGCAAGTATCTCGGTCGGCCGATGACGCGAAAACGCTGGGGCCGGATCATCAACATCTCTTCGGTGATTGGCTTGATGGGGAATGCCGGACAGGCAAATTACGCCGCGACGAAAGCGGGCATCCACGGGCTCACCAAGAGTCTGGCCAAGGAATTTGCCGCGCGTAATGTGACCGTCAATGCGGTGGCTCCCGGCTTCATCGCTACCGACATGACCGCCGAGTTGAACGAACAGCAGCAGGAGGCTATCGTGGGGATGATTCCCTTGAAGCGGATGGGGGCTCCGTCTGACATTGCTGCCATGACCAGCTTTTTAGCCAGCGAGGATGCTGGCTTCATTACCGGCCAAGTTTTTACGGTTGACGGTGGCATGGTGATGTGATGCTTGAATAAGTAAATTTAACCACCTACCAAGAACAAAATATGTCTGATCAAACTATTGAAGAACGCGTCAACGCGATTATTGTCGAACAGCTCAACGTCAACGCGGAGCAGGTTGTCCCTGGAGCATCTTTCCTTGATGACCTGGGCGCTGACTCACTCGACACTGTAGAGTTAATTATGGCCTTTGAGGAAGAGTTCAAGGACGAGGTCGACGGTGAGATTCCTGAAGAGGATGCCGAAAAGCTTCAGACCGTGGGCGATGTCTTGAAATACATCACTGAGAAAGCCGGATAAGACTTTGATATTTGTTTTTCTTCCTAAGCCGCATTTATGCGGCTTAGTTTTTACCACCTGCCGCGAAAGGCTTGCCGATAGCACTGAAGCAGTATTGCTTCGTACGAGTTTTATTGAAACCCATTTAAATTATTTAGATTTATATAAGCATGGAAACTGAGCGTCCAAGAAATCGTGTTGTCGTCACCGGAATCGGCACCATCGCATCACAGGGAACGGGGATTGATCCGTTTTGGGAAGCCATGTTGGCGGGTCAAAGTGGAATCGATACGGTTTCGTCCTTCGACATCACGGAATACCCCTCGAAGGTGGGATCGGAAGTAAAGAATTTTGATGCGGGTGATTTCATGGATCCCAAGGAGGCGCGGCGCAATGACCGCTATAGCCAGTTCGCGGTAGGGGCTTCCAAGTTGGCGCTGCAGGACGGATCGTTGGATCCTTCCACTGCCGATCCCGAAAAATTTGGAGTATTGGTTGGTTCGGGTATTGGAGGTATGCAAACCATTCAGCAGCAAAGTCACCGTTTGTACACCAAAGGACCCCGCAAGGTTTCTCCCTTTATGATCCCGTCCCTGATTGCGAATATCGCAAGTGGGGTGATTGCCATTGCAACCGGAGCACGTGGTCCGAATTACGGCATCGTAAGTGCCTGTGCCACGGGTACTCATACCATTGGTGAAGCGTTCCGGATTTTGCGCGACGGTGATGCCGATGTCATGCTCGCGGGTGGCAGTGAAGCGGCTATCACGGAATTGGGTTATGCCGGTTTCTGCTCCATGCGTGCGATGAGTACGCAATACAACGACGCGCCGCAGACCGCCAGCCGTCCCTTTGATAAAGGCCGTGACGGATTTGTGATGGGTGAGGGCGCAGGCGTGCTCCTCCTTGAAACCCTCGAACATGCTCAGGCACGTGGTGCGCGTATTTACTGTGAAGTTGCCGGTTATGCCGCTACCAGTGACGCTTTCCATATTACCTCACCCGATCCCGAGGGCAAAGCGCTCTCCTTCGCAATCAGTAAGGTCATCAAGGAAGCGGGCTTACAGGTGGAGGACGTCGACTACATTAACGCCCACGGTACCTCTACGCCCTACAACGATAAATTTGAGACCAACGCCATCAAGATCGCCCTCGGTGAGCACGCTTCGAAGATCATGGTCAGTTCCACCAAGTCCATGACCGGTCACCTTCTCGGTGCGGCGGGCGGTGTTGAATCGGCGGTCTGCGCGAAGACCATTCATGAGGGCAAGGTTCCTCCCACTATCAATTATAATGAACCCGATCCCGACTGTGATCTCGACTACGTGCCGAACACCATGCGGGAAGCCAAGGTGAAGGTTGCCATTTGCAACAACTCCGGTTTGGGAGGTCAGAACGCCACCTTGCTTTTCAAGCAATTTGAGGCTTAGGGCGTTTTCGGCTGCGGGCTCAGATTCCGGTAGCGCAGTTCGGGCAAGGATGCGAAATCACGGTCGAAACCGGTAAGGGTGATGCCGTAGCTGAGAGCAAAGGCGGCGAGATAGGCATCCATCCAGCGTTTTGGTGCTGCGCATTTCAGGACGGCAAAGTTTTTCCAGTGGGGTTCGATGCTTTCCGGTTCGGGAAGCCAAATGACCTGTGGTAGGGATGCCAGTTCCTGCCATTTATTCCACGCGAGCTGGTTCGTGATTTGCTCGCTGCGGTAGGCTTTTTGAATTGCGGGGGTCGTGACGGGTTGAAGGAAGGAAAGCTGGGTAGCACGGCAAATAGCAACGGGCGCACGACTGTGGGCTTTGTTGAAGGTGGCTAGCGCCCGGTTATGCCCGGGGTGACTGCTGAAGGCGAGTGCGATCCAGGCACTGCTGTCGAATAAAGTCGCGGGCATGGGGCTTCAGCTTTCCGCAAGGCATTGGTGTTCGAGGGCAACCAGTTCTTCGATGGAAAGTTTTTCTGCTGGTGCGTTGGGTTTGCAAACAAAGAGCGGGCCTTTCAGCGCTTGGGTATAGCCCGTTTCAGAAGCACCCTTTTGGGCAGGGGTGCTAGCCATGGCAAGGCGCAGACCTGTAATGACCAGCTGTTTGAGGGTGGTGTGCTGCTCCAAAGCAAACCGCTTGGCTTGCAGCCCCAAATCGTCCGGCAATTCTATCGTTGTTTTCATAGAAAAACCATATAACCGTATTTATGGGTTTCAAGTCCCGGCAGGCCCGGGCCGTATCGTTTGGCCCCTAGTCCACCAGTTCGACTTGCTCAGTGATTTCGAGGCCGTAGCCGTCGAGTCCCACTACTTTGCGGTTGGTTCCGGAAAGGAGGCGGATCTTACTGAGTCCCAGGGCGACCAGGATTTGCGCCCCGATGCCGTAGTCGCGGAAGTCCATTTTAGCCGGACCGACGGTTTTGATAGCCGGGCTACCATCTTTTGATTGAACCTGAATGCCGCCTGGAGCCTGCTCGATATAGAGGAGGACACCGTGACCTTTTTCCGCGATGGATTTTAGGGCGCGGTTGAGTGCTTGATAGCCGCTCATCCCCTTTGCGCGGAAGATATCGGCGAGGAGGTTTTCGCTCTGCACGCGGACGAGGGTCGGCTCGCCGTCGAGGGTTCCCATGCTGAGGGCAAAGTGCTGGCGGTCATCGAGGACGCTACGGAAGACATGCAGGTCAAAGGTTCCGAAGTCGGATACAAAGGGTTCGGTCAAGAGGTGCTCTACGAGGCGGTCACGGGTGTGGCGGTATTCGATGAGGTCCTTGATGGAAATCAGTTTGATGCCGTGTTCCTCTTTGAAGCGGATGAGGTCGGGCAGTCGGGCGAGGGAGCCGTCCTCGTTGAGGATTTCACAAATCACACCGCAGGGGTTGAGTCCGGCGAGTTGGGCGAGATCGATAGCGGCTTCGGTATGCCCTGCGCGCTGGAGAACCCCGCCCGGTTTGGCGCGGAGCGGAAAGACGTGGCCCGGTTGCACCAAAGCCTCGGGATTGGTTTTCGGGTCGGCCAGGAGGCGAATGGTCTCCGCTCGGTCTGCAGCACTGATGCCGGTGGTGATCCCCTCGGCCGCGTCCACTGAAACCGCGAAATCGGTCTGATGGGATTCACGGTTTGCCGCAGCCATGGGGCTGATGCCCAGGCGGCGGAGCTCGGGGCCGTGCATGGGTACACAGATAAGCCCACGCGCATGGCGGATCATCATGTTGACCGCTTCGGGAGTCACCTTGTCGGCGGCAAAGATAAGGTCGCCTTCGTTCTCGCGTGCTTCGTCGTCGGTCACAATGACAAGTTCGCCGTCGGCAATAGCGCGGATGGCGTCCTCGATGGGATCGAAGGGATTATCGTTTTGCTGCGCCATAAATAAGAAGGGGATAGTGTTGCATCAAATGGCTTTTGGGCAAGCGCGAAGGTGGAGGGAGCGTAAGGGGGAGGGGAACCATCCTGAACCACCCCAACCGGACGAGCGGGTTACTCTTCCTTGAAAGATTCGACCGGCTCATCTCAGGCATGAGGGGTGCTTTTTCTCACCACGGAGGCGCGGAGGGGGATGAACATCGAACGTTGAATGTTGAAAGCTCTCTGGGTGCTCGGTGTCTCGGTGGTGAATAAGGTGGGTTGCGTTTATTGGGGGAAGTAGGCAAGGGTTACAGGATGGAAGCAGGGGCACTACCGATTCACGCAGTAGCGGAGGAACTTGTGGCGGGAATCCGCAACGAGGGACGGGTGGTTTTGCGGGCGCCGACGGGTTCGGGAAAATCGACGCAGGTGCCGCAGATTCTGTTGGATGCGGCGGGGGTTGCGGGTGAGATCGTGGTCTTGCAGCCACGGCGGTTGGCAGCGCGGATGTTGGCGGCGCGGGTAGCGGTGGAACGCGGGGTCGAGTTGGGCGGGGAGGTCGGTTACCAAATTCGTTTCGACAACCGCACGAGCAAGGCAACGCGTATTCGTTTTGTGACCGAGGCGATTCTATTGCGACAACTGCTTGCGGATCCGATTTTGCCCGGGGTGGGTGCGATTGTTCTGGACGAGTTTCATGAACGGCATGTGACCAGTGATTTGACTTTAGCCTGTGCCTTGAGGCCGTGGAGACGGAGCGTCCGGATTTAAAGTTGGTGGTGATGTCGGCGACGCTCGAAATGGACGCGGTGGCAGCATTTTTGAAACCTGCGGCTTTGGTTGAGGCGATGGGTCGGGCCTATCCCGTAGCGACGCGTTACATGGGAGCGGCTTTGGGGCGCACAGCGGCGCCGGTCTGGAAGCGTGCGGCTGAGGCATTCAGGGAAGTGGTGCGCGGAGGCGAGACGGGGGATGGTTTGATTTTTATGGCGGGGTCGTATGAAATCCGGCGCACACTGGCGGAATTGGAGGCCTTGCCGGAATCACGCCCTTACGATTTGTATCCCTTGCACGGGGAACTCGCTGCCGAAGCACAGGATCGGGCAGTACAGCGGGGGGAGCGCCCGAAGGTGATTATTTCGACCAATGTTGCCGAAACGTCGATTACGATTGAGGGAGTCCGTGTGGTCATTGATGGCGGCGAGGCGCGGGTGGCGCGGTACGATGCCCGGCGGGGGATCAATGCGCTGCTGGTGGAGCCGATCAGTCGTTCAGCAGCGGAGCAACGCGCAGGTCGGGCGGGTCGTACCGGGCCGGGGATGTGTCTGCGCTTGTGGTCGGAATCCGAGCACGGCGGTCGTGCCGCTCGGGACACTGCGGAATTGCAACGGGTGGATTTAGCGGAGACGGTGCTTTTGTTGCGCTCGGCGGGGGTGGAGGACTTGGAGGGATTTGCTTGGTTTGAGCGTCCCTCGCAAGCAGCTCTGGAAAAAGCGGTGGCTTTGTTGGGGACTTTAGGGGCACTCGATGCCGACGGCAGCTTGACGCAACGCGGGGCCTCCATGGCGCGTTTACCTTTGCATCCGCGTTATGCCCGCATGTTGTTGGAGGCCGCTGAGCGGGGGATTCTTGGGGTGGTGGTACGGATCGCAGCTTTGAGTCAGGGACGCTCGGTATATCGCGCCAATGCCACCGGGGCATCGCGGGCGCAACAGGTGGAAGTGATTGAGGACGCATGTGGTGCGGATTCGGACTGGCAGGTGCAGTTGCGCGCTCTCGAAGTGGCAACCGAGGCGAAGTATCGGGTAGCGACTTGTGCGGAACTGGGCATCCATGCCGGCGCGGCGCGCCAGGCCTTGAACGCGTCAAAGCAATTACGGCAATTGATTCCTGATTATGGTGGAGATCTGGAGCTGGATGAAAAGGCACGGGCTAGCGCAGTGGGGTATTGTATTTTATCGGCCTTTTCGGATTTTGTGGCGATGCGCAATGACGGCGGGACGCGGCGCTGTCGTTTGCTCGGGGGGCGTGGCGGTGAGCTTCGGCGCGAGAGCGTGGTTGAGGGGGAACTTTTGGTGGCAACGGAACAGGAGGAACGGCAGGTGCGCGGTGAGGTGACGGTTTTACTGGGTATGGCGACCCGAATAGAAACAGAATGTCTGGCTGAGCTTTTTGGGGATGAACTCAAGGATGCCGTGACTACCCGATACGATGCCCAAACACGGCGGGTCGTTTGTGTGCGGGAGCAAGCTTTTCGGGATTTGATTTTGGGAACCAGTGAATCTGGAGAACCCGATCCTGATGTTGCGGCGACGCTGCTCGCGGCAGAGGTTGAGGCAGGGCGTTTGAATTTAAAGCAATGGGACGCCTCGGTAGAGGAATGGATACAGCGGGTGAATTTTGTAGCGCGGCATTGTCCGGAAACGGAGATTACCGCAATTGATGGGGAGGCGCGGGAATTGTTGATCGGTCAGATTTGTGCCGGGGGAACGAGTTACCGTGCCATCAAAGACCGCCCGGTGTTGCCAGTGCTCAGGGAATGGGTCGCGCCGGAACAGTTGTATTATTTGGATGCCTACGCGCCCGAGACTTTGGACTTACCCCGTCGGAAGCGTCCGGTGCGCCTGCGTTACGAACCAGACGGGCGGGTGTTTGTCGCTTCGAAGTTGCAGGATTTTTATGATGTCCCGGGTGGGGATCTACGGGTGGGGAATGGTCAGGTGCCGCTGGTGATTGAGTTGCTGGCTCCGAGTGGGCGTCCGGCTCATGTGACGGATGACTTGGATGGTTTTTGGGAGGGGGCGTACGAGCATGTGCGCAAGGAACTGGCGGGACGTTATCCCAAGCACGAGTGGCGGGCGGTTGCTGGGAGGGGGTAGAGATGACGTGATTTTCGGCTGGTCAGGGAGGGCGACGCGGGGTTTGCTTTGGGTTTAACGAATGCGTCTGCTTTGCCTAATTGTTTTTTTGTGTGGGTTGTTATCGCCGGTGGCGGGAACGGGCCTGGATGCCATTGCTCCGAGTGCGCCGGTGAAGGATTTTCGTTTTCCAAATTTTGGGCCCAATGGATATACGCAATGGGTCTTGCGGGGTGCGAAGGGAATCTATGACGGACCGGAACAGATTCGGGTAGAGGGGATGCGTTTGCGGGTATACACCGGGGACGAGCGGATGGCGGTGGAGTTAAGTATGGACAGTCCTATGGCGGCCTTGCGTCTGCAGGAGAACCGCGCGGAATCGGAGGAATCGATCCGGATCGCGGGAGCGAATTTTGAGATCACGGGGATGGGATGGACTTGGAACGGGGACGATAAGGATATCGTGGTTTCCAATGACGCGCGGGTGGAATTCACGCAGGCGATTTTAAGTGATGAGGGCGCAGCGAAGGGATCACAGGTCGCAGCTGAAGCAGCGGGCTTGACGGTGGTGCGCAGTGAATCCTTGCGTCTCAAGACCACGGCGGAGGATTTTGCCTTTGATTTCAAGGGCTCGGTGGAAGCGGAATCGGGGGCGATGCGTTTATCGAGTGAGCGTTTACTGGCGACGGCAGATACGCCTCAAGGGAGTGCTGCCAGTGGCATTCCGATGGGTGGCGAATTAGAAGGCTTGAGAGATTTATTGGCAGAGGGTTCCGTGGTTTTGGTAGAGGGTGAGCGCCGTTTGAAGGCTGAACGGGCGCGGTTTTATCCCGGCACGGAGGTCGTTGAATTGGAAGGCGCGGTACAGGTGGAAGCAGCGGGTGCGCTGATCAATGGGGAACAGATTCGGAGTGCAGGCGGTGAGGTGGTCATTACGGGAAAAGAAGGGGTGAGTCGGGCGCAAATGGTATTGGTACAGGCGGGCGGCTTGGGTCTCTCGGGCCAATCGAGTTTGGAAGAGGTCACCATCATTCATGCGGATGAAATTGTGATGCAGGAATTGGAGGCATCGACGGAGTTTGAATTTGAGGGGCGGGTAGAAATTTCCTCCGGGACGCTGACCTTGCGGGCGGAGTATTTAACGGTGGTTTCTGAGCCGGCTGAAGGGGAAGCGAAGGAGATCGAGGGAGATTTGCCCGTGGGGGAGGTGCGTGAATTGTATGCACGCGGTTCGGTCTATATTGAAGATGACGGGATGGAAGTTCAGACCGAGGAGGCGCGTTTTTTTCCGAATCAGGAAAAGGCGAAGTTGTGGGGGAATCCTCGTTTGAGTCGTGAAGGTGCGGTTGTTTCCGGAGCGCGGATGGATTTATCGCCGGAAAAGGCCTGGGTTTATGGCGAGGGGGAACGACGGGTGCGGGGCTTGTTGCCGGAGTTGCCGAATTTGGGCTATGATGATTTCGGAGGGGATGCGAAGGAATCGGAAACGCCGAGCATCGCGAAGGAGGCGACCTTGATTGAGAGTGAAAGCCTTGAGATGCGTGAGATGGACTGGGGGCATTTGTACACGTTTAGGGACTCGGTGCAGGTGACCGGGACGAATTTATTGGCGACCTGCGGTGAGATGAAGGTGCGCGCAACGCGGGAAGCAAAGGCTGAAACTGCGGAGGAGAGCTTGATGGGTGCCATGCAGATTACGGAGATTTTTGCGCGTGAGTCGGTGCAGATCGAACAGGAAGGGCGGGTGACCCGCTCGGAGACTGCTTTGATCGATCCCCTGGGTTCGCGTTTGGTACTCGAGGGGAACGCACAGGTGGATGACGCCCGCGGGCAGGTTCGTGGTGAGCGCTTGATTTTGAATCAGGGCGAACGCCGGGCAATCGTGGAAGGGGGCCCGGGAGGGAAGCGCGCACGGGTGACGCTGCCGGAATTGCCGAAAACGCGGGATTGATAGTTGCCAAGGACGAAGTTGCAGTCAGCTTAAAGCATGGAAATTTTTATAAAGTAATGGCAGAGCAGGCACCAGTTGAGCGTATTCGAACCCGCGACCTGAAGAAGGAATACGGGAAACGCAACGTCGTTGACGGGGTGGATCTCGAGATTTCAGCAGGCGAGATCGTTGGTTTGCTGGGGCCGAACGGCGCGGGTAAGACGACCTCGTTTTATATGATTGTGGGTTTAGTGCCTGCGACCAGTGGGGAAGTATTTTTGAATGATTCGCCCCTCACGGAATTGCCGATGTATCAACGGGCTCGGCTTGGCTTGGGCTATTTGCCGCAGGAACCATCGATTTTTCGCAAGATGACGGTGGCAGAAAATATCCGTGCGGTGGTGGAGACCCTTCCCTCGAACAAGGCCGAACAGACGGCCCGGGTGGAAGAGCATTTGTCGGAGTTGAGCTTGACGGAATTGGCGAATCAGAAGGCCTACACTTTGAGTGGAGGCGAGCGTCGCCGTTTAGAGATCTCGCGCGCCCTGGTGACGCGCCCGAAGTTTTTGTTGATGGATGAACCCTTCAGTGGTGTGGATCCGATCAGCGTGAGTGAGGTGCAGAAGATTATTATAACTTTAAAAGACCGTGGCATTGGGGTTTTGATAACCGACCACAATGTCCGCGAGACCCTCAGTATTGTTGACCGCGCGTATTTGATGCATCAGGGGCGGGTTTTAAGCGAGGGCACGAGTGATTTTCTTATTAACGATCCACAAAGCCGAGAGTTTTACCTCGGGGAAAATTTCAATATTTAGAAAAGGAGGAAGGGATGCCTAAGAATCAGAAACTACAAACCAAATTCGTGGAAGCGATTCCGGTGCGTGATTTTTATGAATCCTTCAGAGAGCCTCTGGAATTGGATTGTATCGCAGGGGAAGCCGGCTTGGACGGAATGATTCGGGAGCGCAGTTTGAATCGTCCCGCGCTGGCGGTGACCGGATATTACAAATATTTTGCCTCAAAACGCATTCAGCTTTTCGGGGCGGGTGAAATGGGGTACCTGCGTGATTTAAAACGCGACGAAGAGGCCAAGGTCTTAAGGGAGATGTTTGAAAAGAAGGTGCCGTGTATTTTGGTTTCGCGGAATCTTTCACCCTCAAAGGTGATGCAGGAATTGGCGAAGACCTACAAGACGCCCTTGATACGCTCGCCCTTAAAATCGAAAACCATCACCACGGAGGCGACGCTCTTGCTGGAAGAAAAGTTCGCACCCCGAACGCATATCCATGGCACCTTGATGGACATCAAGGGAATTGGAACGCTCATCTGCGGAGAGAGTGGGGTGGGTAAGAGTGAATGTGCGCTGGCATTGATTGAACGCGGGCATAGTTTGGTGGCGGATGATTTAACGCATATTCGGCGCTTGAGTGATCGCGAGTTGATAGGCACCTCGGCAGAATTGAGTCGTGGTTATATGGAATGCCGGGGGCTGGGGATCATAAATATTGCGGAGCTATTTGGGGTGCGGTCAGTGCGCCTGCGGAAGGGAATTGATTTGGTAATTAATTTCGTCGCGTGGACTCCGGGGATGCATGAAGAGCGAACGGGTCTTGAGGAAAACACGGTGGAAATCCTTGGGCTCAAGGTTCCAACCATGGAGATTCCGGTGCGTCCCGGTCGTGACATGGCTCGCTTGGTTGAAGTTGCCTCGATGTCCCAGGCTTTGAAATTAATGGGTCATGATTCCGCAAAGGAATTCAACGAGCGTTTGATCGCCAACATGACAGAAAAAAAATAAGGGTACGCCGATTTTTCGGCGGAGTTGTTTTTTTGATGAAATCGGTTTTGCGGGCACCATTTCCAAGGTACGGAAAATGCAGATTTAGAGGGGTTAATGAAATTGTACTGGCAGCCCGAGCTGGTTCATTTTTATCAATAAAAGTTATTCAAGTGGCAGTGTGAATAACTTGTGCAGAAGTTGCCCTTGCAAAGCCCTTGGGGGATTCCTTTTCATATTGGGGCTGGTTAATTTTAATTTGAACTTTCGATTTTAGCAAACCGGCTGAACACCCACAAAATTACTACCCCTATCAGAATAAATCCACAAACCCTTATTAAACAAGATCTTACCTAGTTTTGTTATTTGGCTTCATCTCACTTTTTAACAATTATTACATTTTTTGACTGTTCCTTTGTCTTGATTCCCTCCAATGTGACGGGTTCATGAATTTAAGGCTCTCTAAAGTGTGAATAAAACCGTTTTTTCAAGCAATATGTCCAGTTCGTCCGCCACATTAAATCTTTGGGATACTCTTACCATTGAACTGAAGCAGATTTTCCCGGCTGAGTTGTATGATATGTGGTTTGACGGGCTTGCATTTGTAGGCGAAACCGAGCGCTGTTTAACCATCAGTGCCCCCAACGATTTTAATGCGATTTGGATAGAGAATAATTACCTGGATGTCATCTCGCAAAAAGCGCGAACTTTGACCGGCCGCGCGATCACCGTTAAGGTTACGGTAGATTCCGCCAAGGGAGCCTCTGCTGAGGCAGGCGAGGGTGCGGTTACAACCAGCGGAATCCGTCAAGCGGGCATCACGGGGAATCGAAATACCAGTACCCGCGAAAGCGAATCCAGTCGTTTTGCAGAAAAACCCCGTGGAAGCGGTGCGATTTTAAACCCGCGCAACACCTTTGATAATTTTGTGGTGGGTTCGGGGAATCAGTTGGCGCATGCCGCGAGTATTGCGGTGGCGAACGCTCCGGGTCGCGCCTACAATCCACTTTTTGTTTACGGTGAGACCGGTTTGGGCAAGACGCACTTAATGCACGCAGTGGCACATCAAATGTTGAGCAACAACCCCAAGGCGCACATTGCGTATGTTTCAACGGAGAAATTCACGAATGAATTCATTCATGCGATCCGTGAAAAGAAACTTTCGAAATTCCGCAAGTACTACCGCAATGTCGATGCGCTCTTGGTGGACGACATCCACTTCCTCTCCGGTAAGGAAGGTACACAGGAAGAGTTTTTCCACACCTTTAACGATTTGTTTGAATCGGGACGCCAGATCTTCCTCGCGAGTGATCGCCCTGCCAATGAGATTGAACGCCTCGAGAATCGTCTGGTATCACGTTTCCAATGGGGTCTGGTGACAGACATTCAAGCGCCGGATTTTGAGACACGGGTTGCTATTTTACGCAAGAAGGCCGCTTCGATGCGTTTGGAGTTGGATGACGAGGTCATGGAATTTCTTGCTGAGCGGGTTTCGCGGAATGTGCGCCGGATGGAAGGGGCGCTTACGCGGATAGCGAGTTATAATTCCCTGATTGACCAGTCCTTGGATCTGGAAGCGGTGGAGCGACTTTTAAGTGATCTTTTTCAGGAAGAGGCCGCTGCGAAGGCTACGGTCAACCAAATCCAAAACAAAGTTTCGGATTATTATAAGATTCGCTTCAGTGAACTAGTGGGTCGCCGCCGCACCAGTGCGATTGTCTTTCCCCGACAGGTTGCCATGTATATCTCGCGCACATTGACGAGTGATCCACTTAAATCAATTGGCGAGGCCTTTGGAGGCCGGGACCATGGTACCGTGATCCACGCCTGCAAGCAGGTAGAAAACATGATGGAGCAGGATGCCACGGTTAAACGTGCGGTGGACTACTTGATCAAACAATTGGCGAGCAACCGGGCTTAGGCAGTCCTCTGAGGACCCGCATCTAAAAGGCAAAGGGGCTTGAATTATGGAATTGACCGACGAACAAATTGAAATCGTTAAGGATTGGGTGCGCTCGGGCGAATCGCTAGCAACGGTGCAGAACCGTTTGCGGGAAGATTTTAAAGTGGCGATGACCTACATGGATGTGCGCTTTCTGGGGGATGATTTGAATGTGGTTTCTGAAGTGGTTGAAACGCCCGAGGTGGAGGAATCCACAGAAGCCGGAGCGGATGCTGTTGCGGAAGAAGCCGAGGTGCTTGAACCGGAGCTTGGAGTCCGCGTTGAGGTAGATGCCATCAAACGACCGGGTGCGCTTTTGAGCGGAACTGTGGTTTTCAGTGACGGCAAAAATATGAGCTGGCAATTGGATGCCTCCGGTCAATTGGGTCTGCTTCCTGGAGAAGACCCCGAATACCGCCCCAGTCCCGAGGACGTGCAGGCCTTCCAAGCAGAGTTGGCGCAGGTGGTACAGTCTCAGGGTTATTAAGCGACTGCGACCGTTGGTTTACTTGGTAGCTTCGTGGATCGCCACGATCGAAAAAGTGAGAGCACGCGCGGTGACCCTTGGAAAACCCGCAGCCGTTACGTGATCCGCAAGTTGTGCGCGAGTGGGGAAGGCTTCGATGGATCCGGCAAGGTAATCGTAGGCACTTTTGTCACCCGTGGCGAGCGACGCAAGTCGCGGCAGGATATATTTGAGGTAAAGGTAATAGAACGGGCGAAACCAATGTCGCGGCTGGGAAAATTCCAGAATAAAGAGACGACCCCCCGGGCGCAGGATGCGGTGGATTTCCTCCAGGCCTTTTTGGCGGTCTTCAAAATTGCGCACTCCAAATGCGATGGTGACCGCATCTACGGAATGGTCATCGAGGGGTAACTGCATGCAGTCACCGAAGGTGAACTCGAGGTCAGCGTATTCAGGGCGTTCCTTTTTTTTCTCGCGGGCGGCTTCAAGCATGGGCTCACAGAAGTCCATTCCGCGCACTGCGACCGCAGTACCAAGGCGGTCGCGAAGTTTAAAAGCAACGTCACCGCTACCGGTGGCAAGATCCACTAGAGAGCCCGGGGAAAAAGCGGCTACGCGGTCAGCGAGGACCTTGCGCCAATAATAATCGACGCCCCCACTGAGGAAATGATTGGCGAAATCATATCGGCTCGCGATATTAGCGAACATGCGATTAACGTTTTTACCTTCTGGCATGAAAAAAATTTTTAACTTGTTGGCGTGAAGTACGTTTTCGAGTTTGACAGCAATTTCTCACGCTCGAAGTATCGAAAGCTCAAATACTTTAGCAGTCTACCTTTAATTGTCTTTCTATTAATCAGAGTATGTCCAAAAACCTTACCAAGCGCGATATCGTCCTCGATATATACGAGGGTACCACCATCCCTCAAAAAGATGTCCGTGAAACCGTGCAACGCACACTGAACGCGATTGCCAAAGCCTTGGCGGAAGGACGCAATGTCGAACTCAGAAACTTCGGCGTGTTCGAGGTGCAGGTGCGCAAATCCCGCATTGGGCGCAATCCCAATAAACCGGAAACGGACGTTGTTATTCCCACCCGCGCGGTGATCAAATTCAAGGCGGGCAAGGAATTGAAGGAAAAGCTCTCGGATTTGGATATTGATTCTTTAAACACAAAGGAGAGCTGAAGGTGAGCCGGCACGGATTCCCCGAAGCCAGACTTTAATTAACCTACCGACAGCAACCATGAGCTGTGAGACCCTCCCCGGATTCCGGGCCTGCTATCCAGAAAACGGAACACGCCGCTCATATATTTTTGAACACTGGCGCACTGCGGCAGAGAGCTTTAATTTTCAGGAATACGATGCCCCGGTGCTGGAACCGTTGGAGCTTTATATCGAAAAATCCGGTGAGGAAATTGTGGGTCAGCTCTTTCACTTTGAGGATCGCGGTGGCCGCTCAGTAGCTTTGCGTCCGGAAATGACGCCATCGCTGGCGCGTCTCGTGGGCGCGAAAGCGAATAGCCTCAAACGCCCAATCAAGTGGTTTAATATTGGCGAGCATTATCGTTACGAACGACCACAGAAGGGCCGCCTGCGGGCGTTTTATCAGTTCAATGCCGACATTCTCGGCGAAGCCGGGGCCTTGGCGGATGCCGAATTAATCGCGCTTTTGGTGCAAACGCTGGAATCGTTTGGTTTGGGAGCGGGAGATTTCAAGGTGCGTTTAAGTGACCGGGATTTATGGCTTTTGCTCTTGGCGGCTGAGGGGATGGATGCCGAAAATTCGGCCACAGTACTGGGTATCATTGATAAGATGGAACGGAACAGCCGTGAAAAAACGCTGGAGCTCTTGGCAGGCGTACTGGGTGATAGCGCAGAGGCTTTTATGGAGACGGTGGCTTCGGTAGTGGCGATTCGTGGCTTTGCGGAATTGGAACAATATTTTAAAGCGCTGCCGCTGGAGGGTGCACTTTTAGAAACGGCTAAGTCACGACTGGCGGACTGGCGGGTTTTATTGGATGCGCTGGAGCACAGCGGGGCGGCTTCTTTTGTGGAGATAGACCTGGGGATTGTTCGGGGGTTGGCGTATTACACCGGTTTTGTTTTTGAAGCCTTTGAAGCAACAGGTGAAGGGCGTGCCTTGGCGGGTGGCGGTCGTTATGATGATTTGGTCGGGAAACTGTGTGGGCAATCGATGCCGGCAGTTGGTTTCGCGATGGGAGATGTTACGCTGGGTGATTTGCTCGAAAAGAAATCTTTGTTGGAAGTGGCGGAACCGACACCGGACTTTGTGCTGGTGATCGGTGGCCCGGCAGAACGAGCACAAGCTTTGAAAGATGCCGCATCGCTGCGTGCAGCGGGTTATTGTGTGGAATACCCCTTAAAGGAAGTGGCTTTTGGAAAACAGTTTAAGGATGCCAATCAACGGGGTGCACGCTTTGCCATTATTTATGGTTCGGAGGAATTGGAATCCGGGATTTCGAAGGTGCGCGATTTGGAAGCGGGTAAGGAAACGGACTACCCGAGAGCCGATCTCGTCGAATTGGCAGAGTCGCTCTTTGGGGAGGGTCTGCAGTAGCGCATGAGTCAGTCCGGGATAGCAGCGCTCCTGGAGACCGTAGCAGCGCTACGCGATCCCGAGACGGGTTGCCCTTGGGATGTGGAGCAGGATCACCAGTCGATAACCGATTGCCTGATTGATGAATGCTGTGAATTGCTGCAAACGATTGACCGGGGTGACATGGAGCACATGGAAGAGGAGCTTGGTGATGTGCTCTTACAAGTCGTCATGCATGCCCAGATTGCGAAAGAGGCCGGTCATTTTGATTTTGATTCGGTTTGTCATGAAATTAACGCGAAGCTCGTGCGTCGCCATCCACACGTTTTTGGAGATGGAAAGGTCAAAGATAGCGAGGCGCTCTTGGAGCAATGGGAGGCCATAAAATCGGCAGAGAAGAAGCGCGGTCCGGCAGAAAAGGGACGGTTCAAGGATTTACCCCGACCGCTGCCCGCGCTGATGTTTGCGCAGGATGTTTACAAGCAGATCGTTAAAAAGAAAATGGAGACGGGCGATTTGCTGGATCGGGAAGCGATTGAAAAGGAGGCGAAGGATCTGGATGCGGAGGCAATCGGGGCACGCTTGTTTGAAATCGCTGCGGCCTGTCGGGAACACAAATTGGATCCGGAAACCCTTTTGCGCCGCTACACTCAGCACGTAGTCGATACCCTTGAAGCGGAATAGGGCCGCGACTTGCACGCTGGTTTGAAAACGCTAACATAAAAAAATGCGCACAGCGGAGCAAACAGCAGGCGAGCGGGTGAATTCGTCCAATTGCGGGGCGATAGCGGATTCCTGTACGGAGCCGGAAGCTGGATTTTCGCGGGCTTGGTTGCGGGTTGGAATCGCGGCGGTCTTTGCGGGGCAAAGCATGGTGCTATCTCTGGCCCTAAATATGACCCCGCCGACTTTTGGGTCTCCGGTTTATTGGGTATTGCATGGCGGTTTAATGGTCTCGGCATTACTGGTATTGCTATTCCTGAGCGGGAGTTTGATCGCTTCAACGCTTGCAATGTTACGCACGCGGCGGCTTTCCATTGACGGGCTTTTCATGTTGAGCCTCGGGGGTGCTTTTGTCGGATCGCTGCTTTCCTCGCTGACGGGTGAGGGCGCGGTTTTCTACGAAGTGGTCTCGGTCGTAATCATGATTCACGCCTTGGGTCGGGTCTTCAGTGAACGTTCCTTGTCGCGCATGCAGTCCGCCACTGAAAATTTGCGCGAGACTTTTGAACAGGTACGGGTCTTGAGAGAGGGAAGCTGGAAAGTGGAAAGGATCGCGTCGCTTCAAGTAGGGGAATCGGTACAAGTTGAGGCCGGAGCGGCGATTGGAGTGGACGGGCTCATCTTAGAGGGGAGTGGCTATGTGAATGAATCGGCGCTCTCCGGGGAGCCCTTGCCGGTTGTCCGTCGGGCGGGAGATCGACTGCGTGCCGGAACTTACTCGGTGGATGGGAATTTCGTAGTTCGTGCCGAGCGGGCTTTGGGCGAACGGGAACTGGATGGCATCCTGACTGCGGTGCGGCGGCGGGAGGGGCGTTCTTCTTTGCTACAAGCGCAGGCAGATCGCTTGGTGCAGTTTTTCCTGCCCTTGGTCGCGGGCGGCAGTTTTTTGACGGCCTTGTATTGGTTCTCGGTTGGTGACTGGACGGAAGCGGTCTTTAACGCGATGGCGGTTTTATTGGTGGCCTGTCCCTGTGCGCTCGGTTTGGCGACTCCGGTGGCGATTTGGCAGGGCTCGTATCGCTTGTCGCAAAGTGGATTGGCGAGTCGTGACGGGGCTTTGATCGACACCTTGGCGCTATCCCGACGCATTTTCTTTGATAAGACCGGTACCTTGAGTGAGGCAAGTCTGCAGGTCACGGAGTGTTGCCTGGTGGAAGGGTGGCGCGAACGGAGCGAGGCATTACTGGAGGCGGTGAGAGCTTTGGAATCGAAGGCAGGGCATCCGGTGGCGCGTTCGTTGGTACGTTACTGCGGGGCGGGCGAGGCTGCGGCGGAATTGAAGGATTTAAAGCATTATCCCGGCGTGGGTATTGGTGGACGGGTAAAGGATCTCGAGTTGTGCGTGGGGGAAGCGGAATTGGTGCCGGAGGCTGATCTAACGGCAGGCTTGGCTTTGTTGCGAGAGCAGCAGGGCAAACGGGTTTATGTCTTTGTAGGGGCGGAACTGGCAGCGATCTTTGTTTTGCGCGAGCATTTGCGGGAGGGAGTCGACTCCACTTGGGCGGAATTGGCTGCTCTGGGAGTGGCGACAGAAATTTTGACGGGTGACCCTCAGCCGGAATTGGATTTACCGGATTCGGTGGTGTTGCGGGCAGGATTGCTTGCAGAGGAAAAGACGGAGCGCGTGATGGCATCGAAGGCTGCGGGGGAACGGCCTTTGTTCGTTGGTGATGGGATCAATGATTCCGGAGCAATGGTTGAGGCCGCGGCTTCGATTGCCATGGGAAGCGGAGCAGAATTGGCACGCAGTTCGGCAGCGGCTTTATTGGTAGGCGACCAAATCGCATTTTTGCCCGAGGCGATTCGATATGCGCGGGCAGTTCAGCAACGTCTGCGCTCCAATCTGGTGTATGCGGCCCTTTACAATACCGTAGGGATGACATTGGCGGCCACTGGAAACCTGCATCCGGTCGCGGCGGCCTGTATTATGTTTGTCTCCAGTGCGTGGGTGCTGAGCCGTGCCAGTCTCCCACAGGGGTATAAAGTAAATTAATAGTCGAGATTTGTTTTACTTATTGATGCCCCATAGGACGAAGTGGGCATTGCCAAAGCAGATTCAAGTTTCTAATACATTTAAGCAACTTTACTAATCATTGAGCGGATTCCTTGTGACGGGGTAAAGATCACTCACTGTTAGTAGTTCTCTTCTTCATTTTTGTCTCACAATAGGGCGTTAAATCGCGCATTTCCCTTAAAAAACAATTGCTATTATTGCCTAGCAGAATTTTATCCATGTTTTCGATGAATAACGGTCTTCTAAGGAACGTCTTTGCGACTGCATCAGCGACCCTTTCCCCACTTGGTTCAAGCGGGGTTTTTGCATCAACCCCGCTCATAAAACCTGAGCACATGCCCTTCTAGATAGACGATGGCTAATGTATTTCCAAAATGGGTGAATACCGTTCCGATCAAACTGATCGTTTCGATACTTTTGATTAAGACCGCAGTGGTGCTGGGAGTGACTTATTATTGCACGCCTAAATACACACGGGTCGGATATGCGCCAACGCAACCCGTGGCCTTCAGTCATGCCTTGCATTCGGGGCAGCTGGAAATCGATTGCCGTTATTGTCATACCTATGTGGACCGTTCCGGGCACTCAAACGTACCCACGACCGAAGTTTGCATGAGTTGCCACAGTATGGTGCGGAAGGACGACCCGCAATTGGCAGTAGTGCGCGATAGTTATGAATCCGGGGAACCGGTGCCATGGGTACGCATTCACAAGGTTCCCGATTACGTATATTTCAATCACGCGGTGCACGTTAACCGCGGTATCAGCTGCGTGGAATGCCATGGGCGCATCGATGAAATGGAAGTGGTGCATCACGCCAAGCCGCTGAGTATGGGCTTTTGCCTCGAGTGTCACCGCAATCCCGAGGATTATATCCGTCCCGTAGAAGAGGTTTACAATCTTGATTGGGAGCGCCCCACGGATGCTGCCAGCCAAGCCGAATTTGAAGGCTTTGTCCACGATTGGAAAGTCAACCCGCCACAAAGCTGCTCCGGCTGTCACCGATAAACGATCTTACGAACTACGATGAACGAATTTGAAAATTCTGGCCCCCGCTATTGGAAAAGCCTCGACGGACTTGCGGAAACCCCTGCCTTCAAGGAATGGGTAGAACGTGAATTCCCGGCCGGTGCTGCCGAGCTGGAGGGTGTCAATCGCCGTCAATTCATGAAAGTGATGGCGGCATCGTTTGGATTGGCTGGCATGGGTATGGCCGGTTGCCGCCGTCCGGTACAAACAATTTTACCCTACGCCAAACAACCGGAAAACCTCATTCCCGGCGTGCCTTCTTATTACGCAAGCTCCATGCCGGGCTTGAGTGGTAACGTTCCCCTTATCGTGGAGACCCACAGCGGGCGTCCGACCAAGATTGAGGGCAATCCTAGCTACACTCCTTTTGGCGGTGCCAGCAGCATTCAATCACAAGCGAGCGTCCTGGATCTCTATGATCCCGACCGCGCCACCAAAAGCATGGCAAAGGGTGGAACGCTCTCGCCGGAAAAAGTACGCGACCTTCTGGAATCGATTCGCAAGGCGCACGCCGCAGACAAGGGCAAGGGTTTGGTCGTATTGACCGAACCGGGCACCTCGCCCAGCCGTGCTGCGCTCTTGGATTCCCTGCAGAAAAATTTCCCGGAAGCGACCCTTGCGGAATACGCACCTTTAGTGGCCAACCATTCCCGCGAAGCCGCGGCATTGGTTTTTGGAAGCCCTCTGGAAGCCCAGCCGCAGTTTGAGCAGGCCGAGCGCATCCTCTCAATAGATGCCGATTTTATCAGCGAAGGAGATGGCAACACAGCCTACGCCCGCGCCTTCACCAAGACCCGCAAGGTCAAGGATCAGAGTGATGCCGCCAAGATGAGCCGTCTTTATGTCGCGGAAAGCCTTTTAACCAACACCGGATCCATGGCGGATCACCGCCTGCGTTTGAGCAGTTCCGAGATGGGTGCCCTGGCAGCGGCGATCGCAGTCGAGGTGCTCAAAGCGAAAAAGCTGGGGGGTTCCTTGCTGGGAGCACTCGAGGGAGTGGCCTCCACCCTGGAAATCGACCGCAAATGGGTTGAGGAATGCGCTGCGGATCTGGTCTCCCACGAAGGGCATGCCGTCGTGGTTGCGGGTGCACACCTGTCTAAATCGGTACATGTAATCGTTCATGCGCTCAATGCCGCATTGCGGGCACCGGTGAATTACCTACCTGCCACCCCAAGTGGTTCTGGACTGAAAGCGGCAGTGGATCGTTTGAATGCCGGCGGGGTTGAAAATCTCATCATTCTTGGCGGCAATCCGGTTTACAATGCCCCGGTTGATCTGGACTGGAGCTCTGCACAGGCTAAGGCGCAGCAAAGCATTTGTCTCAGTGACGGCGCCAACGAAACCACGGCCGCTGCGGATGTCCTGATTGCGCGTTCCCATTACCTTGAATCCTGGAGCGATGGCCGCACCTTTGACGGTACTCTCGTGCCAGTGCAGCCCATGATTGAGCCGCTCTTTGCTACCATCAGCGACTTGGAAGTCTTGGCACGGCTCGCGGGGGCAGAGTCCAACGATCCTTACGTAATCGTGCAGACGACCTTTAAGACTCTTGGCGGTTCCGACTTCAACCGTTTCCTATCCGTTGGTTTACTTGAAAACAGCGCACCGAAACCGGTTAAGGTTTCCGCGCAATACACCGCCGCTGCCAAGGCAGTTACTGCGGATTCCGCGCTAGCACCGTCGTCCCGCCCGAAGGCTTCTGCTCTGGAGGTACGTTATACCGCCAGCTCGCACACCTATGACGGTCGTTATTCCAATAACGGATGGCTTTTGGAATGTCCTGATCCCATCACGAAGTTGACTTGGGACAATGCCATTTTGATCAGTCCGCGTCTCGCCAAGGAATTGGAAGCGCGCGACGGGGTACCGATTTTCCCCGCCAAGAAACCCATGAATCAGGACAATGCCTTCTTCGAGTCGGCAAAGGGTACCTTGCAAAATAACAAGGCGGTCTTCAACCGTGGCAAGGAAATGGCGGTCCTGGCTGAATTAACGGTCAACGGTCGCAGTATTAAAGCACCGGTACACGTCGTGCCGGGACTGGCTAATTACACCATTCAACTCCCTCTGGGCTTTGGCCGCAAGGTGACCGGTCGCGTAGGGCAGGGCAGTGGTTTTGATTTCTACGCTTTGCGCGAATCCGGTGCGAGCGGTTACGCCCTCAAGGCGGCGCTCAAATTGACGCAGGAAACCTACCGCCTCGCGAATACGCAGGAGCATTGGTCCATGGAAGGACGCGCCATCATCCGAGAGGGCAACGCTGCCGATTATGTTAAAAAGCCGGACTTCGCCCAAAAGATGGGTGTGGAATCCCATGCCCCCGCAAATTACGGCAAATACAAGGACAAGTCTCTGCAGGAAAAATCCTTGAACAATTATCGGGGTAATTCCGCTTACGAGCACCCGAAATTCAACGCCCCTGATCCCAACGTGAAAGTCTGGAAGGGCAACGAGGACAAATTCCCCAAGCCGCAACAATGGGGCATGTCTATCGATTTGAACAGTTGCACCGGTTGTGCCGCTTGTGTGGTTGCCTGCCAAAGCGAAAACAACATCCCCATCGTGGGTAAGGAGCAAACCCTGCGCGGGCGTGAAATGCACTGGATGCGCATCGACCGTTATTTCTCGGCGGCGGAGTACGACCAAACCAGCGTGCCGGAAGAGGTGCAGGTTTCCTTTATGGGCATGCTTTGTCAGCACTGTGAGAATGCCCCTTGCGAGAGCGTCTGCCCCGTCAATGCCACCGTACACGACCGTACCGGTCTTAACGTGATGGCTTACAACCGTTGCGTGGGTACCCGTTACTGCGCGAACAATTGCCCCTATAAAGTGCGCCGCTTTAATTTCTTCGATTGGAACAAGCGCCAGATCGGTGACTTCTATAAAGGCCCCTTCGGCAAAGTGGATGTTCCCGAAACGGAAAAAATGCAGAAGAACCCGAATGTCACTGTTCGTATGCGCGGGGTCATGGAGAAGTGCACCTTCTGTGTACAACGGATTGAATCTGCCAAGATCGCGCAGAAACGCGTTGCCGGTGCCTCCGACGACATTCGCGTGAAGGACGGCGCCATCAAGACTGCCTGTGAACAGGTATGTCCTACTGATGCCATCGTCTTTGGTGATATTTCGGATCCCAATTCCGCAGTTTCTCAAGCGAAGGACAGCGACCGCGACTATTCCGTTTTGGGTTACCTGAACAACCGTCCACGCACCACCTATTTGGCGCGTTTGCGCAATCCCAACAAACGCATGCCCGACTATTACGCAAAGCCCTTTGCCTATAAGCAATATGATGAGCGTTACGGTCACGGCAGCGCAGCCGGTCACGGTGATTCCCATGACGACCACGGCGACCACGGCGACCACGGCGACCACGCACACGATTCACACGCAGCGGAGACCCACGGGGCGCACTAACTTTAACCCCCACCAGTAACGATGGCAACGACTTCACAAGACAGCCCGATGAGCCCCACGCAGGCCGCAATCCTTTCAAAGGTGCAGCCCGCGGAATTGGTCGAGCAACCGTTGGTCACCAACAATCGCGATTTTAATTGGGTCACCAATAAGATCTGCCGCATTGTGGAAACCAAGACACCGACCTGGTGGTGGGTCTGCATGGCGATGGCGCTCCTGACTGCTTCCTTTACCGGAATGGGTCTCGCTTACCTCGTCAGTACCGGAGTCGGGGTCTGGGGTCTGGCGAATCCAATCAATTGGGGTTGGGCCATTGTTAATTTCGTTTTCTGGATCGGCATCGGTCACGCGGGTACCTTGATTTCGGCGGTGCTCTGTCTCCTGAAGCAGGGGTGGCGAACCTCCATTAACCGAGCTGCGGAGGCCATGACGATTTTCGCGGTTATTTGCGCGGGTATATTCCCGCTCTTCCACGTGGGCCGAATCTGGTTCGCCTGGTGGTTGTTCCCGCTTCCAAACGCCAACGCCATCTGGCCGCAGTTTCGCTCGCCTCTGGAATGGGACGTTTTTGCGGTTTCGACTTACGGAACGGTTTCGGTGCTGTTCTGGTACATGGGCATGATTCCCGACCTCGGGGTCTTGCGCGACCGGGCAGTGCAACGCCTGAAATCCGGCGTGCACGATGGCTCCAATTGGCTCACCAAGGGCATGGATCATTTCCGTAAATATTTCTACGCAATCTTCGCCATGGGTTGGCGTAACGCCGGTAACCACTGGCGCAATTACGAAATGGCCTATCTTGTTCTCGCGGGCCTTTCCACTCCGCTCGTGCTTTCGGTGCACACCATCGTTTCGTTTGACTTCGCGGGCGCTCAGCTTCCGGGTTGGCATACCACCATTTTCCCGCCGTATTTCGTGGCAGGTGCGATTTTCTCGGGTTTCGGAATGGTGCTCACCCTGATGTTGCCCCTGCGTGCGGTTTACGGACTGCATGACCTGATTACCCAACGGCATATCGATAACATGTGTAAGATCTGCCTGGGTACCGGATCGATTGTGGGCTACGCCTACATCATGGAGTTCTTTATCGCCTGGTATGGCGCGAACCCCTACGAGAGCTTCGCCTTCATCAATCGCGGCTTCGGGCAATATTCCTGGGCCTACTACATGATGTTTGGCTGTAACGTCTTTACCCCGCAGCTCTTCTGGTTCAGCGCAGTGCGCCGCAACGCCGCCCTCGTTTGGGTGATGTCGATCTTCATTAATGTCGGTATGTGGTTCGAACGCTTTGTTATCACGGTCACCTCGCTGGCAAATGATTTCCTCCCGAGTTCATGGGGTTACTACTCACCCACCATTGTCGATATTTTCACCTTCTTTGGTACCTTTGGGGTCTTCAGCGTGCTGTTCCTCATGTTTGTTCGTTTCCTTCCGCTCATGCCGATCGGCGAGGTTAAATACGTCATGCCGCAAGGGGATCCCCACGGTCATACCGACCACGAGAAAGGAGCACAGCACTAATGTCTGCACCACACGCCATCATCGCCAGCTTCCCGGACACGCCGAGCTTCTACCACGCCGCCGAAAAGGTACGTGATGCCGGTTACAAGAAATGGGACACCTATTCCTCTTTGCCGGTGCACGGCATGCCCGAAGCGCAGGGCCAACCGCGCTCCAAGGTCCCTATCTTCACTTTCTGCGGCGGACTCACCGGTTTCACCATCGGTATTTCAATCGTCTCATTCATGAACTATTTCGACTATCCCCTGATTGTCGGCGGTAAGCCCTTTTTCAGCCCGGTCTTTCCCTTTCCCATCATGTATGAGTTGACCATTCTCCTCTCCGCCTTCGGTACTTTGGGAGGGATGTTCATCACCAATTTACTGCCGCAACACCACAACACCCTTTTTGAAAACGATACCTTCCTTGAGGTTGCAGGGGATCGTATGGTCATCGCCATTGAATCCCGAGACCCCAAATTTGACGCACAGGCCACGCGTCAATTCCTGGAATCCATCGGCGGCACCGATATCGAAGAGGTCACTGCCTAGATTTTCGCCATGCGTATATTCCTTCTCATATTGACCTTCATAATCTTCGCGGTGGTATCCATTCTCGGGTTCCGGGGATCGCTCAGTAAGAATACCCCCATTGAAGTCTTTCCGGATATGGACCGTCAGGCAAAATACAAACCGCAGGCGAAAAATGGTTTCTTTACCGATGGTCGGAATGACCGTCCGCTTCCGGCGCACACCGTAGCCCGAGGCAACTACCTCAACCAGCAGGCCGTTTTCAGTGACACGTTCGCAGACTCCAAACTTGGGGACATGGCCTACAACCTCGGCAAAAATCCTGATGGCAGTTTCGTCAAGAAGGTACCGATTGAAGCGACCAATGAATTGATGAAAATAGGGGAGGAGCGTTACTCCATTTTCTGCGCGGCCTGTCACGGAGCTGCCGGGGATGGCAACGGAGTTACCAAGCCCTACGGCGTACTGGCGGCAACCTACCACGACACTCGCTTGCGCTCGGTCGAAGACGGCTACATTTTTGATGTCATCACGAATGGCAAGGGCCTCATGTATGGCCTCAAGGATCGACTTAACCCACGTGAACGCTGGGCTGCTATTCTCTACGTTCGCGCGCTCCAACAATCACAAAACGCCTCGGTTGATGTGCTCAACAGCGCTCAACGCACCGAGTTAGGATTTTAAGCATGAATACCGACGCATCAATCGTTTACGGCAAAAAGGTCGGCACCATCGCCTTCCTCTTGGGGCTCATTTTCACGGGAATTGCCGGTTACGGATTTTACCAGGGTTGGGAAAGCGGCGATGCTCGCCCCCTGATGAGTTGGTTGATCGGGATTGCTTTTTGGATGTCGATCGCGATTGGCATGCTTTTCGTCACCCAAATCTGGCACGTCTTTCACGCCCGTTGGCCCACCATCCTGCGCCGCCAGTGTGAGCACGGATTCAGCGCCTTCCCCATACTCTTCGTTCTTTTTATTCCATTGCTCTTGGTTCCCTTCCTTCATGAGAATCCCGGTTTGCTTTGGAAATGGATGAACGGGGTCAACGAATTGCCAGGCCACGGCACGGTTGGTGAGGATCCCATCTTCACCTGGAAACAGCCTTATTTGAACATCGGTTTCTTCACCGCCCGCGCGGTTGGGGTCTTCGCCACCTTTATCATACTTGCAGGACTCCTGCGCAAGTGGTCCTTTAATACCGATACCACCGGCGATATCAACAACACCCACAAGGCGCGGCGTCTCTCTTCGATCGGACTCTTTCTCTGTGCGGGTGCGGCTACTATGGGTGCCATCGACTGGTTCAAATCACTGGAATACCATTGGTTCTCCACCATGTACGGGGTTTGGTTTTTCGCCGCCTCCATGCGGGCAGCCCTCGCCACCATCCTTATCCTTTCGGTCGTTCTGGCGGCACGGGGTTATCTGAAAGGCATCCTCAAGCAGTCCCACCGTTATGACATCGGCTGTATGATGCTGGCCTTCACGGTTTTCTGGGCCTACATCAGCTTTTCGCAATACTTCCTCGTCTATAACGCCAACATCCCGGAAGAAACCTTCTGGTACAATATCCGCGAGAAGAACGGTTGGTGGCCCATCAGTATGTGTCTGGTCTTTGGGCACTTCCTCATCCCCTTCCTCATCCTCCTTTGGTACAAGACCAAGGTTGTGGTTTGGCGTACGGTGGCGATCTCTACCTGGATTCTGGTTTTTCATACCATCGATCTCTTTTGGAACATCGTCCCCGGTAAAATTCCTGCAGACAACGCCTACGGCTATACCGTTCGTCCCTTCACAGTGGAAATCTTTGATATTGCCCCCATCATTGGATTTGGCGGGTTCTGCGTTTGGGGTTTCTGCCGGAGCATGAATAAAGCGGAACCCATTCCCGTGCGGGATCCCAATATTGAAAATTCACTTAACTACATTGAGTAATACCACGATGTCGTCTTCCACTCCCGCATTCCTAAACCGCAGCTTCACCTTTATTGGTGCACTGGGCGCGATTCTCATTTTCGCCGTCATTATCTACATCGCCTATTTGCCCAATCGCGCGGATCGGGTGGACGCCGCAGTGGTTGCCGACCGTCAGGCGAAAGCCGACGAGGCCCGCGCCTCCGGATTCGCCAAGCTCAATGATTTCGCGGTAGTCAACAAGGAGGCCGGCACCGTCCGTATCCCAATCGAGCTTGCCAAAGAATTGACCCTGAATCAGTATACTGCCAACGAAAGCCCTATCGCCGAAGCACCCGCCGAGGCCCCAAACCAAGTGCTTGAGTAATGCCAGTTGAAAATTATCTAGAACTTTTGCCGATTATCGTGTTGGGGGTTTTCTTCTTCGCGATCACGGTTTTTATGCTCTACTGGGCCGCCAATCGCGGGCACTTCCGTAATATGGAGGCACAGTCGAAGGTCATTTTTACCGAGGAGGAACCAGAAGGCGTTTTCTCTGATTCCTTTCCCGATAAACGTTAATTTCTGATATGAGCGACAGCACTGATAACACCGAAGGCACGGTCATTCCCTACACCACGAATGATCCGTCTATACGGGCCGAGTTGAGCGAGATCGATCGTTCCATTCGCTCGGCATCGATATTTTTCATCGTGTCGGCGGTGGGTTGGCTCCTGCTCGGGACGATATTCGCGCTCATCGCGGCAATCAAATTGCACGAACCGAGCTTTGCGGTGGGCACGGAATACACCACCTTCGGGCGCATGCGTGCCGCTCACTTGAATTCCATGGCACTTGGATTTGGCAACAACATGATTTTCGGAGTATGCCTCTGGATCATGGCACGGCTTTGCCGGGCTCCCATCCGTCACGGGGGATTGCTTTTAATCGCGGGTGCCTTTTGGAATATCGGACTCACCATCGGTATCGCAGGCTTGATCAAGGGCGACATTACCTCCGTCGAATGGCTTGAGATTCCAAAGTACGCCACCCCGCTGCTGGCGATCTCCTACATCCTTATCGGTATATGGGGCGTGATGGCCTTCCGCTTCCGCAAGGGCGAGCATGTCTACGTTTCCCAATGGTATTTCCTTGGGGCGCTCTTCTGGTTCCCCTGGCTCTATGTCATTGCTCAAATCATGATTATCTGGGCG
Organism: Verrucomicrobiota bacterium; assembly: GCA_009937095.1. GTDB lineage: Bacteria > Verrucomicrobiota > Verrucomicrobiia > Opitutales > Coraliomargaritaceae > UBA7445. Next base: position 33,231 of record JAACDB010000093.1, read on the forward strand.
CCCGCGCAAGGCGTGGTGCAATCGATCACCAATTGGTGGTTTGCTCATAATGTTCTGGGCTTGTGGTTGACCCCCATGGCGCTGGGAGTCGCTTACTACCTGATTCCCAAAGTCCTTGGTCGTCCTATTTATTCCTATTATCTTTCGGTGCTCGGTTTCTGGTCGCTCGCGCTCTTCTACAACTGGGCGGGCGTGCACCACCTCATCGGCGGGCCGGTTCCGGTCTGGCTTATTTCGGCGGGTATCGTGGCTTCGGTCATGATGGTCATTCCAGTCGTAGTGGTCGCTATCAATCACCACATGACCGTAGTCGGGCTTCACCGCGAAGGCTGGCGCAGTCCCACCATGCGTTTCGTAGTCTTTGGCGCGATCAATTACACCTTTGTCAGTTTGATTGGTTCTGCGATGGCCTTGCGGGATGTTAATCTGGTGACCCACTTCACGCACTTCACGGTAGGGCACGCCCACCACGGCGCTTACGGCTTTTTCGGGATGATCCTCTTCGGCGGGGTCTATTATATGATGCCGCGGATGCTCCAGCGCGAATGGCCCTCTGCCGCCTTGATTAAGATTCACTTCTGGGGCAGTGCCCTCGGCATCCTGCTCATGGTCTTCGCCCTGCAAATCGGCGGCTGGTTCCAAGGCCTCCAAATGAACAATCCGGAGATCGCTTTCCTGGACGTGGTTCAAAACACCATGCCCTGGCTTAAGGCGCGTTCGGTCTCGGGCTTCCTGCTTCTGGTTGCTCATGTTGCCTTTGCGGTCAATTTCTTCTGGATGCTCTTCGCGGCGGGTAAATTCCGCACGAAGGACACCCCCACCTTGCTCCATACCCAAGAGGAGGGCGCAGCGTAATGAAAAGTCTCCCACTCCTGTTCCTCGGCATCTTCTTCATGCTGGCCTTTTCCTTCACCGGAATTGTCCTCACGAGCCACGTTCAGTTTGGCGCCCTGGAGCAAACCACGGAATCCCTCGAGGCCGACGAAAACGGCAACCCGGTCATGCCGGAGGGTGAAACCCTCTATCCGCTCAGAGAGGGCGGGGTGGCGCTTCAGGGTAAAGAAGTCTACATTTCCATGGGTTGTATCTATTGCCACAGCCAACAATCCCGCCGCGATTCCTTCGGTGCGGACGTTGCCCGGGGTTGGGCACAACGTGCCACCGTCCCGCGTGACTACATTTCCCAAAGCCGTGTGCTGCTGGGTACGATGCGTACCGGTCCGGACCTTGTGAATGTTGGGGGACGCCTGCAGGGCGACGGAGGGCGCGAATGGCACCACAAGCACCTCTACAATCCGCAGATCACTTCCAAGGGCTCCAATATGCCCTCCTTTGCCTTCCTCTACAAAGTGCAAGCCATCGACGGCGCACCCTCGGCAGACGCGGTCGCTATTCCGGCAGACTCACCCTATGCCCCGCCTGCCGGTCATGAAATCATACCCACCCACCGGGCCAAAGTGCTGGTGGAATATCTGCTCAGTCTCAAAATCGATTACAGTCTTCCCGAAGTACCCATCCTGGACTAATGAGCGACGATACCACATCACAGGATTCCACGCCTAATAGCGGTTTAGAAACAGCCGCCATGCAGGACGTGGAGATGCAAAGCATTCATGCCCCGCAGCTCCAGCGCGAGCGTGTGGAACCACATGAAAAGCAGTCCCCGATTCCAGTCAGCCTGCTGACCCTGATCTCGCTCCTGGCTTTTTGGGGCGGTTATTATTTTTCCAACTACTCGCAGGATTTCCGTTGGGATGCCTACGATCCCGACGCCAAGGGCGGCGCAGGAGAAGTCGTCATTGAGGAAAAACCCCTCGCGGAAATTGGCGCCCGTATTTTCCGGGGTCAATGCGTGGCCTGTCACCAGACCACCGGACTCGGAGTCGCGGGCGCATTCCCCCCGCTTGTCGAATCAGAATGGGTACTGGGTAATGAGGAACGCCTCGCGCGTATTTTAATCAACGGTCTCAATGGCCCCATCGCGGTGCTGGGTGAGACCTACAACGGCAACATGCCGGCTTTTGGGCCGAACGGCCTCAACCTCAAGCCCAAGCAAATCGCCGCCGTTCTCACCTACATCCGTCAGGAGTGGGGGAACAACGCCCCCGAAGTCAGTATTGAAGCATTGGAAGGCTACCACGCCACCTACGGTTCACGTACAGAGCCATGGACCGCCGAGGAACTCCTTGCGGATTTCCCCATGGAATAGCCTCAGCGTCCGCGCTTGAGTCGGCGTCTCAGGGCGAGGCCTGACACCAGGCCTATCACGAGCGCGTATGCGGCCGGTTCGGGCACTACCGTAAATCCGATGTCCTCCAGAGATGCCAGCGTCGTATTGCTGAGGTAGGCGCTCCCGCTCAAAACCCCTGTCATCAGTTCATCGTCGAGCGATTCGCCGGCGTTCTCACCGGCCGTCACGATGGGCGCCGCCGACCCGTCGCCCGGATCCGAGTCAAAGCCCGCCTGATTTTCCACCCCGAAATTATCGGTCACTTCATTCCAGTGGCCGTTCGCCGTACCCGAACCGCCGTCCAGTTCAACGGGAATATAGTTGGCGTTGGGGTCGTATTCATTGCGGTAGGCTGCCAAGGCAGACGCTCCCACATATTGACCCGGGGTGCCGCCAGTTAAAACCCGTTCATAGGGTGAGCCGTTTATCTCGTAGCTAACGTTGTTGTCGGGGTTGCCGTCATTATGGAGCTCGTTCGCTTCCCAAAGGATGCCGATCCCCAGCGCGTGCCCGATTTCATGCCGGATGGTATTGGGATTCAAACCCAGCGAACCCGCGTCGGCGTGCGTGTTGAACTGAGCCACCCCCGAGCTGGCATAAATGAATCGTCCGTGCGAGTAAGTCGAACCCGCCACGAAATTCGACAAGGCATAGCCGCCCGCACTCGCACTCCCCAAAACTACCCCGCCGTTTTGCGGTGCCTGTGAAAAAGTGTCCACCGTCAGCACCCAGTTTCGCGTTACCGCATCCTGATACCCCGTGATCCGCGACTGCCAGAAATTCAAGCCATCAGAAAAATACGATTGCTGCAGGGCACTCAATTCACTGCTCGCATTGGCAGTAAACTGTACTGACATATTGATCGTCGCCGAAAGCGGGTGGACCATTGCCGCATAAAGCAATAAACTGGTGAGAGAGTGTTTCAACGTTTGGAAAGCTTATATTTACACCCTCTGTTTCCATTATAAAAGATTTGTTTCTCAAAAAATTCACCCGAGTTCTAAGAAAAGAAACCACGAATGGACACGAATTCACACGAATGAGGGGTATCGCCCGCTAGGCCGCGAAGGGAGAGACATGCGGAGGACTTAGATTTAGGATTCACCACAGGGGCACGGAGGGCACCGGGGGTGAGTCCTGTGGTGAGTCAATATTGAACCTGCAACATTCAACGTTGAAGTTTGATTGGGGCTTGGGAGTTCAATGCTCTTTTAATTTTTCTCTCTGTGCACTCGGCGTCTCTGTGGTGAATGCTGCAGGCGTGTGCCCGCGACTTGTCCGCCGTAGCCTTGGCGATGGGGGAAGTGCGCGAAGGGATTATTCCGTTTCGAGGGCGTGGATGCTGTTTACGAGGACCTCGATGGTTTGCTCGATATCTGCCTGGCTGTGGGCACTGCTGATGAAACAGGTTTCGTAAGGAGAGGGGGGCAGGTAGATGCCGTGTTGGAGGGCGTGGTTGAAGAGGTGCTTGAAGGCGGGGGTGTTGCTGGCGGTGGCGTCGTTGAAGTTGCGGACGGGTTGTTCGGCGAAGAAGAGGGCGAACATGGAACCGACTTGGGGTACCTGAAGGGCGAGGCCTTTTTCGCGGGCGGCGTCACGGAGGGCGTCGGCGATTGTTTTGCCCATGGCTTCGAGGGCGGGGTAGGGATTGAGGGTCATGAGTTTCTCGAGCGAGGCGATGCCTGCGGCCATGGCGAGGGGGTTGCCGCTGAGGGTTCCGGCTTGATAGACGGGACCAAGGGGGGCGAGGTGGTCCATGATTTCGGCTTTGCCGCCGAGGGCACCGACGGGGAGGCCGCCACCAATGATTTTGCCGAGGGCGGTGAGGTCGGGGGTGATGCCGATGCGTTCCTGCACGCCGCCGGGGGCGAGGCGGAATCCGGTCATGACTTCGTCGAAAATGAGGAGGGCGCCGTGGGCGGTGCAGAGGCTACGGAGTGTTTCCAGATAGCCGGGTTCGGGGAGAATGAGGCCGCAGTTGGCGGGATAGGGTTCGAGGATGACCGCTGCAATTTGGTCGCCCTGTTCAGCGAAGCAGGCTTTAGCGGCATCGGGATCGTTGTATTCGAGGACGATGGTTTCTGCGGCAAAACTGGCGGGGATGCCGGCGCTGTCAGGGTTGCCAAGCGTGAGGGCACCTGAGCCTGCTTTGACGAGGAGGGAATCGACATGGCCGTGGTAACAGCCCGCGAACTTGAGGATTTTATCGCGCCCGGTGAATCCCCGGGCGAGTCGTACGGCGGAAAGGGTGGCTTCGGTTCCGCTGTTGCACATGCGGACTTTTTCTACGGAGGGAACCATGGCGACGATGTGTTCCGCCATTTTGACTTCGTCGGGGTTGGGGGTGCCAAAGCTGGTACCCCGGTTGAGGGCGGCGGCGAGGGCGGCGCGGATATCGGGGTCGTTATGGCCGTGGATGGCGGGGCCCCAGGTGCAGACGTAGTCGATTAGTTTGCGGTCGTCGCTGGTGTAAAGGTGGGCACCTTCGGCGCGGGTGGTGAAGAAGGGACTGCCGCCGACGGACCGGAAGGCGCGAACGGGCGAGTTGACGCCCCCGGGCATGAGAGCCTGCGCTTTTTTAAAGAGGGTGGATGAGCTGAGATCGTTTTCCATGAAAGGGCGTGTTGCGTTGGGGAGGTGTTTAATTGACGTATTTTTGAACGATGGGGATGCGTCGTCCGACTCCGAAGGCGAGGGGGGTGGTTTTGAGTCCCGGGGCGGCTTGTTTGCGTTTGTATTCGTTGAGGTCAACGAGGCGCACGATGGCGTCGACGGTTTCCCGTTCGTAACCGGCTTCCACGATTTCAGCGCGCGAGCGGCCTTCCTCAACATAGAGTTGAAGGATGCCGTCGAGGACGGGGTAAGGCGGCAGGGAAGCCGAGTCGGCTTGATCGGGGCGCAGTTCTGCCGAAGGGGGTTTCTCGATGGTGTTGACAGGGATTTGTTCGCGCTCGGCGTTGAGGTGACGCGCAAGGGCGTACACTTTCATTTTAGGGAGGTCGGAAATAACGGCGAGGCCGCCGCACATGTCGCCGTAAAGGGTGCAGTAACCGACTGCGATTTCGCTCTTGTTACCGGTAGTGAGGAGGAGGGCGCCGTATTTGTTGGAGAGCGCCATGAGGAGGAGTCCACGTGCGCGCGCCTGGAGGTTTTCCTCGGTGACGTCGGCAGGTAGATCCTTGAATAGGGGTTGAAGGGCTTGTTCCGCGGAGGCGACGGTTTCGCTGATGGGGATTTCGTGGAATTGGATGCCCAGTCGTTGGGCGAGGTCGGCGGCATCGCTGCGACTGTGCTCGCTGGAAATGGCAGAGGGGAGGGCAATGCCGATGACGTTTTTCGGACCCATGGCCTCGGCGGCGAGGGCGCAGACGACGGCCGAGTCGATACCACCACTGAGGCCGAGGAGGACCCGTTCGAATCCGCACTTATGGGCGTAGTCGCGGAGTCCGAGGACGAGGGCCTGATGAATGGCGGCCATGCCCACGGGGTTGTAGTGGGGGGAGATATGGGCGGTTTCGGTTTGGGGAAGATCAATGACGGCGTTTTCGGTCTGGAAGGAGGCGAGACCCGCGAGGATGCCGCGTTGGGGGTCATGGACGATACTGCCGCCGTCGAAGATGAGTTCGTCATTACCCCCGACGGCATTGCAGTAAATAACGGGGCAGTTACAGCGTTCGGCGGCGGCACGGACGAGGGCCTCGCGTTGACCCGCTTTGCCCGCTTGCCAGGGACTGGCGGAAAGATTGAGGAGGTAATCCAGATTTGCACCTTCGAGTTCCTTGAGGGGATCGGCCTGGTAGTGCGCGGTATCGGGTAGATTGGATTGCGCCCAGATGTCCTCGCAGATGGTGAGTCCGAATTTGAGTCCCTTCCACTGGTGGACGGTTGGGGCGGGTGCGGGCTTGAAGTAGCGGGTTTCGTCAAAGACGTCGTAGGTGGGCAGGAGGGATTTGCGTGCGAGTGTTTCGATGGCACCGTTTTCGCACCAGGCGGCAGCGTTGTAGCAGGCACCGTCTTCGTGGATGACGGTTCCGGTGACGAGGGGGACGGTTCCAGTTTTGGAAGCCAGGGAGTCGAGGGCGTCCTCAGCATCGCTGACGAAGCGGGACTTGAAGAGGAGGTCGCGGGGCGGGTAGCCACAGGTAGCCAGCTCCGGAGCGAGGACGAGGTCTGCGCCCGCATCAACCAATTCCCTATAGGCCTCAAGTAGGCGGGTGCAGTTACCCGAGAGGTCGCCAACGGTGGGGTTGATCTGTGCTATGCCGATTTTCATGTGCGGAGAAGATGCCTATATGCGTTAGAATTTGTTTGTTTGCTGACGATTGCAAATGAATGATGCGGGAAGATGGAATCAAAGCAACCCGCTCCTGAGAAGTTAATTTTGGCCTCGGCCTCCCCGCGCCGGCGTGAACTGCTGGGTCGCCTGGGCTTGGAATTTGAAGTGCAGGTGGCTCCCGTGGTGGAATCCGAGTGCACCGAGCGCGGCCCCGAATGGATGGTTGCGCACAATGCCGCCTTGAAGGCGGATGCGGTGGCGGCAACCGTGGGTAACTGTTTGGTTCTGGGTTCCGACACCACGGTGGCGGTGGACGGTGTGGTTTTAGGCAAGCCCCGGGATCGTGCGGAAGCGAGACGGATGCTGGAATTGCTCTCCGGGCGCGTGCATGTGGTGTACACGGCGGTGGCTTTGCGTTGGGTTTCCGGGGACTATTGCTGTGATTTTGTGGAGGCCAGTGAAGTGCGGTTTAAGGATTTGGAGGCGGCCGTCATCGAGCGGTATCATCGTCTTGTTGATCCCATGGACAAGGCGGGGGCGTACGGAATTCAAGAAGGGCGTGAAATGATTATCGATAGCGTGAAAGGGTCAGTGGAAAATGTCATGGGCTTGCCTATTCAGCGTTTGGGTGACATTTTAAGGGAACAGGGCTTTGATTTTAAGCTCTCAATGCTTGAGTAGTCACTGAGTTATGTCGGTTCGCGAATCAGTAGTAGGCGCATCCAATGCTTATTTAGCTCCGGAAGGTAAACCGGGGAGCCTTTCTCTGTGGGCTTTTGTACTATCGGTGTTCTTGCACCTGATTTTGCTTTATTGTCTTCCCGAGCGCCTGTTGCCGGTGGCGTCGGAAATGAGTGAAGCATTACCAGAAGTTTTGGAGTTGGAATTACTTAAGGTTAAGCCGGAAGACATGCGTTTCGTGGAGGCAAATCCTGACGTGCCGGATAATACCCCTGACGAATCGCGGAACTATTCCTTTCGGAATCAACAGGCAGCAGACGAAAGTCCCGCTCCTTTGACCGGTGAAAACAAACCGCGCGTGGAAGGGCTTGAGCAGTCGCAGAAAATTCTGGAGGGGCAACTGGCGAGCTCGCCGGTGCTGCCGCAAACGCCAAGCAGGCAGATGAGCGAGGAGCCGGTTCAGCTTGCGAGGGCGGTGCCGCTTCCGCCAAAAGGGCGCGAGATGCCGGAATTTTTGAAACAAACGACCTTGCCGAATGCTGGCGATCAAGGGAGTGCTTTGTTGGATGAGCTGGTCGCCGAGGCTGCGGGAGAACTGGAGGGGGCGCTGCATGTGTTTGACCCCAAAGAGGCGAATGTTGCTGAGGCAGCGGATGCTAGCGGGCTACCGACAGGAGCCAAACCTCGACCGCGTTTGGATCCGAAGCTGGTTATGGGGCCGTTAATGGAAAGCGCCGGTGGTGCTTCGCGCCGAGGGAAGATTGCAATTGATGCGACTTTCAGCGAGTTTGGGGAGTATCAACAGCAGTTCTTTGCGGCGGTGGTCACGGGTTGGTATCAGGATATTGATTACTATCAACCGATTGATATCAATGCCCGCGTACTGGTTGAATTTACCATGCATGCTGATGGTACGGTTAAGGATGTGAAGGCAAAGCAATCCAATGCGACCAAGATTGCTAAAATCATTTGTGAGAACGCCATTTCCAAGCCTCGGGAATTTCGTCCCTGGACAAAGGAAATGATTGAGGTTTACGGGGAAGCGCGAACACTAACGGTGCTATTTATCTATCAGTGAAATCTAAAAAAACAGACTTGGAGTATTTGCCGCTGGGTAAAGGGGTGCGGATTATCGATTGTAACGAGGATGGATTGCTGGCACTTGAAAAACCTGCAGGTTTGATGTCGCACCCAAATAAACGTGAAGATGAGAAGCGGTCTTTGCTGAATGCGTTCTATGATTTGAATGAAGAGTGCTACCGCTGGAAGGACGCAGGCGGTCAGGAGCATCGGGTTGATTTGGTTCACCGTCTGGATTCGGCAACCTCTGGGGTTATGCTGCTGTCCCTCAACGAGACCCTGACGCCTGTTATAAAAGAGGCCTTTGCGCATCATACTGTTTCGAAGATATACTATGCCCTTGTGAAGGGAGTGCCTAAACACACCGGAGGTATCTGGGAGGATCGCCTGATGAAGGATACCAAAAACGGAAAACGAATCATCCGGAACGCCATTTCCTACAGGGCCAAGGCACGATATCAATTGATCCGGGAAGCGGTGGGAGGGTTTCCGCTCACGCTGATAAAACTGATGCCGGTAACCGGGCGGACGCACCAATTGCGAATTCAATGCCGCAGGCATAAAATACCGATTCTTGGAGACCGAACCTATGGCAGTTTCAGTTTCAACCATGATGTTAAACAGGAAACAGGAATCAAGCGCATGATGTTGCATGCGAATGAAATTTTAATGAGTTATCGCTTTAAGGGTCAGCTCAGGGAGGTAGCGGTGTGCTCAGAATTACCGATCGAGTTCGATGCTTTATTGGACTTCAGACCCGGGATGGAGATGGGTGCGCTGCTTGAACAGAAGACCATGCGTAGTGTCAGTTCAAGAGTGGGACGTTTTCGCCAATAAGCGCGAGTATTTGCCAAAAAGAAAATAGAACACATATTAGTGCAATTAGAACAAAGATCCCGGAATTCTGTATGGTATATAAAAATTTTGATATTGAGGCAGTTCGTGCCGACTTTCCGATTTTAGGTCGGGAGCTGGGTGGGCATCCGCTCACCTATCTGGATAATGCTGCGACCGCTCAAAAACCGCAGTCGGTGATTGAGGCCTTGCGACGTTATTATGCGCATGAGAATGCCAACATTCACCGCGGGGTTCATTATTTGAGCGAACATTTGACCGAGGCCTATGAGGAAACCCGCTCGATGGTCGCCAATTTTATTGGCGCCAAAGATGCGGCTGAAGTGATCTTTACGCGTGGGGCGACAGAGAGCATCAACCTCATCGCGCAGGGGTTCACGGAGTCCATCTTGAAGCAAGGTGATGAAATCCTGATTACCCACATGGAGCACCATGCGAATATCGTGCCTTGGCAGATTGCCGCTGAAAAATCGGGCGCGAAGCTCAAGGTCGTTCCGGTGTTGGCAGATGGTTCACTGGATATGGAAGCGGTGCCGGCGCTTTTGAATGAACGGACCCGTATTTTTGCCTTTGTGCATACCTCCAACACTCTGGGTACGATTAATCCGGCAGTAGAATTGATCGAGATGGCGCATGCCAGAAATATCCCCGTTTTGCTGGACGGTTCTCAAGTGGTACCGCACGCGCAGGTGGATGTCAGTGAGTTGGACTGCGATTTTTTTGTCTTTTCGGGCCACAAATTGTTTGGGCCAACCGGGATTGGAGTGCTCTGGGGCAAACGTGAATGGCTCGAACGTCTGCCGCCCTACCAAAGTGGAGGGGACATGATTGAGCGTGTGGATTTTGAGGGAACGACATTCAAGGGCTTGCCGGGTAAATTTGAGGCGGGTACCCCACACATTGCGGGCGTGATCGGTCTGGGAGCCGCGATTAAGTATTTAAAAGGGCTCGACCGCACGGCAGCGCTCGCTCACGAGCAAAAGCTTCTGGAGGTTGCAACAAAAGGCCTGCTGGAAGTGCCGGGTTTGAGCATCTTTGGAACGGCTCCAGAAAAGGCCTCGGTGTTGTCTTTTGTGATCGAGGGGCTGCACCCTCACGATATCGGAACCTTCCTGAATGCAGACGGCATAGCCATCAGAGCCGGACATCACTGTACCCAGCCATTGCTTAAGGAATTTGGCTTTGCAGCAACCGCCCGTGCATCCTTTGCCTTTTATAATTCTCTTGAAGAGGTCGAACGGCTTGTCGCAGCAGTACACAAACTCCGCAAATTTTTCGGCTGAGCGCCCTTAACTGCGCGTAAAAAATGAAAAAAGATACGGAATCCTTGCGCCAGTTGTATCAGGCCACCATCCTCGATCATAACAAGAATCCGCGTCATTTCGGAGTGTTGCCCGAATATACCGAAACAATTGAAGGTTACAATCCTCTCTGCGGAGACAAAGTCACTTTTTATCTGAAGCGAGTAGAGGGGAAACTGGAAGCAGCCACATTTGAATGTGCCGCCTGTGCGATTTGCAAGGCCAGTGCTTCCATGCTCCTCGAATTGGCGATGCGTGATAACTTTTGTAGCTACAAAGAATTGCATGCTACTGGCTTGGGGCTGCTTGACGGTTCTCAGTCGGACGCGGGTAAAGCTATTACCGAACTGGATGCCTTGGGTGGAATCCGTAGTTTCCCTTCACGAATCGCCTGCGCGCGGCTTGCCTGGGACACGCTCAAGCCAGATTGATATCGGGCGTGGGTGATTGGAGCTGAGGTGATAATGGTAGTCCTTTTTAGTAATATTTTTATTACTAGTTATTGACACCATTAATTATAAGTATAAATACTGTATAAGTAAAATTTGTTAATTCCAAATTAATCTTTGGCATGTGTATGCTCTATGAAAAATGCTATCAATAAGATTTTAGAAATCAACGGGATCGTTAAATCCCTGAATCCCGCCCTACAAGAACGCGCTTCAGATGTCCTTATAAAGATGGCTTTTGGGAATTTACTTCAGGAAGCAAATCGGACCGCAGTACCTAAGAAGCGTAGTCCAAAGCTGGAGTTGCACATGCGAATGCCATCATTAATCGTCCGCCTTTCTTTAATGGACATGAGCACGACCGCTTAAAGGACAATGTTCACTTGATCGTTGCTTGGTTTTATTCCCGCTTTGGACTCTTCCCGGTTGAAACAAAGTTAGTGCGGGAAACCGCAGATCATATGGGTTTGGTCATTCCCAATCGTCCTGACAACACTATGCGACAGGCAAAATGCAAGGGACAGACTTTATACAAGCATGTGGGTGGAGGATGGCAATTAACCCCGTTGGGCGAGCGGTATGTTCAGCAGCGCTATGAAGTAAAACGAGGTAATGCTATCTTTAAGGAGGAGGCCGTTTTTGAAGACGTATTGGTTGACTGCCAACCCAACAAGGAGGATGCGGATGAAGTCGCGCTCCCTCGTCCTATTGTACAGGTGCAAAACTGAGACCTATCGGTTTATCGTATCCCTGCGCGGAGGCTACTCAGGGTCTTAAAAGTCGACTTCCAGTGTGACGCTAATATTGAGAAAGGTAATTTCTCCCATGGATTGGCATTCTCTGAAGGCACTGACGCCGTGCATGCTGGCTAATTCCTCGCCGAGTTGTAGCACTTTTTCCTGACTTGAGATGTGATCGGCGCACATGCAGGTGCGTAAGGCATTGATACGGTCCATGACAAAATTAAGGCGACGTTTAATCAAAGAACGCTCCTCGTTTTGATACTGAAGGCTGGTTTGAACATTAATAAGTTCGGTGCAAAGTTCGACGACGGGTAGGTTGTTCTTGAAGAATTGTGGCAGATATAGCGAACGCCGCCCCTCGTAGCATTGTTGGTCAAAATCAATGGCGCGTACGCGGTATTGGTTTTGCTCGAAATCGGGGGTCACTTCGACCACGTAGTTATAAGCCCGCATATCGCCCAGTAATCGAACGAAGCAACGCTCGTTAAACTTGATGAATTCCTTCGCCAACCGTACCGAGTGCAGGTCATGGCGGGGGAGATAGTCGCGAATAAAATCATCACCGGGTACGCCGATAATATGTTCCTCGATCAGGGTATCGCCACAGACCATGAAGTTAATATCATTCGGTGAGAGGAGTTCTTCCAGCTCCAAGCCATAGACCCGCGAGGCGTCAGCTTTTTTGACATAGAAGTAATCATGGTTGTCGTTGTGTTGATTTACGACGCGAACGCGCATAGGCTTAGTGTTGCCAAAGGTGCAGTAGTCGACCCGATCAATATATAAATTTCCGAGGACACGTTCATCACCGTCGGAGCGCAGCATTACATAAATGCGTTTTAAGCCCTCGTAGAGTTCTTGGCCGTATTGCCGTTCATACATCAGGGTGAGCCAGAGGGTATCATTTCCGTCTTTATCGATGAGCGGGTAGGTCTCCTCGTACTGGAGCATGTCCTCATAAATTACGGGCAGCTCACGGGCACGCCTAAAACCACTGAGGTATTCCCGGAACTGGTCATTGATCGGGAAAAAGAGCTTCCTTTGTTGGATGGCTTCTGTCGGCATGTGTTAAGACAAACAGAGGGATGGCGGGGCGCAAGTCCTATTGTAGGGTTGAGGTGCGAAGGAGCTTAGGGTTCTATCTCCATCGGCCGGGTCCTATGCAATGCCGGACAAGCGAACCCCGTCAGACCCGGAAGGGAGCAGCGGTAGTTTGATCCACATGTGCCGTAGGGTGCCTGGCCACTTTTTTGCCTTCTCCTCGCTTTAGCTATGCTTTTTCAGAAACCACTTGCCAGCGCCTCAGGTTGTCGGCTTTTCTATTAACTGCATGGAGCAAGCTTATCAAGTTATCGCCCGCCGCTGGCGTCCCAAGCAGTTCGACGAATTAGTTGGGCAGGATCATATCGTCCAGACCCTGCGCAATGCCATCGAAAGCAAACGCATTGCCCATGCCTACCTCTTTGTGGGTCCTCGTGGAACCGGCAAGACCAGTTCTGCTCGTCTCTTTGCGAAATCGCTCAATGCCGAGGGTGGGCCCAGTGTCGCGCCCGACAATGATTCTGAAATCAGCCAGGCCATCATGAATGGTTCCTGTATGGACGTCATTGAAATCGATGGAGCCTCCAATAACAGCGTCGATCAAGTGCGGGAACTGCGCGAGGACTGCCAATACGCGCCTACCCAGTGCACTTATAAAATCTATATTATTGACGAGGTGCACATGCTCTCAACTGCGGCTTTCAACGCCCTTCTCAAGACCTTGGAAGAGCCGCCGTCCCACGTTATCTTTATTTTTGCGACAACGGAATCGCACAAGGTGCTTCCCACGATTGTCTCCCGATGCCAACGGTTTGAGTTTCGCCCCATTTCGGATGAGGTCATCGTAGAGAAACTAGCCACCATTGGAAAAGCAGAGGGCATCAAAGTAGCCCCCGAGGCTTTGGCGGCAGTGGCCCGGCTCGCCAATGGTGGAATGCGCGATTCACAATCGATTCTCGATCAAATGATTTCTTTCTGTGGCAAGGAAATCGCCGAGCAGGATGTTTTGGATGTCTATGGGCTGGTTTCTGCGGAGCGCATCACGCAGCTCGCGGGGGCATTGGGCACCTTGGACTTTGCGGCGATCATTGCAGCGGTGGATGTCTTTGTAAGTGAAGGTCGCGACTTGTATCGCATTTTGGTTGATTTGGAGGCCGAAGTGCGTCGCGTTTTATTGGATGCAATTCAAAATTCCGGAAGCTCTGACAAGCTGGGTGTGAGCCTGACGACAGAATCCCTCATGCGCATGCTGGATGCCTTGCATGCGGGCGGGGTAGGTGTTAAACGCGGCTTATCAGAAAAAGTCAATTTTGAGGTAGTGCTGTTGAAGGCTGCCGAGGAGTCGCGCTCACGGGCGATTGACACGGTACTCAAGCAATTGGCAGGCAGTGAGGGTGGTTCCTCCGATGCTACCGGTGACGAAAAAAAAAACTAAACCTGCGTGACCTGAATCTTCCGCCGCTGGTTGTACCCGGTGCGGATCCGGTGCGAAAAGAGGCAAAGGGTGCTGAGTCGCTTGTGGTTAAGGAAGCGCCCATTGAATATGCCGAGCTGGGCGAAGTGGATGAGTCCGTGGCATTGGAACCGCTTGAGGCAGCGCCAATACCTGAGGTTAATCAAGCGCCTTTGTTGCCAATGGAGGCTGCGGTTGAGAGAATCGGAAAGGCGGTACTCGATCATTTCAAAGAGCAATTTAACGGGAAACCTTCTGGGATGCGACATGTCGATACTAAGGATCGGATATTTGAAAACGAAATTCAGTGATAACAAGGGGAGTAAGTTTCAGTAAGCTATCATGAAAAGTCATTCAGAGCGCATTCCTTCAGGTTTTGGGAAAGGGTGGAAATTTCTCCTTCCGGCACTTGGCTTAATCGGGCTAGTACTTATGGTAGTAGCAGTGGGGGACGAGCAATCCAGTTCAGGTAAAGCGACTGCAGGCAGTAAAACGGATGTATCTGCGTGCGCGAGTGCCTGTGCGCTGCCCTCACATGTCGATCTTTCCAGTGGCAAATTTCCTGTGCAGCACAGCGAGGAAGAATGGCGTGCCCGTCTCAATGAGCTACAATATAAAGTTGCTCGCGAGCAGGGTACGGAGCGCCCTTTTCAGAATCCCTACCACGATAATAAAGCTACTGGCCTGTATCGCTGTATTGGTTGCGCCACTCCACTGTTCAGCAGCACCGATAAATTTGACTCAGGTACCGGATGGCCGAGTTTTTCAAAGCCCATTGACCCACGCACTTTAGGTGAACATCGCGATACGAGTTATGGCATGATTCGCATCGAGGTGCATTGCGCCGTTTGCGGTTCGCATCAGGGGCATGTCTTTCCGGATGGCCCGGGTCCCGGGGGGCTGCGCTACTGCATCAATTCTGCTTCTCTGGACTTTGAAGCCGCCGATTCCGTAGAAGCCATTTTAGAACTTGTTCGGGAGTGGTATGCTACGGCCTTGGCGGAATAGGGAATGCCGATGGCGCAATTATTGAAATACCTCCATCGCCGCTTTCAATAGGGTTATTGGTATGGCTAAAGTAAATAAAAACAGTCGTCGTAATTTTATCAAGGGTGCCAGTCTAACAGGTTTGGCTGGCATGTTTACTCATGCTTCGGTCGCGGCAGAGCCCAAGGTAGAACCGTCTGCTAAAAATTTGATTTTTTTAGTTGCTGACGGTATGGGCACCGGAACGCTTTCGCTGGCACATTACTGGCAGTTGAGAAATAAGGGGCGACCGCTCAACTGGATGCATCTACTAGAGCGGCGCGGGGTGCGGCGGGCTTTACAGGGGACTGCCTCTGCGAGTTCACCCGTGACGGATTCAGCGGCGGCCGGTAGTGCTTGGGGTTGCGGGCAGCGTGTCAACAACGGCTCAATCAATATTAATCCAAGGGGGAAATCACTTGAGCCCCTTTTCGTGCGGGCAAAAAAGGCGGGGAAAGTGATCGGGTGCGTGAGCACCTGCCGTATAACACATGCCACTCCTGCTGCTTTCGTGGCAAATGTTGCGCACCGAGATTCCGAGGATGTTATTGCGGAGCAGTACCTCGAGCGGGAGGTGGATGTTTTGCTTGGCGGCGGACGTCGTTATTTTGAATCCTCAACGGGTAACCGGATGGATGCTTTTGTAAAGAAGGGGTATGCCATCAGTAAGACCTTGGGGGATTTGCAGGCGCTGTCTGGACAAGGCGGACCTTTGCTGGGTTTGTATACGGATGACCACTTGCCTTACGCGCTGGATCGAGCACAGGATAGAGCCTTAGCAGAGATTCCAGGCTTAGAGATAATGTTTGAGGCAGCTTTGAGTCGGCTGTCCGATAGCAGGGAGGGTTTCCTTTTGCAGGTAGAGGCCGGAAGAATAGATCACGCCGGACATGTCAACGACGGGGCGGCCATCTTGCACGAGCAACTGGAGTTTGATCGTTGTATTGAGACCGCGCTTCAATTTTGTGAAAGGCATCCTGACACGCTCCTAATCGTTACCAGTGATCATGGCACGGGCGGATGTCAGCTCAATGGTGCAGGTGAGGCGTATAAGAACAGCGGGGCGGCGCTGGACGGGCTCAATTCCATGACCGCCAGTCTCGAGGCAATTGCCGGTGAGGTTAAGCGAACAGGGAGTCTCTATCGGGCTTATTTCAAATCGGTTACAGGGCTTGACCTGCCCGAGGAAAAAGTTGCCGTTTTCAATAAAGCATTTTTGGCAGGTGCAGAATACCCAGCGGGCTTATTGGCGGATACTTTTAAGGCAGAACTAGGCTTGTTGACTGCGGTGGGTTGGACTTCGCACAATCATACTGCCGAGCACGTTGAATTGGCTGCCATCGGGCCGGGGGCAAGCCTGATCCCTCCCTATCTCGAGAATTACCAACTCCATGGCCATATATGCCGTGCTCTGGGAATCTAGTAAACGTCCCGCAGGTAGCGCTTGTCGCTTTTTAGCGCTTTCACGTACTCGGTGGCGCCGTCCTCGCTGAGGCCGCCTTCCTGAGCTATGATTTCATGCAAAGCCCGGTCGACATCGTGCGCCATGCGCGAAGCATCGCCGCAGACGTAAAAGACCGCTCCGTCTTGCAGCCATTGGTATAGGGTTTTGCTGTTTTCGCGCATACGGTCCTGCACGTAAACCTTGTGGGGTTGGTCGCGCGAGAAAGCGACATCCAGTTTGGTGAGGAGTCCGTCGTTGAGGTAGTCCTGCCACTCAAGTTGGTAGAGGAAATCCGTTTGGTAATGCTGGTCACCAAAGAAGAGCCAGTTTTTACCGGGAGCGTTGGTGGCAGCCCGTTCTTCGATAAAGGCACGGAAGGGTGCAATACCAGTACCCGGTCCAACCATGATGATGGGTGTCTCCGGGTTTTCCGGAAGCTTGAAGTTTTTATTGGCGGTGACGAAGACACCGGCAGACTCGCCCGGCTGGATGCGTTCGGCCAGGAAAGTGGAGCAAACGCCTTTGCGCGTACGTCCGTGGCTGTCGTAGCGCACCACACCAACCGTCAAATGCACTTCCTCTTCGTGTGCTTTCAAGCTGGAGGCGATCGAATAAAGGCGTGGTGGAAGTTTGCGGAGGCACTCAACCAGTGCTTGTGCGTTTAACGCTTCGGCAGGGAAAGCGGTTAAAAGATCTGCGAGATCGCGCCCGTCGATAAATTCCAACAGTTGCTCTTTATCATTAAGGATGGCATCGAGTTCTTTGCTTTGGGCAATTTCGTTGTAACGGTTGAGGACGGGCTTGGAAAGAGCCGTCAGATCAAGTTGGGAAGTGAGTGCTTCGAGGAGGGTAAAGCTTTCGTCTTTGAGTGTGACCGTTTCTGCAGGGTCGAGTTTGGAGGCTGTCACAACAGCGTCGACTACATCCTTGGCATTATGCGGTATGACCGCGAGGGAATCACCCACGTTGTATTCCAAGCCGGAGCCCTCCAGATCAAATTCCAGGTGAATGGTTTCTTTAGCGGAGCCTTCGCCGTTGAGAATGATCCGTTCCTTTAATTGGGCGGGATAGGGGTTTTTTCGTGAGTATTGGGTTGGTTCTTTGGCTACTGCGACGGGTGCTGCTCCTGCTGTTGGCCCGGCCAGTTTGACCAATGCCCCCAAGCTTCCCTCCAGCCAAGCCGCATAGGCGTCGTCGAAGTCAACATCACAGTCTACCCGGGGGTGGATGCGCTCGCCGCCAAGGGTCTCGAGCTGGCTGTCAAAATCCTTACCCATTTTACAGAAGTGTTCATAGCTGGTGTCCCCGAGTCCAAGAACCGAAAAGCGGGTCCCTTGCATTTTAGGGGCCGTATCCGACATAAATGCAGTGTGGAAATCGATGGCGGTTTCGGGGGGATCGCCTTCTCCCCAAGTACTGACGAGGACGAGGAGATTTTCGGAAGCTGCAACTTTCTCGGGGGAGGTATCGGCCATATTGACGACTTCTGCCTTGAAGCCCAATTGCTTGGCTTCTTTGGCCGTTTGGCTGGCAAGCGTTTCGGAATTACCCGATTCCGATCCGTAGAGCACAGTGAGCTTTGGCTGCTTGCCCGCAGGTGCAGCACCGGTGTGCCCGGCAAGGAAATCGGCCAGCCATTTGAGTTGATCCGGCTTCAATTGATTGAATACAGCTTCAAGGTTCCGTGCCTGCTCGGGTGTCACAGGAGCGGATTCCGGTATGTTTTTGGAAGAATTCATGGAAGTACTAACTATATGGCTGAGGATGCGCAGGGGTGCAAGCGCAGCTCAAAAATATCTAATCTTAGGTTTTTAAGTGACAAACTAAAGAAAAGAGTCAAATTAATGTCTCGTTTATTTGCAAGGACAGAGCGAAAGAGCACTATAACGGTATTAAAGAAAAACAAATATTATGATTTCCGACAGTCAAGGCGCAGCCAAACTCCATAAAAACGAAGGCATTAAGACCGCCAGCGATTATTTGCGCGGAACCATCCTGGAGGGTCTCGCGGATGCTTCGCGCGGCTCAATCGATGGAGACGACCAACAGCTGACTAAATTCCACGGTATTTATCAACAGGACAACCGTGACGTTCGGAACGATCGCCGCAAACACAAGCTCGATAAAGCCTATTCGTTTTTGGCTCGCATTGGACTACCTGGTGGGGTGGCGACGGCAGAGCAATGGCTGGTCGTTGATAAGCTCGCTCAGTATTGTGATTTTGATACGCTCAAATTGACGACGCGTCAGGCTTTTCAGCTGCATGGCATTCTGAAGGGAAATTTAAAATGGACTGTTGCTTCGGTGAATGAGGCAATGATGTCGACCTTGGCTGCTTGCGGCGATGTGAACCGCAATACCATGTGCTCGCCAAATCCGCAGGCATCACAAGTGCATCAAGCGGTGCAGGCGATTGTAGACGAAATTGACACCTACTTGAAGCCGCAGACGAAGGCGTACTCGGAGATTTGGTTGGACGGCAAAAAGATTGCTTCTGAGGAGCCGCGCTCGCTGGACATGGGCGGGGATGAAGTAGAGCCGCTGTACGGTAAGACCTATTTGCCGCGCAAATTTGAAATCGCGGTGGCCATCCCGCCACAAAATGACGTGGATGTTTTTGCCCACTGCCTTGGCTTTATTGCGATTATCGAGAATGGCGAACTGGCTGGTTTTAATATCACCGTTGGTGGCGGCATGGGAATGACGCACGGCAATGAAAAGACTTATCCCCGTCTTGCAGACGTGATGGCATTTTGTAAGCCGGATCAGGTAGTGGCCGTTTCAGAAAAAATTGTGGCGATCCAGCGTGACTATGGGGATCGCGTCGAACGTGCGCATGCTCGTTTTAAATACACTGTTGAGGATCGTGGGGTTGCCTTTATCCGTGGTGAATTAGAAAAACGTTTGGGCTATGCGCTGGAGGATGCCCGCGAATTTAAATTTGAGACGAATGGAGACAGCTACGGTTGGTCCGAGGGGAGCAACGGCAAATGGAATCTGGGACTCTTTATCGAGGGGGGACGGGTCATCGACTTGGAGGACAAGCCCTTTAAATCCGGTCTGCGTGCCATCGCGGAAACCGGAAAATGTGAGTTTCGCTTAACCCCCAATCAAAATTTGATTCTCGCCAATATTAACGCAGACGAGCGCGAGGGTATTGATGCATTGGTTGCGGAGTATAAACTGGATGCCTATCAAACCGCTTCCGGAATGCGCCGTAGTCAAATCGCCTGTGTGTCATTGCCGACTTGTGGTTTGGCGCTTGCCGAATCGGAGCGTTACTTGCCGAATTTGGTGAGCGATTTGGAGCTTATTCTGGACGAGGCGGGATTGCGGGAGGACGAGATTATAATACGTTCGACTGGATGCCCGAACGGTTGCGGTCGCCCCTACCTTGGGGAGATAGGCTTGGTGGGCAAAGTGCCGGGCAAATACAATCTTTACCTGGGCGCAGGATTCGACGGAGCGCGCCTGAACAAATTATACCGCACCTCCATTACCCACGAGGAAATCATTGAAACGCTTCAGCCGATGTTACTGGCGTATGCGAAAGAACGCGAGGACGGGGAACGTTTTGGTGACTTTACTATTCGCAAAGGCTACGTGAATGCCACGACAGCGGAAAGTCGATTTCATGCCGATACCGGTAGTTTGAAGGCTTAGGCTAGGGCTTGGTTCCTCCAAGGGATCCTTTAATCCATTCTTTCATTTGGTTAACTGCTTCCGGTCCTTCGGTGATAAAAAGGTAGATAATGTAGCTATACAGGAGTACCGCAAGGACACCCACTGCAAATGCCAGCAGGGCAAGCAGGCCATCCTCTTCTGCGAGGCCGATGCCAATGAGAAAGATGACAATTGCGGGGAAGGTGTTGGTCAGGGGGATTGGCAGGATCATGAGGCTTGCCATGATAGCGACAACGGTTGCAAGAGCGGCATGACCGGTTCGCGAAGCAATCCAGCGGTGGCGGGGTTTGATCCAGTGTTCAGTTGCGTTTAGAAATTTGGCGGCTGCGCTTGCCATGCGTTGGCAGAGACTGGCGGGAATTTTGACCTTCTGAATGCGTTGAGGGAGCCAAAGGCTGTGACGCCCGCTCAGTATTTGAAGGGCAATCAGCATAATCGCGATTCCGAAAGGGGTGCTGTAGCCGGGCGCTGGAACGGGAAAGGCACTCGGAAGCGAGAGGATCACGAGCAAGAGGCCGAAGCCCTTGTCTCCTATTCCACGAGATAAATGACCAATGCTCTGGTTTTCGTCTTCCGGATGCTGGAGGGCGGACTGCAGGACTTGGGCCAGGCTCGCTTGGCCGTCTTTGGATTCGGTTTGCATGTTTTATAGACTCGGGAAAGATTCTGGCATGGCAATCAAAGCGATAGAGGTCAAAACAAAGTGATGGGTGAAAAATTGAAAGGAAAGGCAGGCGAAGCACTCCGGATGGGTATATTGGGTGGTACTTTTGATCCCGTTCACCGTGCACACCTCGCAATTGCAAGGGCTGCCAGGGCAGAGCTCAAGCTCGATAAGGTTGTTTTTATTCCGACCGCACAGTCGCCGATTAAAAGCGCTGCCCCTGTAGCGAATGCCGCCCAACGCCTAGCGATGTTGCGCCTGGCGCTGGCGGAAGAGCCAGACTTCTCGGTTGATACTTATGAAATGGATCAGGGCGGGGTGAGTTATTCCATTGCTACGGTCGAGCTTTTCAAAGGACGTTTTCCAAGTGCTGAGCTTTTTTGGATACTAGGGGCAGATCAATTTGAGCAGTTGGGGCGTTGGCGGGAAATTGAGCGCTTGGCTGAAAAGGTGACTTTTTCGGTTTCCGGGAGACACGGTGCTTCTTTGGCCGCTCCAGAAATCCGCGGTTTGAATTATGTCGAAATTGATACGCCCCTAATGGATATAAGCTCCAGCGAGATCCGCAGGGCTTATGCCAGGGGTATGACCCCCACTGAATGGCTGCCGCCGGGACTTGATGCTTTCATTTTGCAAGAAGGTCTTTATAAGCCTTGTGTTTAAACAATTATGTCCTCGAAAGCTTCCCAAAAACCTCATCCTTCTATGAAGGACATACATTCGGTTGTCTCTGCTCTACAAGATAAGAAAGCGGAAGACATCCGTGTTCTGGATGTTGGCGAGCAGTCCTCGATAACCGATTTCCTGATTCTGGCTACCGGCACTTCAGAACCGCACGTCAAGGCCCTCAAAGGGGTTTTGGACAGTTCGCTGAAGGAAAGCGGGGTTCAATTGATTGGGCAGGATCGTGAGCTTGGGAGCGGCTGGTTGGTGGTGGACGCCTTTGATTTTATGGTGCACTTGCAGACAAAGCCCATGCGGGAATTTTACCGCTTGGATCAATTATGGAAAGACGCCCAAGTGGTTGAAATGTAAGGCGGAGCCTTAAATCCGTCTCGACAAAATTTCACGGATGTGGATTTTCGACTTTAAGCATTTAAATTTATAAAATGAAAGAAGCCTTGGAGAAAATCATTGCAGAGGTTCGGGAGCACGCTCCGGGCTTGGATAACCGTGCTGCATTTGAAGCCTACAAAGCCACTATCCAGGGGCCGCACGGTTCCCTGACTGCTGTCATGAAGTCCATGGGCAAAGTTCCCAAGGAGGACAAGCCCGCCATGGGCAAACTGATCAATGAGGCCAAAGGCGCGGTCACAGAGGCTTTATCCGCTGCATTGGCAGGTATTGAGGCAGCGGAATTGACCGCCAAGCTGGGTCCCGCCATTGATCCCACTCTACCGGCATCAGAGCCGGTGCGAGGAAGCTTGCATCCCATTGCTCAGGTTCGCGAAGAAATGGTCGCGCTTTTTCAGCGTATTGGCTTTTCGGTCGCGGAGGCGACTGAGGTGGAAACAGAGCATTATTGCTTTGATGCCTTGAATATTCCGCAGGATCACCCCGCGCGGGACATGCAGGATTCCTATTATCTCCCGGACGAATTGCACATGGAGAACGTGGGCAAGCACGCCGATGAAAAATACCTGCTCCGGACGCATACTTCCACAGTTCAGATTCGAACCATGCTGGAGCGAAAACCACCGATTCGTATCATTGCGCCGGGGCGTTGTTTTCGTCGCGATACGCCCGATGCGACGCACAGCGCGAACTTCCATCAAATCGAGGGCCTCTATGTGGACCGCGAGGTGACTCTTACTGACTTGAAGGCTACCTTGGATCATTTCGTAAAGACCATTTTCGGGGCTAAGGCTCGCACGCGTTTACGTCCAAGTTTCTTTCCCTTTACCGAGCCCAGTTTTGAAATGGATTTCTATTCGCCGGATCTGGGTAAATTGAGCAACAAATGGCTTGAGATCATGGGATGTGGAATGGTGGATCCTGAAGTTTTTAAATCGGTGGGGATCGACCCTGAAGTTTACACAGGCTTTGCTTTTGGGATGGGGATCGAGCGCATTGCCATGATTTTGCAGGGGGTAGACGATATTCGCTACTACTACCAGAATGACCTGCGTTTCTTGAAACAATTTGCCTAGATTTGATGAAAATTTCCTATAATTGGCTGAAGCAGTATCTTGATCTCGACCCGGTCGCGCATTCGCCTGAAGTGCTTTCAGAGGTATCGCCGTTACTGGGTTTCGATATTGAGACCTTGGAAAACCTAGGCCCGCCGTCGTTGGAACATGTGGTGGTGGGCGAAGTGCTCGAATACGAACAACACCCCAATGCCGATCGCCTGCGTTGCTGCAAAGTCAGCACGGGCGAATCAAGTGAAGCCCACCACATTGTCTGTGGGGCAAAAAATTTCGAGGTCGGTGACCGTGTGATGGTTGCCTTGCCGGGAGCAGTTCTGCCCGGTGATTTCAAAATCAAGAAGTCGAAGTTGCGGGGTGAACCTTCAGAGGGCATGCTTTGCTCGGCAAAAGAATTGAATCTTGGTCAAGACCATGACGGGATTCTCATTCTCGACAAGGGGCAGACCGTTGGAACCCCGCTCAATGAAATTTACAGCGATGTTGATACGATCCTCGATTTGGAAATTACACCCAATCGGGTCGATGTACTCAGTCATATCGGTTTGGCTCGGGAAGTGGCAGCTCGTTTCGGCCTGAGCCTGAAATATCCTGAAGTAAAAGCCAGTACCAGTAATGCGTCGGGAAAAGAGCTCTTACTCAAAGGGGTGGAAGTACAGGCAGAGGATGTTTGCCCGCATTATACTGCTTTTTGCATCAAAGGTGTTCAGATCGGCCCAAGCCCGAAGTGGCTTCGCGCTGCCATCGAATCAGTGGGATTACGATCGGTGAATAATGTCGTGGATGTCACCAATTATGTGCTCCACGAAACCGGCCAGCCGATGCATGCTTTTGATGCTGCAAAAATACGTGGCAAAAAACTTGTCGTTCGTCAGGCCGCCAAAGGTGAAACGATCACGACGCTCGACGGGGAAAAGCGCAGCTTGAGTGCAAGCGACACCGTTATTGCCGATTCGGAGGCTCCGCTTGCATTGGCGGGTATTATGGGTGGGGTGGATGCTGAAGTAAGCGACGCAACGGTGGATATTGTTTTGGAAACGGCATACTTTCATCCAACTTTCGTTCGTGCGAGTGCGCGTCGTATTGGTTTAACCAGCGACAGTGCTTACCGTTTCGAGCGTGGTATTGACCCCAAGGGGCAGCTCTACGCTTCCTTGCGTGCGGTGGATTTAATACTCGAAGTAGCTGGTGGAACCGTTGAGGGCGACCGTATCGAGGTGGGGGCTGAACCTGCAACCGAAAATGCAATCGAACTTTTCCCCGAATCAGTACGTCGCTTCATTGGGTTCGAGGTGAGCAACGAATGCATACGCAAGCAACTCGAAGCACTTGGTTTGGGAATTGCCGAGCATACCGAGGCTGAGGGCACAGTTCGCTGGGAAGTAACGGTACCTTCTTATCGCGGTGATTTGGAACGAGGTGTTGATTTGATTGAGGAATTTGTCCGGCTTTATGGAACGGATCGCATTCCGGAGACATCGGTGAAGGCGCGTGGTATAGAAACTGAAGATGATCGCGCATATACGGTGAATGCTTCGGTGGCGTCTTATTTGACAGGACAGAATTTTAACGAGGCCTTTCTCTATTCCCTGCGTGATCCCGATGAGACCCGCGCATTATTTGGAGAGGAAGCCTTCACTCGTCTGACTCTTAAAAACCCGCTTCAAAGTGACCAGAGCCATCTACGGGCTAGCTTGCTGCCGGGCCTTCTGGACGTATTGCAATTGAATACCGCCCGGGGAACCGGAGCTACGCGCTTTTTTGAACGGGGTCGTATTTTTAAAGCGACAGAGTCGGGAGTAACGGAATTAGCGGCCTTTGCTTTTGTGGTGGTGGGTGAATCATTGACCCGTCATTGGAAGGACCAACCAGTGGTAGATTTCTACAATGCACGTACTTGGTGCGAAAACATCGCTGGCTTGGCGGGTTTGCCAGCTACAAAGTTAAGCTTTGAACCGCAGGATAGTTCGCCGCTTTGGCAGGGTGGGCATAGCGCTCAGGCGGGGGACCTCGCCCGTCAGGGTTTCAAATGCACGGCCGGCATGCTAAATATTGCCAGCCTTCGCGACCGTTGGGATCTGGAATTTCCAGTGATTGCGGGTGTAGTGGAAATTGACCTTAAGTGTTTCAAGCGAACGGTCAAACAGCCACGCCATGCCTCCTTTAGCAATCAGCCGGCATCGGCACGTGATATTGCATTGGTTGTGGATCAGTCCGTTTTGTCGGTGCGTGTGCAATCCGACTTGGCAAAATTTGCAAAGCAGGCAGCAGTTGGATTTGATTGTGAATCGATCACTTGTTTTGATACCTACGAAGGGGAAGGTCTTCCTGCCGGGAAGAAAAGCCTGGCTTTGAGTTTAAGCTTTCGCGCGAGCGACCGCACTTTGAAGGATGAAGAGGTTAGCGCGGCTTTTCGGGCGATACAAGCACAGGTTGAATCTAAGACAGATTACCAGATTCGCAAATAGTGATGGAATCAACCGATGGCTGAGAACTCTCGTTAAGCCTTGTAGCTCAACCTTGCCAGCTATGCTGATGCGGGTAACTATGTTTATGCTTTCCGGCTCGCCTGTTGAGTCTCTTTACCTTGCAGAACAGTAAAGCAATGATACAGGCAGGTGGAATTACAATGACGGCGAACATAATTGCCATACTTCGAATGCGATATTCCCATCCTCCGGCTTGAGCGGAGTCTTTCTGGTTGGAATCGAAAGCAGCATGATTGCCGGTTTTTGTAAGAGAAGGAGCTTTATCGCTGGCGATAGTACTTGCAGCGTGGTCATTTGAAAAATTTTGCAGACTGAGTCCATTAACGGGACTAGTTTTCTTTAGGGTTTCTGCAGTGTTTAAAGATCCCGCAGGGTTTGAAGTGGTAGCTTCAAAGGTAGTAATCTTTAAATTGCTTAAATCGGGATTGCTGGCTTTGGATGTAACCTGAGCCGCTGAAGTAGCATTGGCACTACTAGCCTCAGGAATCTCCAGATTAGGGATAACGGCGGTTGCGGTGGATGGGCAATAAACAAGGATACAGAACAGGAAGAGGGGAATAACAGCCCTGCCGTATCCGTAAGTTTGCACTTTTTTCATCTTAAACACCAGTTATTTATGGATATATGCCTAAATTATATAATTAATAAACCTATTATGTAAAAAGCGGACAGCACCTTGCGGTACTGCCCGCTTACCTTATATTACCCTATACTATCTACTCTTACTTACTATTTACATTTTTACTACTTATTCTTGTACCTATTGGCACAAAATTTAGAAATTCCATTAAATGATCTATATTACTTTTTCTAATAAAAGAATAATTAACATATAATCCTAATCTTAATTGGTGTCAACAATATATATATAAAATATAAAATTATATTAAAGGCTTAATACAATTAATGTAAAAATACAAGATATCGGGTTTAATTGCCCGTTATTTTGTTGGCTAGCGTGCTAAAACCGCATCAATGAGCTGTTCCTGGGTTACCGCGGCAAGGAGTCGTTCCCTTGTTTTGGAAGATCGGCAATTTCTTGCAATATCGTTGAGGGTTGCAAGGTGACCTTCGGTATCATCGAGCGGGCTAAGCAGGAAGAAGATGAGTTGCAGGGGTTCGTTTTGGTTGGGTATGGGAAGACCGCTGGAAAGGTGAATCACGAAGCAGGCACGCTCAGTGAGTCCTTCGCAGTGAACATGTGGAATCGCTATGCCGTGACCCAGGCAGGCAGGATAGCGTTTGTTCTGGGCATCTAGATGCTCCATCACAACCTCGCTTAGTACGCCGGAAAGATGTGCGTCTGCAATTTGCGCAAGCTCGGCGTATAAAGCCCCAAGACTGGTGCTTTGTAAACCGTGGAAGGAGCCTTTTTGCAAGGCTCGGACGAGAAAGCCCTTGGAGCGTTTTAAACAGATGACTTCATCCCCGGGTCGCGCATGGTCGCGAAGGGCGGCATCGTTAGCCAGAGTACGAAGGTTTCGCCCGCGACGAATCAACAGAGGATGCCAATCACTCGTTGGTAAGGACATGTCTTCGGTCCAGCGAACTGTTTCAAAGCTGCTTTCATTCTGCATGAGTTCATTGCTTATGAGAGAGGGACGCGCCAAGTCACCGAAGACGGTTTGGCCTGTGATTCGGTCCATGTCATGCGGGCTACTTTTAGGAATCCAACCAAAGACTTTGCCCGAATCCAGTTTTTCGGCCCAGCGTTGCATGAGGATATTGTTGAGTTCAATATTATCAGTGAGCGCGAGGACGTAGCCGGTTCCGAAGAGCGCCTGTTCTTCCTCATAGAGTTCTTCGGCATTCATTCCATCACGATGGAGGGCAACATAGCCCTCGCGGCGTGCCAGGGCAGCGTTGCGGGCATTACTGTCGAGAAGGATTACATCCTGTTGGTTATCAGTTTCGTTGATTTGCTTGGCGAGTTCACGGCCAAAATAATGTGCGCCAATGATGACCCAGTCATTGGGTGCAGGGCGCTGCAGTCCCAGTATTCGGGCAAACAGACCGGCGGAAAGGCCTTGAAGAATCACCGTTGCACAAATGACGGAATAAACAAAAGACTCCAGTAGTTTCGGGTCGCCCTGTGTGCTGTTTCCCTCGGCTAGGGAAATAGCAAAGAGGGAGGCCATTGAGGCCGCGACAACCCCACGCGGTGCCACCCAGCTGAGGAGGGCCTTTTCTCGGTTATTCAAGGTCGTGCCCCACCCGGATGCAATCACGCTCAGGGGGCGTACCAGCAGAATCACGGAAAGCAAGACCCAGCCCCCGCCATTTTGGTAGAAGCTCACAAACTGTTCCCATTCCAAGCGGGCAACCAACAAAAGAAAAAGTAGTCCAATCAAGAGGTCGACGATCTCAGCCTTGAAAGCTTTGAGCTCGCGAAGTTGCCGCGGTTTGTTGAGCCCCACGATAAGACCGGCAACCGTTACGCTGAGCAAGCCTGCCTCAGGGCGAATTAATTCGGTCAGGCCAAAGAGCAACATCGCACTGGCAAGTGAGAAGGCATTGACAATATTGTCCGGAACCCACCCGCGCCGCATGGTGAAAAATATTAAATAGCCACCGACGATACCAAGACTGGTTCCACCAAGGATACGCACCAGAAAATTGGGTAAGGCAACCGCGCCGCCACCCTCAATGACCCACTCATAACAAAGAATCGCTACAAAGACACCAATGGAATCAATAAGCACAGCCTCCCAGTGAAGGATGCTGGCAATTCGCTTACTGAGCCGAATCCGGCGCAATAGCGGCACGATCACGGTTGGCCCGGTTACGATGACGAGGCTTCCCATCAAGAGGGCAAAGGAGGGCGTGGTATCAAAAAAGATGTAGGCACTGAGTGCGGATCCAAACCAGGTGATGAGGACACCGGCGCTCAAGAGGCGTTGAATAACGGTCGAGGTGTGCGTGAATTCTTTGAGATCCAGGGTTAGTCCGCCTTCGTATAGGATCAAGGCAACTGCCAGAGAGACCAATACCGGTAAAAAATGTCCAAGGGCATCGGGCCGCAAAAGGTTGAGGCCCTCCGGTCCAAGGGCAAAACCACCTGCAAGAAGCAACACAATGGTGGGGAGGTGGAGTCGGCGGGAGAGTACTGTAAGTAGGCAACCGGCACCAACAGCCAGGCAGAGCGTCCAAAGGGCGCTATGCGGGTCTGAGTGGGCAAGGGTGGTCGCGTCCATAGCTACGCTTGGCTCAATCGCTTAGCTGTCCAGTTCATGGCACATGCCCAGCGCGGGTGAGACCTCGCTGGTTTTGCCAATCACTTTTGCGGGAACTCCGGCAACGCTGGTATGAGCCGGTACATCATTGAGCACTACGCTTCCGGCGCCAACTTTTGCACCGGTACCAATTTCTACATTGCCAAGGATTTTTGCGCCGGCTCCGAGGAGTACCCCCGAGCGAACTTTGGGATGGCGGTCGCCGCGATCCTTGCCGGTTCCGCCGAGGGTGACCTCGTGCAGAATGGAAACATCCTGTTCGATGACGGCGGTTTCGCCCGCGACGAATCCGGTGGCGTGATCCAGCAGGATGCCACCCGCCAGTTTGGCAGCGGGGTGAATATCGACGCTAAAGGTTTCGGAAATGAGGCTCTGGAGATAGAGCGCAAATTCCTTGCGATCCTGATTCCAGAGGAAATGTGCGACGCGGTAACACACCAGGGATTGGAAACCCTTGAAATAGAGGAGGGGTGTCAGGGCATCATCGCAGGCGGGATCGCGATCGCATACCGCTTGAATATCCAGAATAACCTGCTCAAGGATTTTGGGATCCTCGGTAAAGGCCTGTAGGAATACGGTGTGCAAAGCCTCAACTGAGGCGGCATGATTGGCGAGTTTGCGGGTAATGCGGTAGGTGAGGCTCTCGGCGAAGTTGGCGCGGTCAATCACGGTATCGTGAAGGAGTGACGCGAGGGCAGGTTCACGCTCAATAACATCAATTGCGAAGCGGCGCAGCTCCTCCCAGAATGCGTCCAAATCTACGGATCCGGTAGTCTTGTCTTGATCTTTCACAAGGGTAACTGTGGCTGAGTTCCCGCAACTGGCAACCTCTCAAATGAAAAACAATTACCGGGGTGGAGTCACCCGGGAGCCCGTAATTGAACCCGACAGAAGTTCCAAGTAGCATATACGCCCTCCTTTCCTGTGAATTCCCTCTCGTATTCGCGAAAAAAGCGCATCATTTGACTGGGTTTCATTTTCCGGCGGACGCTGGCACCCGTCCCGTGCAATGATTTCCAAAAATGGAGTGCACTCGGGTAATCATATTGCCGGACTTGGTGCTCCATTCGACACAGGTGAAAGCCAGCATCAATAAATAAATCCCTCCATTTCTCGGGAGAGCGCCAATGAATTACCCCTTCACCTTTCAGGATTGATTCGAGCTCGGGGAGCGAGGGTTTTGCATAGAAGACCAGCCATAAATATCCGCCCGGACGCAAAAGCTGTTGCCAGTTTTTCAAGGTGCGTGGCGGGTTGGGTGACCATTGTAACAGGCTAGCACTAGCCAAGTGATTCCAATACTCTGGTTTAGAAGTTTTTTGCCAAGCATCTCGAATGCTGAGTTTCAGATAAGGATGGTGTTGCGCACATTCCTTAAGCATTTCAGCGGAGAGGTCGCTGCATTCCAAATATTTGAATCGACCCTTGAGTTGGCACGAGAGAAAGCCGGTGCACGCACCCAGATGACTCGGGCTTAAAGCGCGCGCCTGATCCACTGCTCGAGGGGAGGGCGGGGCGAAGTGATGCTCCGCTTGAGGTTTCCATGCGGTAGCGGCACGCCTGAAGTCCTTGGTTGAGATTGCCCAGCCCGATATCCAAACCCAGCGCTCAGTCATGATTCAAGTGCTTCGAGATTGTTGTGCGGGAAGCGAATAAGGCGGGCTTTGGATTTTAGGATTCCGTTTATTAAACTGTTGTGAATATGGCGGTCTGCCAAGACAAGGTCGCCCGGTTGGATGATGAGTGACAGGACAGCTTGATTGGCAGCGTAACCGCTGTTCCATAACAAGGCCTGCGGCATGGCGTACCAATCGCGTATTTCGGCTTCTAATGCTGCATGTATGGCAGTGTACCCGGTGATGAGAGGAGAGGCTGAGGCGGAAGCACCAGAGCGTAAGGTCGCTTCGTTTGCCGCTTGGGCAAGGCGGCCATTTTTTCGTAGGTTTAAATAATCGTTATTGGCTAGATTGAGCGTTTCTTTCGAATTCTCAACCACTCTCAATTCACGGAGCGTGCCTTTTTTTCGGCGCATATCGAGACGGATCTTTGGGCATGCCGGTTTTGATTTCGGTGGATTTTTGATTTCTGGTTTTAAAAGTTCTGCCTTAAGTATTTCCAAGCTGCGCCAGTTGCTCCTTTAGGGCATCGTTTAAGTCGGGGTCGTTATGACCAAAGGTATTCGTCCAAACAGAGGCATTGGTATCGAGGTAGCGGTTGCCTTCGGTGTCCCAAAGCCAGCAACCTTGCCCGCGGGCTAGATGGAGCTGTGGCCACTGGCAGTATTCCTGCATTTGGCTGAAAGGGTGCCAGCTATTATTTTTATCCCACTCGTCTAGTTGTTCTTTCTTATGCATATCCTCTTTCTGATTGCCACGCATCACATCCAACTTATGAATGCAGAGCTTAACGGAAGACTTATATATTTTTCAATTATGATAACGGGATTACTTTTTTCAGGTCAGGGCGCTCAGCAGGTTGGTATGGGCGCTTCCTTGTACGAATCTTCAGACACCGCACGCGCGTTGTATGACCAAGCGAATGCAGTTTTAGGCTGGGACCTGAAGGGGGTCAGCTTTGAGGGGCCTGAGGAGGAGTTGCGCAGCACAAAAGTCTGTCAGCCAGCGCTCTATGTCCATGGCTACGTAGTTTTCCGTCTACTCCAGGAGCAGGGTCTTTTAGGGAATTTACAAGCGGCCTGTGGTTTGAGCCTTGGGGAACTGACCGCTTTGGCGAGTGCCGGGGTTTTTGATTTCGAGACGGGTCTGCGTCTGGTCGCTGAACGCGGTCGCCTCATGCAGCTGGCCTGCGACACCACCAAGGGCGGCATGGCTAGTGTGATTGGTGGAGAACGGGAAGCGGTTCAGGCTTTATGTGATGAATTTGATATCGAAATCGCGAATTTGAACTGCCCGGGTCAGATTGTGGTTTCCGGTGAAAGTGAGAAAGTTCTCGATGCGGTTGCGAATTCTCAGGATCGCGGATTTAAGTTGGTTAAGCCATTGAACGTAGCAGGTGCCTATCACAGTCGTCTAATGGTTAGCGCTCGCGATGCCTTTTCCGCATTTATTAAAGACTTTGAATTTAAAGCACCTGAGATAGCGGTTTACACCAATGTAACCGGTCAGCGGGTGAGTGATCCGGAAGCCATAAAAGAAAACCTCGTTAAACAGGTAGTTTCTCCGGTTCAATTTGAAGCATGTTTGCGAAATGCTGCCTCGTAAAACCCGGTGGAGCGATTTTATGAATGCGGTCCGGGTAAAGTTTTGGCTGGCTTGGCGCGCCGTACGGATCGAGCTATTGAAGTAGTACCGGTCAATGCGCGGGAGGATTTGGATGCCTGCGCTTCGCTCTAGCGTTTGCCCTTAATTTTCGCTTTTTAGGCGACTTGATTCTCTTCTACTTGGGTGGGTCGCGTATGCTTGCATTTCCAACGGCAGTAACGTTCGATTTCTTCGCTGTGCGGATGACTTTTAAAAGTACAAAGTTTCTTCCATGTTGTTTTTAGTAAGCGGCAATTTAATTGGGTTGGAAGCAGCTTTGTTTGGATTTTTTCGCTATGATCTATCAACAAAAGGTTGAGCTCTCTTCTTTTTGAAAGATCCAATTTCTTCTCATCGCCTATAAATTCTGAAATCTTCTGTATTCGTTCTTTAACCAAATTGGTTTTGGATTCATCAAAAGTGACATTCCAAAAACAGAAAATGACCGTTATGGTATCTGGGGTTGCGATCATGACATCACATTCGGGACAAAGGTTCACGGGTTTCGCGATGCTGGGTAATTTACGCCAGAAAAAGAACTGTGCGTCTTTAACGGAAGTATCTTTCAGGTCGATGCATTTAAAGAAATCCAGCATCCAGTTCTGTTTAACAATTGGAGTGGTATTGCTGATCAGTCCAAAAATCGACCAAGCAATGGCTTGAGCGCTGTGAATGGACTGAAGTTCGCAATAATGACCCAGGCTCCAGTTAAAATTCGATGAAAAGGTATCTTTGCTAAAGTTTAAATCCCCGGATCGTTCGCTATACTTACGTTTCTATTCAGGTGAGAAGCCCAACTTATGCATTTTGGAAACAATGTTTTGGTTGGGGTGTAAGGTTGCGAATGAGCTTGTTTTGGAATTATAACAGACTTCAATTTCTTTCTCATTCCAATCGGTTATTTTATTACTAGCATTATTAGAGTCCATATTTATTGGGGTAGTGGTGTTAATGAAAACTTCATATGACAATATATACACCCATAGAATCTATCAATATAAATTATAAATAAATATATTGTACAAGCCATGTAAGCAATAGATAGAGGGACTAAACCCTGTCTAATTTCTGGTGGGTAAAACAATTCTAAAAAGGCTCACGTGGTATCACTGTGCCTTTCAGGCCTGAATGAATTAAAGGCACTTTTTAATTATTTCCGAATGGTTGTTCCCATTTCGAATACCACCTCAACTTCGGCGCGAATCGCAAGCATTCCAGATGCATGAGCAGGGCCGCTGCCGCCATTGCGCGGGGCGACTGAAAGCGCAAAGGCTTCAGCCATGGGGTATGGCCGTACACCTTTTGTATCGCTGATGCGCAAGGGCGACCGCAGAGCCATGCCGAGTGCCTCGGCCATTTCAACCGCCTTCTGGCGGGCATTTTCAATCGCTTTCAGGCGGGCCTGCGATTGGAGTTGTGAGAGTTTGGTTTGGTCGAGTCCCCAGGTGGAATTGTGAATACGCAGGCCTCCGTATTCACTGAGTTCCAGCCAGACGGTATCGTATTGATTGATGTCGGTGAGTTCAAAGGCGATGCGGGTTGAGGCCTTGTAGCCGTCTTTGACAGTGCTGTTGTTACGGCGGGTGTAATGCTCATCCAATTTTGGTCGGCTGGTTTGCAGGCGATCCTTGGCCACGCCCAACTTTTCAATGGCTTTCAGCACGAGGGCGATGGTTTCGGTATGAGCGGTTGCCAATCCAGCGATATTGGGGCTATGGTTCTCGACTTCCAAATCCCAGCGCAATAAATCCGGTTCGGCTTCAACGACGCCCTGACCGGTGACTTCGATGTGGGGCGTTTCGGAAGGAGTCTGGGCGTTTGAAGGCAGCGTGAGGCTAAGGCAGACTATGGAAATGATGAGGCAGGAGGCACTTGTTATATTTTTCATGCTGCTGGGTTATAAAAATTGGATCTTAGGCCAGCAATCTTTTTGGCTATTATTTTTTAATTAGCTTTTCGATTTTCTGAATATACTCGTCTTCCGACCATCGGTCGTAGCCGTGGATGCGACCCAATCTTTTGCCGGATGGGCTAAGGATGAAAACGCTGGGGTAACCCGAGACCTTGAATTCTTTTTTTAGTTTGGCATTTTGTTTTTTGATTGCGGCCTTTTGGTTGCTGCGCGGAAAATCGGCTTTCATTAAGACGATATTCTTATCGGCGAATTTCTTGAAGTCCCGCTTGCTGAAAACTCCTTCCTCAAGCTGGATACAATGACTACACCAGTCGGAGCCGGTAAACAGCAAGAGCATGGGGAGATCATGCGTTTTGGCCTCCTTTTGGGCTTCTGCATAATCCTCAGTCCATTTTGCCCTGCGACTGACTGCCTTGGCGGGCGTATTTTGGTTTTGGCTTACGGCATTCTTTTTTGATTCGGCGTCTATTTGTTCTTGTACGAATTTTTGATCTGCCTCGCAAAGTTTTCTCACCTCATAGGTATAGATCCGCCCGTCTTGTGCGGAGCGAAGTTTAATGGTTTCCGAATCAACAAGCTCGGTGAGATCGGCGATGAGTTTTTGCCCATCCTTATTTGTCCACTGACGGCTATGAAGTTTGGAGAAGTACAGGAAAGGAGCAAAAATTATGAATATGCAAATGATTTTACGTATCTTTTGCATTGGTGTTGAGTCCTGCAGACGCGGGATTAACGGCATGATATATGATCTAGGAGTCTGTTTCTCTTAAGAGGGAGGAGAGGGAAGCTTTTTGCCTTTATGGAGCTTGTTTTTAGGGTGGGGAGCTAAACTTGAGGGGTGAAGCGGGCTGGAATGGATGCTATTTTTGGCTTTGGCGGCGAGACCGAAGGCAAAGG